>CAZUZY010000083.1:0-25836 GCA_964624885.1 uncultured Polyangiales bacterium | reverse complement strand
CACCGGCCGCACCCTGTCGGGGGAGAAGGTCGTCACCTACGGGTTCCTGCGCATCCCCGGAGCGAACGATCTGCCCCTGACCCTCAAGCCGAACGTCGCCCCGCAGCGGGTCGGGGAGGGTCAGCACGAGCCCGTGGGCGCGCCCGCCGACGCGGTGCGCGAGCCGCGCCATCAGCGCCCCGATCACCACGAGCGGAGAGCGGCCGAGGCCGAGCCCACGCAGTCGATGGGCGGTGATGGTGAGGCCTGTACCCACGGCCCCGACCGAGAGATCGGCGGCCACGATCGCGGGGTCGATCGCGCCGTCGCCGCGCACCACCGCGCTCGTCACGAACACGCGGAGGTCGTGCGGCGCGTCGGTGGGATCGCTGTCGGGGAGCACCGGCGCCGGCCACGCAAGGCGCACCTCGGCGGGTCCCGGCGCGACGAGGTCCCCCGCGAGCGAAGACAGCAGACGCTCGGCGGGCCCGTGATCGAGCGCGATCTCGGCCGCGTCGAGGGCCGTGCGGCGGTGGCGGAAGCGCTCCACGCCGCCGCTGACGTCGAGGGGGAAGCCGACCCCGAGGAGGCGTGAACGCGCGTGCAGGAGCAGCGCCGGCCCCAGCGCGAGAGGCCCCGAGAGCTCGAGCCCGACCCCGAGCTCCCGGCCGATGGCGAGCTGCAACGTGACGTCGTCCCCGGGCGGGAGACGCGGGGTCCACGGGCGCTTTCGACGGACCTGCGGCGGCACGACCCACCGATCGTACCGAGCCTGCGCGGCGTGCGCGAAGTTCCGTGCGAGCGCGGGCGGCCGAGTGCGCCGAAACAGGCCCTAGGGCCCCCTATCCGTGCTCTTGGTGGCCCAACGCGGAAACGTTAGGTACGTTACCGGAGTTCGCCTTTCCCCGAGGTCGCCGCCTATGTCGCTTGCCCGTCTCCTCCCCTTCGTCGCCGTCGCCGTGCTCACCGCCAGCTGCTCGGACGATCCGAAGCCCACCGTGAGCGGTGGCGCCGTGCTGCGCCTGCAGACCCCGGTCTGCAAGGACACGGCGGGCGCGGTCACGCCGTGCAAGGAGCGGTGCAACGACGGTGGCACCGAGCTCAAGATCGCGGTCGAGTCCACCGAGAAGAACCCGGACGGCTCCACCATCTACAAGCTCATCCTCGACAACGCCGATGGCGCCACGGTCAAGTGCTCCATCAGCGCGTCCTCGTTCGACCTCACGGTCGGGAGCGCGACGCGCGGCTCGCTGCTGCTCACCGGCACCCTCGACCCGAAGAGCAAGGTCACGAGCGGGACCGCCTCCACCACCAAGGGCACGACCACGAGCCTCACGGTCCTCACCCCCGGCGGCAACAGCTACCGCCAGGTCACGGGACAGCCGGCCTGCACGGTCACCGTCAACGAGAACACGGGCTGCACGATGGGCGAGGGCTGCTTCAAGGCCACCTTCGCCTGTGACTACGTCTACGACCGCAACCTCGGCGGCGCGTGCGGAATCAACTCCAGCGGCGCCGCCAGCACCTTCGTCCAGTTCGCCAACTGTGACGTGAACTGAAGGCCCTCCCCTACTGCGCGCAGCGGAAGCCGACGAAGCTGGCCTTGCTCGAGCGCGGTGCCTGTCCGCAGCCGCCCGCCGTCGCGAGGCTGTCCATCTTGTCGGTCCAGTCGCTCCCACACAGCGTGCGGTCGTTGCCGGCGCCCGTGGACACCCACTCGCGCACGTTGCCCTCGAGGTCGAGCACACCCCACCCGTTGGCGCCCTTCGGGTAGGACCCCACCACGCAGGTGCTGGTGCGCTTGGTGAACGCCGACCAGCACAGCTGGATGTCGGGCTGCTCGTTGCCCCACGGGTGCCTCCACTTCGCGCCGCCGCCGTGCGCCGCCCACTGCCACTCGGCCTCGGTCGGCAGGCGCTTGCCCTGCGCCTCGCAGTAGGCCTCGGCCTGCGTGAAATCCACGCAGTTCACCGCGTGCTCCGCGCGATCCGCCCGCGCCCCGTTGCAGGAGCCGTTGCGCTGCGTCTTCTCCTCCGGCGTCACTGCGCCCCAGTTGCCCGTCGGGCTCGCCGCGGTGCACTTGCCGCTCTTCTGACAGGCGCCGTAGTCCTTCACGGTGACCTCGCGCACATCGATGCAGAAGCTCTCGAGCTGCTCACCGCCGGGCATGCGGGCCATCCCTGCGGGGCACGGCCCGAGCGGTGCGCTCGCCGAAGGCGCGGCCTTGACGGAGGGATCGGCGCTGGGCACGAGGTTCGCGACAGGCTCCGGGGTCTTGCGCGTCCAGAAGAGCCGCTGCGCCACCGCGAGCCCCGCGACGAACACCACGAGCCCGATCACCACCCACTTCCACGGCAAGCCGGCCGGCTCCTCGGTCGACACCATCGTCGCGGTCGAACGCATCGGCGAAGGCCGACTCGGGCGCTCCACCCCGGAGATCCCGAGCGGTCGACCTGCAGGGGGCGCGCTCGGACGGACCGCCGGCATACCCGGCGACGACACCCCCGAGGCGCGGGGGGGCACGACCGCCGCCATCCCGGGCGAGCTCACGGTGCGCGCCGACGTGGGCGGGTTCGACGCAGGCGGGTGGGAGATGCGCGCAACAGGCTCCGCTGTCTCGATGACGAGCGGCGCGGGCGGCGGCGGATCGGGCTTCGGCGTGGGCGGCGGCTTCACCACCGGCTTCGGCAGATCGAGCTCGGGCGCCTCCATCGCCGGACGAGCGCCCTGTCCGGAGGCCCCCTGTCCGAAGGTAGGGTGTTCGCCCGTCGGGGCCTCTCGGAGCGCCTTTTGGCGCTTGGTGGCCGGCTTGAGGATCCGCTCGAGCTCCGCCCTCGCCTCGCGAGCCCCCGGGTAGCGCAAGCTCGGATCCCGCACCACGCAGTGCGAGAACCACTCGTCGAACTCCGGCGGGAGCGGCGGTGCCCCCCACTGGCGCGCGCGCTCGCTCGCCGAGGGCAACGGGTCGTGACAGACCTCGAGCACGATGCTCATGGGGTTGGGCGTCTCGGCGTGTGCGCCCTTCCAGAAATAAGTGCCCGTGAGCGCATAGAACGCGAGGAGTCCGAGCGACCAGACGTCCGTCGCCGGGGTGACACTCGCCTCGACGTTGCCCTGCTCGGGCGCCATCCACAGCGGGCTGCCGATGGCCTGCGTCGTGTGGGTGCTCTGCTCGGCCATCATCTTGGCGATGCCGAAATCGAGCACCTTCACGGTGAACGGTACGCCCTCGCGGCGCGGCACGGAGAGGAAGACGTTCTCGGGCTTGAGGTCGCGATGGACGATGCCGACCGAGTGCGCCGCGTGCAGCGCGTGCCCGAGCTGCGAGAAGATCTCGACCAGCTCCGAGACCGACACCGGGCCGCTCCGCTCCACCCGCCGCTCGAGGGTCTCGCCCTGCAGCAGCTCCATCGCGAGCCACGGCACCTCGTACTCGGTGTCGATGCCCGCGCCGAGCACCTCGACGACGTGGTCGCTCTCGATGCGCGCCCCGACCTTGGCCTCGAGGACGAAGCGCTCGCGCATGCGCGGGTCGTTGACCAGCTGCGGGAGCATGAGCTTGAGGGCTCGCAGCTTGCCCGTGCTCAGCTGCTCGGCCACGTAGACCGCGCCCATTCCACCCTCGGAGAGCGGTCGCACGACCCGGAAGTCGTTCGCGAACAGCGCGCCCTCGTTGAGCTGGACCAGGCCCCCGTTCATGGAGCCCGCGAGGATAGCCTAAGTGGGCCCCGCCACGAGCTTCGGATCGACGGGCTGGTTCTTGGTGAGCACGCCGAAGGTGATTTCGCTCTTGTCGTTGCCCTTCTCGACCAGCACGACCCGTTCGAGCTGCGAGAGATCCTTGCCGAGGGTGAGCTCGATCCGCTGCGTGTTCTTGGCGATCGCCTTGTCCTTGGGCACCGCGTGCAGCACGAGCCCGGTGGCGTCACGCTTGACCAGCGTGAGGTCGTAGCGGGCCTTGAGCGTGGCGAGATCGCCGCCGAGGAGGATCAAGAGATCGCCGAGCACGCCGCCGAGCGGGCCCGCGCCGGGGGTGTTCTTGTCGATGCGTCCCTTGCCCTGCTTGGTCTGGTAGGCGAGCGCGTCCGGCAACACCCAGTAGACGGCGGCGTCGGGCGGATCGAGCTCCCAGCGCAGGCGGTTGTCCTTGCGGACCATCCACATCTTGCCGGTCGACTTCACCTTGGAGGCGAGCAGCGACAGCGTGCGCTCCTGCACGAACGGCCCCTGCAGCGTGACCAGCGAGGCGCGGGCCTTGGCGACGTCGGCCAGCGCGTCGTCGAGCGGCGCGGCCAGGACAGGGCGCGCGAGCACGGCGCCCACCCCTCCGCCGAGGAGTGTGGCCAGGACCGACAACGACTCGCGGCGGCGCATGCTCAGAGCGTGAGCTGCAGGCCAGCCATGCCGGTGAACGCGTAGCCGTTGCGCGCAGGCGGAGGCAGCTGGTTCGAGGGCTTGGACTGCTGGCCGATCTGCCCCTGCAGCGCGTTCTCGTAGGTGTCGTTCTTGTAGCCCGTGGTCGGTCGCCAGGTGACCTCGGCGTTGAACGCGAGGTAGTCCCCGAGCTGGATCATGAGCCCCCCGCCGATCTTGAACTCGACGAAGTTCGCGGTGGCCGAGGGGATGTTGCAGGCCGCCTTGCTCGGGTTCGGGGAGGCGGGCGAGATGCAGACCGTGTTCTTGTCGGGGGTGATCCCGGCCACGCTGGGCAGGTCGACCACGAGATCGGGGAAGTCGCCGTGCACCCAGCCGATGCCAAGCAGCCCGTAGGGGCGGATGCCGCCCGGCAGCGGGATCTTCAGCTTGGCGTGCGCGCCGATCGTGCGGAAGTTGATCTTCTGGGCCGCGAGCTTGGTGTCGGGCTCGAGCGTCTGCATGCCGAAGTAGGGACCCACCATCAGGATCGGCGGCAGCATCGCGAACTCGCCGTGCAGCTCCCAGCCGAAGCCGGTCTTGTAGTCCGTGTCGGAGAGGTTGCGACGGACTCCGCCCGCCTGCGCGCCGAGGTCGATGATCGAGGCCGAGGCGGACGCAGGGAGAGCGACGACGACGGCGACGGATGCAACGACGGCGAACAAGGACTTGGGCAAGTGCATAGGGGGATCCTCCAGGAAGACGCAGCTTAGCAGGAGGATCGACGGGGGGCCCTCGCCCCGCATTCAGAGGGCCCCACCCCTACGCGTGCCTCAGTAGCTCCAGCCGAGCGCGAACAAGAAGCGCGGCAGCACGCCGTTCAGCGCCTTGTAGGTGTTGGGGTGCGACCGCTCCAGCGCCTTGTCCACCTGCGTCGCCTGGAGGCCGATGCCCGCGCCGAGGGTGAACCCGCTCCAGAACACCTTCTGGAAGCCCGCGTCGAGCGCCCAGCCGACCTGCGTCGCATCGGTCTTGATCCGGCCACCGAAGCCATCGTCCTCGCTCGAGTTGTACTTGGCGAAGATCAGCGACGGCCCGATGTAGAAGCCCTGCGCGCTCGCGCTCGCGGTGTAGAAGCGGTAGCCGAGCTCGGCGCCGTAGCCGCCGTAGCGGGCCTCGGACTCCGTGGTCGAGGTGGTGGTCGAGCCGTTGTAGCTGGTCTCCGAGCGGAACCGGATCGCGCGATCCGCCGTCACGACCCAGAACGGGTTGATGACCAGCGCGTGGTGCGGCGTCGGCAAGATCTGGATGTTGGGGCCGACGCGACCGATCAGCAGCGCGAAGGGGTTGATGTCGAGCGTGAGGCTCTTGTGCTCGTACTCCATGCGGCGCGGCGGCGGCGGCGGCACCCAGCCCGGCTCGCCGGCGACCGGCGCGGGGGTGCTCGAGTACACGGGGCCAGGCGCGGGGGGCGGCGCGTAGACGGGGCCAGGAGCAGGCGCGGGCGGCGGCGGGGCCGGTGGCGCGCCCACGCCGACCTGCACGTTCACGTCCACGCCGACTTGACGTTCGGCCAGAGCGGCGGACGACACGAGCAGCGAAGCGGCGGCGAGCGAGAGGGCGGCGGTGCGGGCGATCGACATGGGGGGACCTCGAAGGGCCGACGAGAGTCGGCTGCGGGAAGGTGCGATGAGCCCTCCGGAGTGCGAGCCGCGTGCCGCGCTGTTTCTGCGCAATTTCGGCTCCATTTCGACACACCGTATCCACCGCTTCACAATGGCAGCGAGGATGGGGGCCCGGTATGTTCCGCCCCGATGCAATCGCGGCCGTCGTCGACCCGGCTCCAACCCTACGACGGCGATGCGACCATCGTGCTCGACGAGATCGTCCGCGCCGCGGTCAACGTGAACGCGAGCGACATCCACCTCGAGCCCAAGCGCGACCGTATGCAGGTGCGCCTGCGCATCGACGGCACGATGATCGACCATCGCCCGGTCTCGAACGACGTGGCGTCGCAGGTCACCTCCCGGGTGAAGGTGCTCGCCCGCATGGACATCGCCGAGCGCCGGCTCCCCCAGGACGGACAGCTCACCCTCGAGGTCGGGCTGCCGACCCGCACCCATCTGCGCGCGTCCACGTTCCCCACCTCGCAGGGCGAGAAGGTCGTGCTCCGCATCCTGCGCCAGCAGAGCATCCACGCCTTCGATCGCCTCGGGATGGCGGTCGACGTGCAGCGTCGGCTCGAGGAGCACCTCGCCGCGCCGCAGGGCCTCATCATCACCTGCGGCCCCACCGGCGCCGGCAAGACCTCGACCCTCTACGCGTTCCTCCAGAAGATCGACACCACCAAGATCAACGTCGTCACCCTCGAGGATCCCATCGAGGTCGAGATCGACGGCATCACGCAGGGCCAGGCCAACGTGCGCACCGGGTTCACGTTCGCGAGCGGCCTCCGCGCCATCCTTCGCCAGGACCCGGACGTCATCCTGGTGGGCGAGGTGCGCGACGCCGAGACCGCGGGGATCGCGCTGCAAGCCGCCCTCACCGGCCACCTCGTCATGTCGACGCTGCACACGTCGGACGCGGTCGAGACCATCGTGCGCCTCGTCGACCTCGGCATCGAGCCGTGGATCGTGGCCAACGCCATCACCTCCGTGCTCGCGCAGCGCCTCGTGCGCGTGGCGTGCCCGGCGTGCAAGGAGATCGTCGATCTCGACAGCGACCTGTGGGACGCCGACGAGGTGCTGCTCCCGGCAGGCTCCAAGATCGTCCGCCCCAAGGGCTGCGTGCAGTGCCACCGCACGGGCTATCGCGGCCGCACCGGCATCTTCGAGTTCGTCGAGCTGGACGACGAGATCCGCGACATGATCAAGACCAAGGCCGCCGCGCGCGAGTACCGCGAGCTGCTGCGCAAGCGCAACGTGCGCTCGCTGCGCCGCGCGGGCTACGATCGCGTCATGGAAGGCACCACCACCGTCGACGAAGTCGTCCGGGTGACCACCTGATGGCCCGCGGCAGCTCCGGCACCTTCGCCGTCACGTGGGCCATGCTGGTGGCGGCGATCGGTGGGGTGATCGGCCTCGTGGTCGTGCTGCGGGCGATGAACCCCACCCCCGAGAAGCCGCCCGCGCCCCCGGCGCCCGTGCCCACCCAGCCGCCCGCCCCCACCTCGGCGACGGCCGGGGTGGCGAGCGCGGGACCCCTCGCGTTCCGCGATCCCGACAGCGTCAAGAAGTGGGAGCAGCTGCGCGCCGACTACAAGGCCGCCAAGGACGCCGTCGCCGATTTCCCCAAGGCCGCGAGCCAGGCGTCGATCGGCGCGCTCGCCGAGTCGCTCGACAAGTCCTGCGCCAAGGTGCAGACCGGCGTCGCGTGGCTCGCGGGCGAGCCGCACCCCGAGGCCATCAAGTTCAGCAACGAGGCGCGCCGCACCTGCGACTACGATCGCCCCATCGGGGTGCTCCGCGCTGCGCTGGCCGAGCTCGCCAAGAAGCCTGCCGCGCCCACCAAGAAGGCCCTCTGCGGCCTCGCCGACGGCGCCGCCAAGCAGCTCCAGGCCAAGTCGTACATGGACGACGAGACCGCCAAGACCGAGATGGCCAAGATCGGGGTCGCATGCCTGTGAGCCTCCGCGATCGACTCGAGGGGTTCCCCGCCGACTTCGCCACCGACGACCCCTCCACGCTCGCCGAGTACGGGCGCGACTGGACCAAGGTGCACACGCCCGCGCCCTCGCTGCTCGTGCGGCCGCGGACCACCGACGAGGTCTCGCGCTTCTTGCGGCTCGCTGCGGCAGAGCGCGTGGGCGTGGTGCCCTCGGGCGGGCGCACGGGGCTCGCGGGGGGCGCGGTCGCCGCGCACGGCGAGGTGGTGCTGTCGCTCGAGCGGATGCGCCGCATGGACCCGATCGACACGCTCGGCGCGACGGTGCGCGTGCAGGCGGGCGCGATCACCGAGCAGGTGCACCAGCACTGCGCGCCGCTCGGGCTCACCTGGCCCGTCGATTTCGCCTCCAAGGGCTCGAGCCAGGTCGGCGGCAACATCGCCACCAACGCCGGCGGCGTGAAGGTGATCCGCTACGGCCTCACACGCAACTGGGTGCTCGGCCTCGAGGTCGTGCTCGCCGACGGCACGGTGCTCGAGCTCAACGGCGCCCTCGAGAAGAACAACACCGGCGCGGACCTGCGCCAGCTGTTCATCGGCAGCGAGGGAACGCTCGGCGTGATCACCGAGGCCACCCTCAAGCTCACCCGCCTGCCCGCGCGGCTCGACGTGATGCTCTTCGCGGTGGCCGATCTCGCCGCCGCGGTCGCGCTGTTCCGCGCCGCCCGCAAGGGCCCGTTCACCCTCTCCGCGTTCGAGGTGTTCTCCGATCGCTGCCTCGCCCGCCTCCTCTCGCACCGCAAGCTGCGCGACCCGTTCGCCGAGCGGCACGGCTACTACGTGCTCGTCGAGGCCGAGGCGGCGGAGGATCTCGAGGCCTTCACGACCAAGCTGTTCGAGGACGGCCTCGCCGTCGACGGCGTCCTCGCGCAGCACGGAGGCCAGGCCGCCGAACTGTGGAGCCTGCGCGAGGGGATCTCCGAGAGCCTGTCGGCCACCGGCCTGCCCCACAAGAACGACGTCGCCCTGCCGGTGGCCGCGCTCGAGGCCTTCACGAGGGACCTCGAGGCGCTCGTCGCCGCCGAGTACCCGAGCTTCGAGGTCTGCATCTTCGGCCACATGGGCGACGGCAACCTGCACGTCAACGTGATGAAGCCCGACGCCATGGACCGCGCGGAGTTCCTCGCCACCACCAAGCGGCTCGATCCGCAGATGTTCGACCTCGTCCAGCGACACCGCGGCAGCATCTCCGCCGAGCACGGGATCGGCCTGCTCAAGCGAGACTACTTGTCGTACTCGCGGAGCCCTGCCGAGCTCACCCTCCTCCGGGCGCTCAAGGCCACCCTCGATCCGCACGGGATCCTGAATCCAGGGAAGATCCTGGGCAACTCCGCCGCGCAGAGCGGCTGACGGCAGAGGCCCCTCACGCGAGGTGCTGGGGTATTCTTCCCCCGTGAGCGAGACACTCGGTCCGCCCCCGTCCCCGAAGAAGGTCGCCGATCCGCTCCTCGGGACCGTGATCGCGGGCAAGTACCGCATCGTCTCGAGGCTCGCCTCGGGAGGCATGGGCACCGTCTACCGCGCCGAGCAGCAGGCCCTCGGGCGGGAGGTCGCGCTCAAGCTGCTGCACCCCGGCAACATGGAGGGCGAGGACTCGACCGCCTCGCGCGACGACTTCTCCGTGCTCGAGAAGCGCTTCTCGCGGGAGGCGGCGATCCTCGCCAAGCTGCAGCACCCGAACATCGTCACCGTCTACGACTACGGCGCCATCGAGGAGGACCCGCGACCCGACGCCGACCACCCAGGGCGCCCGCGCTTCTACATGGTCATGGAGCTCATCGGCGGGCGCACGCTGCAGCAGCGCCTCGTCGAGCGCAAGGTGCTGCCCTGGGACGAGGCCGTTCGCCTGTTCCGCCAGATCGCGCGAGGCCTCCGCGAAGCCCACGCCGTCGGCGTCGTGCACCGCGATCTCAAGCCGGCCAACGTGATGATCGTCCGCGACCGCGACGGCGAGGAGCAGGTGAAGCTCCTCGACTTCGGGATCGGCAAGATCCTCGACGACCCCGGCAGCCCCTCTCTGCCGCCCACGGGGGACACCAACCCACCGAACAGCGAGGACGAGCTCACCCGCGACGGCCGCTTCGTCGGCTCGCCGCAGTACATGTCGCCCGAGCAGGTGACCGGCGAGGGCATCGACGAGCGCAGCGACATCTACTCGTTCGGCGTGATGCTCTACCGCTGCCTCGCGGGGAAGAACCCGTTCCACCGCCACAGCGTGACCATGATCATGCTGGCGCACCTGAACGATCACCCCCCGGATCTCGCGACCGTCGCGGACCCGGAGATGCCCCCGTGGCTCGGCGAGCTCGTCATGCGGTGCCTCGCGAAGCGCAAGGAGGCCCGCCCGCAGTCGATGGAGGAGATCGCGCGCGCGTTCGCCGACCACAGCCTCGGCCTGCCCGCCTCCCGAGCCACGGCGACCCCTGGTCCGCCGAGCAGCAGCCACGGTGGTCTGCCGCCGAGCAGTCGCACCGGGTTCGAGCCCACCACCGAGATGGCGCGCTCGCAGGCGCCGACGCCGCACACCGAGCAGCCGGTCCTGACCCCCGCGCCCCCCGAGCCCACGCGGTCCCGAGCGCCGCTGTTCGGCGCGCTCGTCGCGCTCGCGCTCGCCGTCACGGCGCTCACCGCCTACCTCGCGCGCAAGCCCGACCGCGACGGACGCGAGCCCGCCACCGCGAGCTCGGTCAAGGAGGCTCGACACTTCACGCTCGTGCTCGAGTCGATCCCCGCCGGGGCGCGCGTGCTCGAGGGCAAGACCGAGCTCGGGGTGACGCCGCTCCAGCTCGATCTCGACAACGAGCCGCTCGGCAAGGCTCCCCGCACCTTCGTGATCGTCCGCGAGGGGCACCAGCCGTACACGATCGTGCAGGGCCCCTCGAGCCAGACCGTGCGGGTGGTCGCCGCACTCGTCGCCCTCGCGCCGACGGCGCCGGTCGCGTCGACGGTGGCTCCCGCCAGCGCGCCGGACGCGGCCGCACCGCCTCCGCCGTCCACCAAGCCCGAGCCGTTGAAGCCCACCCCCGTCAAGAGCAGCGCGCCTTCGACCACTCCACCGCCGGTGGACATCTTGCTGAAGCGCTGAACGGAGCACGATGCCTTCGCCCCTGTCTCGCTCGCGTGCGTGGAGCCTCTCGCTGTGCCTCGCGCTGTTCGGCCTGACCGCACCGCTCCACGCCGACGACCTGGCCGACGAGGCAGACGTGCAGTTCGAGCTCGGTGCCACCAAGTACAAGGCCGGCGACTTCCTCGGCGCGCTCGAGCACTTCCTCGCGAGCAACCGGCTCGTGCCGAACAAGAACGTGCTCTTCAACATCGCGCGTTGCTACGAGCAGCTCAAGCGTTACCCCGACGCCTACCGCGCGTACGCGCGCGCCCTCGAGCAGGGCCCCGACCCGCAGCAGAAGAAGGAGATCGAGGAGGCCCTCGGGCGCATCGCCCCCAAGGTCGCCCTGCTCGACGTCAAGACCGACCCGCCTGGCGCCACCATCTACCTCGACCGCAAGGATCTGGGCGCGCGCGGAGAGGCCCCCAAGAAGCTCGGCCTCGAGGCCGGCAAGGTGAAGGTGATCGTCGAGCTCGCCGGGCACGAGCCCGCCGAGAAGGCCGACGTGGTCCTCACCGCGGGCGCCACCACCGCGATCAACCTGGTGCTGGTGCCGATCCTCGGCACCCTCGAGGTGACCGGTGAGCCCGCCGGAGCCACGGTCCGGCTCGACAAGGACACCGGCCCCGCGGCCTGCGTGCTGCCGTGCACCCTCTCGGCGGCGCCGGGCAAGCACACCCTGATCGTCGAGAAGGAGGGCTGGAAGCGGGCCGACGTGAGCGTGGAGGCCCGCCCCAAGCAGAACGTCGCGGCCAAGGTGAAGCTCGACCGGATCAGCGGGAGCGTCGTGGTGTCGGCAGACGTGAGCGAGTCGCTCATCGAGGTCGACGGCAAGCCCGTGGGCTTCACGCCGAGCGTCGTGCAGGTGCCGGTGGGGCCGCACGTGATGATCGTCTCGCGGAGCGGGTTCCGCGCGGTGAAGCGCAACGTCATGGTGACCGAGACCGGGCAGGTCAAGGTCGACGTCTCGCTCACCGAGGTGAGCGAGGTGAACGCCGCCTCGCGCGCGTCGGAGTCGGTCGAGGAGGCGCCGAGCTCGGTCAGCATCGTGCCCAGCGCCGAGCTGCGCGGCATGATGTACCCGACCATCGCCGAGGCCCTCCGCGGCGTGCGCGGGCTCTACGTGGCCGACGACCGCACCTACGTCGCGCTCGGGTTCCGCGGCTTCTTCCGGCCCGGCGACTACGGCAACCGTGTGCTCGTGCTGGTCGACGGGCACCCGACCAACGACGACTGGAGCGGCTCGTCGTACGTGGGCTTCGACGCCCGCACCGACATCGACGACGTCGAGCGCATCGAGGTCGTGCGCGGCCCCGGGTCGGTGCTCTACGGTACCGGCGCGTTCTTCGGCGTCGTGAACCTCGTCACCCGCAGCCGCGGCGCGCCGACGCGGGTGGAGGGCGCGCTCTCCACGGTGGAGTACGGCGTGTCGCGGGCCCGGGCCTCGGCCAACGTGCGGCTCGGTCCGGACACCGGCGTCTGGACCTCCTTCGCGGTGGCGCAGGGCGCGGGGCGCGAGTTCTTCTTCCCCGAGCTGGTCGGGGGAGGCGTGGACGGCGTGGCGCGCGACGTGGACGGCTTCCGCTCCGGCACGGTCTCCGGGCGCTTCTACCACCAGGACTTCACGATCCAGTGGTTCTTCACCCAGCGCAAGAAGACCCTCCCGACCGGTGCGTACGGCACCGTGTTCGGCACCGACGGCACCACCATCCGCGACACCCGCTCGTTCGTCGAGGCGCGCTTCGAGCCCAAGATCGGCGACACCCTCCAGTCCTTCACCCGGCTGCACGCGAACCTCTACGACTACCGCGGCACCTCGCTCTACGAGCGCGCCGACGGCGGCGAGGAGCGAGACACCTTCCGCGGTCACTGGGTCGGCTTCGAGCAGCGCTTCGTCGTGGCCCCGATCGAAGCCCTGCGCCTCACGCTCGGCGGCGAGGTCGTGCGGCACCTCCTCGTCCGCCAGAAGGTGGAGAACGATGCGCGCATCGAGCTCCCCGAGCGCAGCGATCCTTTCACGGTGGCCGCCGGTTACCTGCTCGCCGATCTCTCGCTCGGCCGCTTCAAGCTGTCGGCCGGCGCCCGCGCC
This sequence comes from uncultured Polyangiales bacterium, assembly GCA_964624885.1. GTDB lineage: Bacteria > Myxococcota_A > Polyangia > Polyangiales > JADJMO01 > JADJMO01. The sequence continues at coordinate 12,646 of CAZUZY010000083.1, read as the reverse complement.
GACTGGTACTCGACGGTCGGCCTCAGCCTCAACCCCCGCCTCTCACTCATCGGCAAGCCGTGGACCGACGGCGTGGTGAAGCTCGTCGCGGGTCGGGCGTTCCGGGCGCCGAGCGCCTACGAGCTCTACTACTCGTCCACCACCCAGAAGACCCCGGAGAGCCTCGCGCCGGAGACGGTGTGGAGCGGTGAGCTCGAGCTCTCGCAGCGCTTCTCGCCGACCGTCGTCCTCACCGGCGCGTTCTTCGGCAACTACGTGAAGGACCTGGTCAAGCTCGCCGGCGGTGGCACCGACACCGACCCGAACGTCTACGTCAACAGCGCGGTCCCCGTCCTCACCTACGGCTTCGAGGCCGAGCTGCGCCGCGACTTCCGAGACGGCTGGATGGTCGCCGCCCAGGGCTCGATCCAGCGCGCGCGCTACACCGACACCACGGGCGGTCTCCGCGAGGTCCCCGGCGCGCCGCCGGTCCTCGTCGGCCTGCGCGGGGCGGTGCCGATCCTGCCGCGCGCGCTGCTGCTCTCGACCCGGATCAGCTACGTGGCGCCCATGTGGGATCGCAACGACGAGGCCAGCGATCCGGCGCAGGACAAGACCGAGGCCGGCGTGATCTGGGACCTCGTGTTCACCGGCGAGGCCGAGCGCGGCTTCCTCCGCTACGCGCTCGGCATCTACAACGTGCTCGACTGGCGCACGACGATGCCGGTGAGCCGCGAGTACACCCAGCGCGCCCTCGTCCAGGCCGGCCGCACGCTGCTCGCTTCGGCCTCCTTCAGCTACTGAGCGACCTAGCCGCGTAGCAGGCGGTCGATGTGGGCCTGCTCCCAGGCCTGGGCCCGCTCGTAGTGGCGGTACTCGCGCTCGCGAGCGCGAAAATGCGGCGGGTGCAGCACGCGCCGCCCCGCCACGCGGACCGCGGGGATGACGTGGTGGAGCATCTCGTGGAACACCACGAACGCGACGAAGTAGCGGGGGACCCAGGGGCGATCGAGCCGGGGGTGGATGCGGACCAGCCGCTCCTGCGCCGAGTACGACCCGAGCTTGAGGGTGGCGCGGGCACCGGCGCGCCCCTCGGCCGCCCAGCAGATCGAGGCGTCGATCATGCCCCCGAAGTACTTCCGGTTGACCTCGGCGAAGAGCGCGTCGAGGTCGTGCACGGCCCCCCGGTTGGGCTTGCTCGAGCGACGGTGGGGCTCGAGGGACCGGATGCGGCCCATGTTGTGGTCGATGTAGCGACCGACCACGTGGGAGGCCTCACGGTCGCGGTAGAACAGGAACCGGCCGAGCGCTTCGATCACGTCGACGGGGGCGTCGAGGAACATGTGGTGCAGGCGGGCCCGCAAGAGGCCGTCCTTGCGCACCGCGTGGATCATCGAGTGGCGGTTGTCGTGGATCGCCACCACCACCGGGCTCCGGCCCACGATGGCAAGGCGCCGCTCGAGGGCCTGCCGGGCGCCCTCGTGGACGTAGACGGCGGGAGAGCCTTCGGGGAAGCGCAAGTCCAGCTGCTCGATGACCCGGAGGAGGGCGTGGTGCTTGAGCGAGACCGCGGCACGGGCACGGGGCCGGCGCTGGCCGCCCACCTCGACCCCGAGGGGACCGGCCGAGGGGGTGAGCGGGAGCGCCCCCCCGAGCAGCGGCAGGAGGGCCTGGGCCGTCTTCACGCGGGCCACCTGGGCCACGCGAAGCGCCGAGGTGGGCACTCGGGCGGTCCGGGTGGTTCGTTCGGCGGCCATGGATTGGGGGTAGAAGCCCCCCCCCATCCTGTCAAGAAACGGGGATATCCACAGGATATCCTGTGGATATCTTTGGCAAATTGCCGGGACGGATTCCCCCCCGGACGGAGGCTCTGGGCCCCTTCTCCGGGGTTCGGCCCCACCCGCCAGCCGACCTCGCTGCCGAGCCGGCCGGTCAGTTCTCGACGTAGAGGATGGCGCAGTTGTGGCAGTCGGCGTCGCGCACGCGGTTGCAGAGCTCGACCAGGTCGTCGTCGGCGTCGACCAGGGTACCCACCACGGGCTTGGCGGTGCCCTCGTCGTAGTGGCAGTCGTCCAGGGCGACCCAGCGACCGCGATACTCGTTCGACGCACACAGCTCAGCCCACGAAACCTGACCGTTCATCTTCGCTGACCTCGGAGGTCCCGCCCCAGTCGCCCCCCTCGGTGGGGGTTCCCAGCGCGTTGATTGGACCCTACGGACTCGTGACCTCGAACGACGTGACGACCCCCCAGAGACAGTGGGTCGTGACGGTAGCGCCGGCGTGACGGACTCGTCAAACCGGCGGGGGGCGGCGACCGTCCCACCGGTACGACTCAGTCGTCGTCGTCGTCGTCGGCGTAGGTGCCGACCGGGGGGGCCGCGCCGTCGTGGAGGATCTCCCAGACCTGCCGGGAGAGCCCCGGGGCCTGGTCGGGCTGGGAGAGGTCCCACTTGGAGTGCGCCGCCTCGATCGCCGACTTGGTGCCCCCCACGTTGCAGGCGAGCGGCTCGGCGCGCGCCAGGCGGTCGAACGGGGTGTAGTCCGGCGTCGAGGTGAACATCTCCAGCGGGAGGGCCGCGCGGGCCACGATGTCGCTGGAATACGGCTTTCCGTAGAGGTGGGCGAGGAGCTTGTGGATCGACGACGTGTCGTAGTGCCCCTTGGCGACGAAGCCGCGCTTCACCCACGGAGAGGCGAAGAACAGCGGGGTGCGGTGGGCGTCGACGTGATCGCCGCCGTCCTGGGGGTCGTCCTCGGTCACGATGACCAGGGTCGAGCTCCAGAGTGGCGACTTGGACAGACCTTCGAGCAGGATCCCGACGCCCTCGTCGCCGACGGCGATGTAGGTCTGCGGCGTGGGCTTGCCGACCGAACCACCCGCCGTGTGGTCGTTGGGCTGGATGGCGTAGGTGAACGCCTTGAGGTCGCACAGCACCCGCGAGCGCGCCGCGATGTAGCAGCTCTTGACCGTGTCCGGCATGTCCATCGCATAGATCTTGCCGGGGTAGTCGTTGTCGAGGCAGCAGTTCCTGGGCTTCTTGCCGTCGTCGTCCGCCGCGCCGACGGGCTCGCCCATGTTGTCGAAGGGCACGTTGTTGCGCTGCAGCCAGTCGAACACCGAGCCCTCGACCGGCCGGCCGACCGCGCTGATGCCCTGGAACGGCAGGCGCGACCCACGCCCCCACGAGACGAGCCAGGTGCGCTCGGTGAAATCCGTGGTGCGACCGAACGCGGTCCACACGTGGCCCTGGATGCTCTGCTCGGCCGACGTGTAGTAGTTGTCGAACAGCGTGAAGGTCTTGGCCGCCTTGCGCTGGTTGCCGAACAGCGCGTCCATCTTGCCGGGCGCCATCACGAGCTTCGGATCGCCGTTGGCCCCGGGCAGGTCGCCGTAGATCGCGTCGTAGGTCTTGTTCTCCTTGACGATGAACACCACGTGCTGGATCTGCTTGCTCGCGCCCGCGGTGTTGGTGTCGGGCACGGGGAAGTCGTAGGGCGCGCCGGCGCAGTCCACCTTGGAGGCGCCCTCGAGCTTGCTCACGTCGGTGTACTTGCCGACCGCGTCCTTGCCCGCGGTGAGCGCGGCCGCGTCGGGCACGGTGGCGAGGAACTGGATCGAGCCCTTCATGCGGTCGGTGATGTCGCCCTCCCCGGGCCCGAACGGCACCGGCACGTTGCCCGTGCCGCGCCCCTTGCCGCTCACCACGACGACCGAGCCGTCCGCGCGCACCGTCACCGCCGTGGGCCACCACTCGGTGGGCAGCTGCCCCGCGGGCGCGAGGGTGGGCGCCGCGTCGCCGGCGGGCAGTGCGACGTCGAACACGGCGACCGCGTTCCGGCCGGCGAGGGTGACGTACAGCCGCTTGGCCGTGGCGTCGTAGGCCACGCCGTTGGGGGACGGACCGTGCAGGCCGGCCTCGGCGAGCGGCACCGTGCCGACCACCGCGCCGCCCGCCGGGAGGGTGTCGACGACGGCGATCTCGTCGGAGTCCGTCGAGACGACCGCGAGGTGCCGCGGCCCGAGGGCCACGATCGCCCCCGGGTTCTTGCCGAGGGTGAGCTTGCCGACGACCTTCTGCGCGGCGAGGTCGACCAGATCGATGCGCCCGCCGTCCCACACGCTGACCCAGGCGTACTTGCCCTCGGTGTCGGCGGGGTGGATGAACGGCGTGAAGATCTCGCGGCCCGCGATCTCGACGCGGCCGATCACCTTCTTGGTGTCGACGTCGACCGTGAGCAGGGAGGTCGTGGTGCCCCGACCGTCGCCCGTGCCGACGACGATGCGCTTGCCGTCCGGCGTGGCCGCGATGCCCGAGATCTCGTAGGCATCCGCGAGGCCACCACCGACGGGTGCGCTCGCTTCGCGCGGGATCTTCAGATCGTTGGCCGCGTCGCGGGTGAGCTTCTTGGCGCCGACGTCGATCGAGTAGGCGTAGAGCGTGGAGCCCTGCCCTCCGCTCACATAGGCACGGAGTGGCCCCGAGGTCGCGGACAGGACGACGGCGCCGTAGTTGGTGGCGAGGTCGCCGGTGTACTTGTCGCGCCCCACGACCGGGTCCTCGGCGGTGCCGATCTTGGTGACGTCCACGAGGCGCACGCTCTGCTCGCGGATGCCCCCGTCGACCACGAGCACGAGATCGCCACCCGGCACCGGCACCACGTTGGTCGGGAACCCGCCCTTGTAGTCGGCGAACGCGGAGACCTTGCCGGCCGGCTTCACGCGCTGTCCTGTCGGCAGGATGAAGGTCGCAGGGTCGGCGGGGTCGACGCCGGTCGCCTTCGCCGCCTCGCCGGTGACGACGGAGGCGGTGCACTTGCCGTTGACCGCGGGGAACGTGCCGAGCCAGGCCCCACACGCCGCCGCGTGCGGCAGGCTCGCGTAAGGCGAGAGCGCCGGGCACTCGTAGCCCTTGGGCTCGCACGTGGGGTCGCAGTCGAACGCGCAGGAGATCGGCGGCGAACGGTAGTCCTCCGGGTCCGGGTTGCCGGTCTCCGCGGCGTCGGCCGGCGGGGGCTCGGCGTCGCCGGACGAGCAACCGAATCCACCGCACGATGCGGCGAGCGTGCCGAGGATCGTGGCCGATACCCACCGGGAGAGACGAGGGCTGGGCGCGTGCATTGCGCAGCAGTCTACGGCGGCGGCCTGTGATAGGAAACCCGGGTCCCATGATCCCGGTGCTCTCCCGTGACCAGATGCGCGCCTTCGACCGCTACGCGATCGAGACGTGCCACGTGCCCGGCGTCGTCCTCATGGAGAACGCCGGGCGCGGCGCGGCCGACGTCGCGGGCCGGATCCTCGGCGCGCGGCTCCCCTCGGCCCGGGTGGTGGTGGTGTGCGGCGCGGGCAACAACGGCGGCGACGGCTTCGTCGTGGCCCGTCACCTGTGGTCGCGGGGCGCGGTGGTCCAGGTGTTCCTCGCCGGGGCACCCGAGCGGGTGCTGGGCGATGCGCGGGTCAACCACGACGCCTACCTCGACCTCGGCGGTGAGGTCACGCTCCTGCTCCCGGACGAGCTCGCCGAGCTCGAGGCGGCGCTCGGGCTGGCCGATCTCGTGGTCGACGCGCTGTTCGGCACCGGCCTCGATCGCCCGGTCGCGCCCGAGATGGCCGCGCTGATCGACACCATCAACCGCGCGCCGGGGCACCGCCTCTCGCTCGACCTGCCGAGCGGCCTGCACGCCGACTCGGGCGCGCCGCTCGGCGCCTGCGTCGAGGCGCACGACACCGTGTGCTTCGGTCACCTGAAGGTCGGGCTCCTCACCCCGCAGGGCGCGCGCCACGCCGGGCGCATCCACGTGTGCGATCTCGGCGTGCCGAGCACCATCCTCGGCCGCGTGGGCCACGTCGCCGAGGTCATCGAGCGCAAGGCGGTCGCCGAGCTGTTCGTGCCGCGCGAGGCCGATGCGCACAAGTTCTCGGTCGGCGCGGTGCTCGTGTGCGCGGGCTCTGGCGGCAAGAGCGGCGCGGCGCTGCTCACGGCGCGGGGCGCGTTCCGCGCGGGCGCGGGGCTCGTCAGCATCGCCACCTGGCCCGAGGCGCTGGCGGCGGTCGACGCGCGCATGCCCGAGGTGATGGCGCTCGGCCTCGACCGGGCCGCCCCCCGGGCCGTGATCGACGCTCTCTTGCCGAACCGCCGCGCGGTGGTGGTGGGGCCGGGGTTCGGGCTCGACGCCGCGGCCCGCGAGGTCGTGACGCACCTTCTCGCCACGTTCGACGGTCCGCTCGTGCTCGACGCGGACGGCCTCACGCTGTTCCGCGGCCAGCCGGAGCAGCTCGCCACGGCGCGCGGCCCCCTCGTGCTCACGCCCCACGCGGGCGAGATGGGCCGGCTGCTCGGGCTCACGAGCGACGAGGTCGAGGCCGACCGCTTCGGCGCGGTGCGCAAGCTCGTCGCCGCCACCCACGCGACCGTGGTGCTCAAGGGGGCCCGCACGATCGTGGCCTCGCCCGAGGGCCGGGTCGCGGTGAACACCACCGGCAACCCCGTGCTCGCGACGGCGGGATCCGGGGACGTGCTCGCCGGCATGATCGGCGCGTTCCTGTGTGCGATGGCCCCGTTCGACGCCGCCGTCGCCGGCGTGCACGTGCACGGGCTCGCGGGCGATCTGATCCGCGGTCGCACGAGTCAGCTCGGGGGCCTGGGCGATCGCGGCATCTTCGCCTCCGAGATCGCCGACGAGGTCCCGCGGGTGCTCGAGGCGCTCCAGCGCGACGAGCTCACCACCGAGACCCGGATCTGAACGCTACTGGGTGAGCGGCAGGCGCAGGCGCGGCTTCGGCGCGTCGAGGGCGCCGAACGCCCGCTTGTAGTCGGCGAAGCGACCTCCGGCGCGCACCGCGTCGAGCACCGCGCGACCCTCGGCGAAGCCACCCTTGGCGAGCACGGCCTCCGCCCAGGCCCACTTGGCGCTGGTCGCGCGCACGTCGACGCGCCCGCGGAGCCCCTTGCGCAGGCGCTCGAGGCGGTGCTCGACGACGTCGATCCCCGCGAAGCTGGCGTCGACCATGGGCGTGTTGCGCTTGGGGCAGAACGGCGCGATCCCGAGGGCGATCGGCACGATCCGCGAGAGCTCGCTCGAGAACGCCACGCACTCGTCGATGTCCGCGTCGCTCTCGCCCGGCAGACCGACCATCAGGTAGAGCTTGAGGCGATCCATCTTCACGGCGCGCGCGTTCTCGGCGGCGGCCTCGAGGTGGCGCACCTCGGCGCGGCGATCGAGCTGCTTGCGCATGCGCTCGCTCGGGCCGTCCATCGCGGTCGTGAGCGTGCGGTAGCCGGCTTGCTTGAGCGCCTGCACGAACTCGATCTTGAGCTTGTCGGGCCGCAGCGACGAGAGCCCCACCTCGCTGCCCCGCGCGGTGAGGGTGCGCACGATCGAGACGATGCGCGGGTGGTCGCTCACGGCCGCGCCCACGAGGCCGACCCGCTTCGCGTCGAGCGGGATGCGGCCCAGGATCTCCTCCTCGGGGACGATGCGCATGCCGCCGTTCGTGGAGCGACGCATCACGCAGTAGGTGCACCCGCGCGAGCAGCCACGCGAGGTCTCGATGAGGAACATCGAGGAGAGCGCCGCCTCGGCGGCGCGGATCGGGCCCCAGGCGGGGAGGTCTCCGTCGTCGACCTGCGCGAGCGGCGGCAGGGCCTCGCCGTGCACCGCGGGTACCCACACGTGCGGCATCGCCGCGAGGGCGGCGAGCTGGGCGGCGCGGCCGCGCACCGACTCGAGCACGCGCACCACGTCGACGACGAGCCGCTCACCCTCCCCCATCACCACGGCGTCGCAGAACGGGCCGAGCGGCACCGGGTTGCTGAAGGTGAGCGGGCCGCCGCCGAGCACGAAGGGGCCGCGCTCGTCCCGCTCCTCGCGCAGCGGCGAGAGCCCCGCGCCCTCGAGCACCTGCGTGAGCCCGGCGATCTCGAGCTCGTAGGCGACGCTCACGGCGATCACGGGGAAATCACCGACCGCGCGATTCGACTCGTAGGTGTGGAGCGGCGGGTGAGGCTCCCCGGGCTTCGCTTCGTCGTCCAGGAACGCGCGCTCGCACCCGAGGCCGTCGGCCTCCATCAGCGCCCGGTAGATCCGCTGGAAGCCGAGCGAGGCCATGCCGGCGCCGTACCCCGAGGGGTAGACCAGCGCGACGCCGAAGGCCCCGTGCTTGTCGATGGCGCCGACCTCGCTCGCGAGGCGGCGGTGCACCCGCTCCCGGAACGTGGTCGAGCGTTCGACCGGTGCGCGGCGCTGACGACCCAAGGTCAGCCGACCTTCGCCACGCTGGGCTCCTCGCCGCCGAGGGTCGCCGTGGACTCGTCGATGGGCAGCGGGGCGAAGTTGAACCACTGGTTCGGGAACCGCCGCACGAAGCGCTCGGCGGCGGCCATCACGCCGCTCATCGCCCGGTCGAGCTCGGCCGGGGTCGCGCGACGCGGCAGGGTGACCTCGGTGTCGGCGCGCACGAGGTGATCGGCGAAGCCGAGGCGCGCCGTGAACACGGGGATGATCGGGGCGCCCGTGACCTGCGCGAGCTGGAACGGACCGAGCGGCACGCGGTAGCGACGGCCGAAGAACGGCACCGGGCGCGAGCGCATGCCGGTGGGCACGCGGTCGACCTGCAGCGCGACCGCACCGCCGTGCCGCACGTGCTGGGCGAGCGGCAGGACCGAAAGCGGGTCGTCGCCCACGTGGAACACCTTGACCCCCGCGCGGTGGCGGGCGGCGTCGCTGATCTCGCGCGCGCGTGCGTCGCGCTCCTTGGCCATCGCGATGCCGAGCTCGAAGCCCCGGTTCTTCATGACCGCACCCGCCACGTCCCAGCTGCCGGCGTGGATGGTGACGAGAATGGCGCCGCGGTTGCGCTCACGCGCCTTCTCGAGGTTCTCGCGGCCCTCGATGGTGTAGCGGAACGGTGGTGGGTTCGGTCCACTGCCGGCCAGACCCTCGGCGAGGCAGTGGCCGTAGTTGGCGAGCGTGGCGGCGACGTCGAGCGCCTCGATCAGCGTGGCGCGATGGCCCTGCACGAAGCGGTGGTTCTCGAGGAGCTGCGCCCGCGTCGGGGCGCGGGTGAGCCCGACCATCAGCGCGATGGGCCCTGGCGAGCTGCGCAGCCACCAGTGCGGCAGGCGCGTGGCGCCCCACGCAGCGAACCCGCGGAGGGTCGCCGAGTCGTGTCTCAGGTGCTTCTGTAGGCTCTTCCACATGGGGCTCTCACGGCTCGGCTCGCCGATGGACGGTAGTCTGCGTCTCCCCATTTGGCGAATCCTGCTGGCCAAGTCGACGGCCGTCGCTACACTTCTCGTCAATGGTCGGGGCGCGAGCCCCTGCCATCGGTCGTGGCAGGGGGGTTCCCCTGGACCGGTCCACGAGGCGAACCAACGCCTCGACCGCGGCCTGACGAGCGTTCTCTCCGCTCGGCTTCGTGTCGGTCGGAACCGCTCCGCTACGGAACGCGCGCTCCGCGTTCGCTCGGGCTCGTCGAAAGGCGGGTCCATGTCGAGCGCTCACCGCGCGCCGGCCCCAGCGCCGGAGGAGGAGACACATCATGCAAAGTACCAGTGGCCTCGAACAGGAGGGTCCGGTCGGTTAGCACAGCCTCTCCGTGTTCGACGGAGATGCGGCTTTCCGTGCAGTGTCTCTCGCCGCGAAACCGACGCCACGCAGGTCGTGCTGTCGAACCGCGCTGAGCAAACGGACGCCTCCTCGTGTGGGTCGAGGTCCAGCCCCGCTGGTCCTTCCACGCAGAGGCCGAAGTACCGGTGAGCGGGTGGTCCGAGGATCACCCGCTCATCTTTTTTTGTCGGCGGGAGCGCGGGGCCCCTATTTCACGCAGGTCCACGTGTCGGCGTCGAGCTGGGGCTCGGCATAGGCGGCGCCCCCCGCGAGGTAGCCCGCGGCGACCACGACCTCGCCCGTGAGCCGGATGTGCTCGCTGTCGCAGCTCGGGTGCTCGGGGGCGTAGGTGGTGACCAGCATCGCCGAGCCGTCGACCAGCACCACGTCGACCACCTTGCCCGGCGCGGGCCGCGTGATGCGGGGCGCCTTGTCGGAGACCTTGCCCTCGATCGCCACCCGCTCCCCGACCCGCCCGACGAGGTAGCTGACGAGGGGGACCGACGACGGTGGTGGCGCGGGGGTGCTCCGGGCGTCCTTCTCGGGCGCGGCCTTGATGTCCGGCGCGCGACGGCTGCACGCGGCGAGCAGCACGAGCCACGCGGCCCGCCTCAAGCGCGCATCCTCCGCGCGAGCAAGAACGCCATCTCGAGCGCCTGCGCGTGGTTGAGCCGCGGGTCGCAGAGGGTGTCGTAGGCCCGGGAGAGGTCGGCCTCGGTGATGCCGGCGGCGCCCCCGAGACACTCGGTCACGTCCTCCCCGGTGAGCTCGAAGTGCACGCCACCGAGGATGGTGCCGACCGTGGCGTGCGCGGCGAACGCGCCCTCGAGCTCGGCCAGGATGTCGGTGAACGACCGGGTCTTGTGGCCGGAGCTCGCCGTGGTGGTGTTGCCGTGCATCGGGTCGCACAGCCAGAGCACCGGGCGGCCCTCGCGCGCGACGGTGGCGAGCAGCGGGGGCAGGGCGTCCTCTACCTTGTCGTGCCCCATGCGGGTGATGAGCACCATGCGTCCCGGTACGCCCTTCGGATCGAGGACGTCCAGCAGGCGGAGCAGATCTTCGCCGCGCGTCTTGGGCCCGATCTTCACGCCGATCGGGTTCTCGAGGCCGCGGAACAGCTCGACGTGGGCGCCGTCGAGCGCGCGCGTGCGCTCGCCGATCCAGGGCAGGTGGGTGGTGAGCAGGTAGTGGCCGTCGCGGTGCGGGACCTTGCGCACCTGCGCCGACTCGTACTCGAGGTTGAGGCCCTCGTGGCTGGTGAAGAAGTCGACGCGCGAGAGCTCACCGATGCTCGCGTCACCGAGCGCCTCCATGAAGCGCAGCGCGTCGCCGAGCTGGTCCACCGTGCGCGCGTAGTCGGCGCGCAGCGCGGCCGGGAGCTCGGCGCGGGAGAGGAACGAGAGGTCCCAGTACTCGGGGTGGTGCAGGTCGGCGAAGCCGCCGGCCGACAGCGAGCGGATGAAGTTCAGGGTGAGCGCCGCGTTGCGGTACCCCTCGAGGAGGAGCCGTGGATCGGGCCGGCGCGCGGCCTCCTCGAACGCGGGCTGGTTGTAGAGGTCGCCGAAATAGCTCGGGAGCTCGCGGTCGCCGCGCCGCTCGGTGGGGCTCGACCGCGGCTTGGCGTACTGCCCGGCGACGCGCCCGATGCGCACCACCGGCTTCTTGCTGCCCAGGATCAGCACCAGCGACATCTTGAGGAGGATCTTGAGCTGGGAGACCAGCCGATCGGGCCGGCAGTCCGCGAAGCTCTCCGCGCAGTCGCCTCCTTGCAGCACGAAACGCTGGCCGAGCTGCGCGTCGGCGAGGAGGCCGCGCAGCTTGTCGATCTCCCACGATGTGACCAGCGGGGGCAGCCGCGACAGCCGATCGCGCGCGTCGGCGAGCTCGGTCTCGTCCGGGTAACGGATGTCCTGCGCGTTGGGCCTGCCGCGGAAGGACTCGGGGCGCCACTGCTCCGCGGACATCGCCGACGCACGCTAGCGCGGCTAAGGTGCCCTGACCATGAAGGACACCCGCATCGGCTTCCTCGGCGCCGGCAACATGGCGCAGGCCATCATCCGTGGGCTCTTGCGCGGCGGCGCGTTCGTCTCCCCGAGCCAGGTCATCGCCAGCGACCCGGTGCGCAAGTCCCTCGAGAAGCTGCAGCACGAGTATCCCGGCCTGCACGCGACCAGCGACAACGCCGAGGTCTGCGCCACCGCCGACGTCATCGTCCTCGCGGTCAAGCCGCAGATCGTCGACAAGGTGCTCGGGCAGATCGCCCCGCATTTCCTGCCCCGTTCGCTGCTGGTCTCGGTCGCGGCCGGCGTGTCCACCGCGGCCATGGAGTCGAAGCTGCCCGTCGGCACCCGGGTCATCCGCTCGATGCCCAACACCGCGGCCACCGTGCTCGCGGGCGCGACGGCGATCTGCAAGGGCTCGTGCGCGACCGACGAGGACATCGCCACTGCCGAGCGCTTCTTCTCCTCGATCGGGCGCACGGTGGTGCTCGAGGAGACCTTGATGGACGCGGTGACCGGGCTCTCGGGGAGCGGCCCCGCCTACGTGATGCTCATGATCGAGGCGCTCGCCGACGGCGGCGTGAAGGTGGGCCTCCACCGCGACACCGCGCTGATGCTCGCCGCGCAGACCGTCTTCGGGTCGGCGAAGCTCCTGCTCGAGACCGGTGAGCACCCCGGGCGCCTCAAGGACATGGTCACGTCTCCCGGGGGCACCGCGATCGCCGGCCTGCACACCCTCGAGTCGGGCGGCCTGCGGCGCACGCTGATCGACGCCGTCGAGGTCGCGACGCGCCGCGCGGCGGAGCTCGGGGAGGCCCTCGACAAGAAGCTGCGTGGGTAGTCCCTGGGCCACGGAGTGTCACCGCACGGCTGTGGTGGCTTTGCGCCAGCCCCGAGCGAAACGGCCCGTCGACGCCGATTTCCTCGCGTTTTCTGGGTGGCATCCCGTGTGCTCAGGGGGTGTCATGCGCTCGCTCCTCCTTCCGGTCGCGTCCAGCCTGCTCCTCGGCATTGCGCCCACCCACCAACGCATCGAGATTGCCGGAGTATTGTTCTCTCG
>CAZUZY010000082.1:0-26095 GCA_964624885.1 uncultured Polyangiales bacterium | reverse complement strand
CTGCCAGGTCAGCTCGGGGGTGGGCTGGCGTCCCCAACGGGATTCGAACCCGTGCACGTCAGACGCAAACGGCGATTCGGCGTGCTTCCGGCCACAAAGCTAGACCAAGTCCGCTTCATCAGGACACCCGTTACCAGTCCCAATAGACTTTGTAGAAGAACCCCTTCTCAGGTTTCGGAACGCTCCAGAAGAGAACGTGTCCGGCCGCATCCTTGTAGATCGTCGACGGCGCAAGGAAGGCTTTCTCTGACCTCCCCTCTCCTTCCATGAAGACCGTATTGTAGCCCACCATTTTACGCGATTCTGGTAGGAGAATGAATGTGACGAGCTCAAGCAGCTTCCCAGCATCATTCTCGGCATATGTCACCACCCACTCATGCGGCTTCTGGAAGGAGTTCCAGTAGGTGGCTTCGATGACCAGTAGGCTCTCGCCCGCACCGACGTTGTCGACACGCACCTCATACTTGTGTCTTGTTGGAGCGACTGCCGGCTTGACCTCTAGTTGTTCGCAATGGTGAGTTAGGCAGCGAATGTCGATGGCGTCTCCCTCCGTCGAGTAGTGCGCCACGTAGGGGCCTGTGCCTGGTCGTGTCCTCTTGACGTGAAGGTAGTTGACGTAGTTGACCGGACTGTACCTGTCATTGGTGTTGCCGCTGGGCACCTTCTTCCATGCCCGCAAATCCCAAACACTGACATCGCGAAGGGTTTCGAACCCGTCTCCTTCGGAGAGCGTCTTGTCAGGAGCTAGCGTCTCGATGGGTTTCAGTGGCACCACATTGACCGGTACGACAGCGACACCACACCCAGGCAGTTGCACCGACAGGCGACCTAGCACCGCCGAAATGACTCCAAAGAAGGCTGGAATCGCGTATCGCCCAAAGGTCTCGTTCGTCAGGATCTCGACGACGCGACTCGTCTTCTTGGGTTGATCGCTGAGCTTCGACGTTGGGCGGGGCGGCGTGGCCTCTCTGGCCGTATCCAAGCCGGCCGGCGAAGTCTCGCTGACTTCCGCCGTAGCCTGGCCGGACTTGGCGACTTCGGAAACCAGCAGTACAACCGTGACCTTGGGTGGGGCGTCTGGCCCAGTCCAGCGAATGGTGACCTGCCTAGCGTCGAACGTCCAATAGGCGTCGTCGGCCCTGGCGCCACCCGGGAGACGCAGTTCGACCACCTTGTCAACTCGAAGGTCGCGCGAAACCGCCAGGCGCCACCTCCCCATTGCGCCATCCCATTCCTTCGGCCCCAGAGTCTGCTCGATCTCCGCCATTGTCACCTCGAACTGACGACCATCGATTGTTTTGGCGCGCTGCAGTCGCGCCGTCCTCCGTGTCTGCTCACCCTGCCATCCCTACGGAGCTCCCGTCGGTGAGCCCGAACATTGGCCAAACTTCTCTAGTGTGATGGTCCACACAATAGTGCCGCGGTACAGCCCTTCGGGAAGTAGGGGCAGCAGACCAAGTCCCCCGAGCAACCGCCATCGACGCCAAAGCACTGACACGCAACAGTTCCTGGACGAATCTCCACACAGTCGCCCGCGCACCTCGTTCCGTTGCAGCATGTCAAGTGCGCGTCAGCGTCAGCGGGAAGGCCACAATCCGAGCCTCCATCCACAATGGGTTTCGCGGTGTCCGCATCCTCGGGCTCAGGACGATCCTGTGGGATCACCAAGTCCGTGTCGCGAGGCCCGTCAGAGCCCGAGTCGACCGTGGCGTCGGCGGAACTACCAATGACCGTGCTCCCGGAACAGCCTGAGCACAGCAACACAAAGACAGTAAACTTGCTCATGGTTACCTCGCGCACTCGGCTTGGCAGACTGCATGGCCGGAGCAGCACATCGTCGCCTCTGGACATCCACCTGCAAGTCCGTTGCATGAGCACTGATCGGCGGTGGGCCAACAGGTGCCGCGGCAGACCCTGCCGCCGCAGTTGTTGATCAGTCCACCGGCATCTCCAGGCGAATCAGCCTTCCCATCGTCGGTCGCTAACGCGTCGAAGGCAGCATCGGCTGATGCGTCAGATCCCACTGACACCACACCTCCACAGCCGTAGAGGAGGAGAACAAGTGTCACGAATTTGCCGCTTGACATCCACTGCACCTACTGCGTGAAGGCGACACTGACGTGCTGGTGGGTCGAATCGAAGCTGTTCACCTGAACGCAGCCGCGCTGGGAGCTGGTTCGGCCAACAATGAACTCTGCAACGCCTGTCGACGGATCAAATCGATTGAACTCGGCGTAGTCGTAGTCGCCCCAGTATCCTGTCCCTGCCGGACAGACTTCGTGAGTCGGGACGAAGTCAAACGGCTGGAAGAGGTATCCCGTGGTCGCGTTAAAAGCCAGATTACCTTCCTTCGCGCTCAGGGTGTGCCCAGTCAGGTCGTCCTGCGTCGAGTAGTAGATCAGCTTGTATGTCCCGTCGGGAGAGACCGCCAACTTCGGGCCAAACTGCTGCCCGGGGACGGCTGCGCCTCCAGACCACGCTCCAGTAGTCCATTGCGGTCGGACAAGGCACGTTCCCAGGTCGGCGCCACAGCTCGACCCGAATAGATGAGCATTGCCGCTTGGATCCAAGGATGCGTAGACGACGCGAACCTCGTCGTTTGCGCCCGAGAAGCTCGGCGGGCCCACGGTGAATGCGAACTGGTTGGCCGTGCGGATCGAGCGATCGCCAATGAGGAACCTTGTGCGGTTCTCCGGCGGATGCAGTGGATCGTTGGCGAAAACGGGGAACGTCCAGCCAGTGCCATCCCACTTGGTGATCACGATGCGGCGCGTCTGTGCAGGCGTGGCGTCTTGGGCCCAAGCCGCGAGATACATCGTTCCATCATCTAGGGCCTTCAGTCGTGGATGTGACGCAACGATCAGATTGTCACCAAACGGATCGGGCTTGCGCACAAACGTGTTCAGTGCTCCCTCCGCGCACCACACGTCGATCTTCTCGGTGTTGAGGTTGTTGTAGGCTGCGCAAACGCGGCCTGAGGCGGACATGGCCATCGCCGAGCCATCGTAGCGCCCGGAGCCGTTCCGAACCGTCTGGACTATCGAGAACGTCTGGCCGCCGTCAAGTGATCGGGCGATGACCGCGCCTCCGAGGAAGTCGATGACACTGCCAGTGATGCCTCCAGATGGAAACTTTGAAGCGGGCAGCTCCAAGTTCGTCATGAAGGCGATGCCCTGGATGCCGCTCGTCAGCGTGGTCGCGGCGACTGAGGGATCACCCCAGAGAGCCGCCGAGCCCGCGGGTGGGCGGAGCTTGCCCTTGTACGTCCAGGTTCGGCCCGCGTCCGACGAGAGCGACCAGCCCATTTGCGAGGCCCCAAACTTGACCAATCTCGAGCCAGCTGTGTACTCGATGAACGTTGGCACTTCACCCGTATCATCGTTGTAAGTGATGACAACGTTAGCTCCTCCTTGAAATGGAGAAACAGCTATTGATGTCTCGGACTGCATACGATCGTTGGTCGGGTCTCCGGCATTGCCGGAGCCGGTGACTACGGCCTCCTCGTCGCAGGCCGAAAGCACAAGTGCCGTGGTCGTGGCGATTCCAAGTAGCCTTCGCATGCCAGCCTCCCGGTGAGCGTAGCAGACCGGTAGCTCCGGGCCGCGATTCGCCTTCGGAGCGTAGCAAGGGATAGCTCCCAATCGCCGTGAACGTTCAAACCCAGCTGAAGCGTGGCGGCTTGACTATTGTCACGCTGAGAGAGGAGGTTGCGCTGGCGCACGGTCGACGGTCTGCCGTGTCATGCCCGCTGTGGCTTGAGCTGCGGTTGCACTTCCTTCGCCGGGAAGACCTGTCCGAACCCTCCTCGAATCTCCTCCGCGACCCGGATGTACCCCTCCGTGGTCGACAAGCAGGAGTGCCCCGCGCGCTGCTTGATCCGCAGCGGCTCGTCCCCGCGCACGGCCATCCATGTGATCCCCGTGGCCCGCAGGTCGTGGAAGGTGATCCACTTTCGCGTGGCGTCGTTGGTGAACAGCTCCTCGCGCTCGACGCCCGCCATCGCGAGGTAGACCCGCAGCCCATTGGCAAGGTCGAACTTGTCCGGCATGCCCCCCTCTCCGAGCACTCGGCCCTGCCCCCCGCTCTCGCGGTGCATCTGCTCGAGCAGCGGCCGAAGGGTTGGCTCGAAGGCGAAGCGCCTCGTCCCGCCCGTCTTGGTCTGCTTCTCCTCGTGCGTGTAGCGGCGCAGGCTGCGATGGATGTGGACCGTGCCGTGGACGAGGTCAACGTCCTCCCAGGCGAGCGCCTCGAGCTCGGCGGCCCGGAGGTAGAGGTAGATCGAGAGGGTGACGACGCGCTTCCAGACCAACGGCACGTCCGGGCATGCCATCAGCTTCAAGTACTCGCTCGGGTAGAGGAACTGCTTGGCCTTCACCATGCCCCGGTCGGGCGCTGCGAGGCCGCTCGAGGGGTTGTCGTCGCGTATCCGAAGCGATCGGTCCTTGGCCGTCTGGGCGTCGTGGAACGCCATCTTCACCGTGGCCCAGACGTGGGAGGCGGACTTCCAGGAGAGGGTCGCGTCTCGGATCCGCTGGTCGAGTCGGTCGCGTACATCCTCGAGCTGCGCGGGGCAGACCTCCCGCATGGAGGTCGAGCCGAGGATGGGGAGTACGTGGTTCCTGAGGCGGGACCGATCGTCTCGGACCGACTCGAGCCCCCTCGCTTCTCGGAACAGCAGCCACCGCTCAAGCCACTCGGCGACCGTCTCGTTCGCGGGGGGCTTCGCGAGCACCTCCGCCGCGCTCGTCGTGCGCCGTGCGCGGAGCACGAGCTCGGGCGCGCGCCGCATGGCCTCGGTGTGGGTGACCTCCGGTTCGAGCCGGAGCCATGGCCGACCGCCATCGGCCAGCGTGACGAGCACCGCGAAGCGCCCGCCAGTCCACTTCAAGGTACCGTCGAGCAGCACCTCCCGTGTGGGACTCACGCGACACCTGCCTTCGTGCGGCGGCGCTCGAGACCAAAGAAGAGGAACCCGTTCCAGGTGGTCCCGGTGATCGCCCGAGCAATCGCGGACAGAGAGCGGAAGGGTTTCTCCGCGTAGACGAAGCCTCGCTCGAGGACGGTCACGAGGTGCTGCCGCCCCTCAACGCGCGCCACGACGACAGTGCCTGCAGGTGGAAGCCGTCGGTCGCGCCGCTGTCGCTCGGCCTTGCCGTAGGTTGCCTTCTTCGGACTGGGGACTGGCCCCGACGTTGCCGTCAGGGCCTTCGCGAGGGTGGTCCGCAGGTGGTGCTCGTTGTCGCTCTTCGGCCGTACACCGAAGACCTCGCGATAGCGTGCCTGAAGCGCAGCCTTGCTGAGCCGCGCCAGCTCGCCGAGCATTGATGCCATCGTACGGCCGGGAGAGGACGCCATCAGCCCTGCGTCTCCGTCGATGCGGCCGCCCGCTCGGGGCGCTGCGCCAGCCCGAACCAGAGGAACCCGTTCGTGGGACACTTGGTGAAGGTTTTGGCGAGTGCTGACAGGCTCGAGAACGCGGTGCCCTTGAAGGAGAACCCCTCCTCGAGCACCTTCACGCGGAGCGCCTCGCCCTTGTAGGTGCGCTCGATCACCGCCCCGACCGGAGGCAGTCGGGGGTCTCGCTCTCCCGCGGCGGCCACCTGCTTGCGCTGCGCTTTCTTTGCCTCGGCCTCGGGCTGGGTCGGCGGCTGGCCACCGGCGCGCTCCTGGAGCCCCTTCGTGATGGCCTTGCGGAGGAAGAACAGGCTCGTGCTGCGGGTCTCGCCTTGGAACAACTCGTGAAAAAGGCGTTGCAGCTCGGTGGCGCCGAACTTCTGCAGGGCGGCGACGGCCTTCTTCGGGTCGGGCTCCTCGAGCACCAGGGCGCGAGCCCGCGCGCTCGCCCGCGTCGGCGGGACGACGGCAGCCTGGGCGACGTCATCGGCGACCAACGTGGCAGCCTTGGTCGGCTGGGCCGCCTTGGGGCGCGCGGCGCCCTTGGGGGCGGTGGGCTCCTTGCGTGTCGTCAAGGCGCCCTTCTTCGGGGCAGGCGTGCGCTTGGTGGCCTTCGTGGACTTGGATGACTTGGTCGACTTGCTCATGGTGTCTCCGGCCGGGCGGTAGGCGCCTTGGCACGCGACACGTTGAGCTCGAAGTCCTCGGTGGGAAGTCCCCGATCGGCAGGGCGTGTGTGCCTTGCGCGCGTCACACCGCGTCCGCCGACCCACGGATGGAGCCGAGCGACCCCGTCAATCAGCTCCATGGCCTCCTTCTGATCGTAGGGCAGCGCCCTCGCCACCGGCGCCAGGTGCACCGAGCAGGGGTGCCCTCGTCGGCAGCGTCGTGCGTGCACAACCTCTCAGCCTTCGCGAGCTGGCGGCGTGGCGGGGAGCCCTCGAGCGATCGAGCTAGGCCACGCGCTGTGGCCGCCCGCCGCGCCACACCGCCGAGCGGGCGATGCGTCGCAGGAAGGCGCGACGTGTCGGGCGAGTGCAAGGTGCTCGGTGGCTACGACCCAGGCTGCCGCGGAGCCCTCAGAAGGCTTACCACCGTCAACGCGCGCGCGACGGGCCTCGTGTTCGCGTTAGCCAGCCACCAGGGGGACGCTCGCTCGTCGACGCCAACGCCGGCGCCAAGACACCGAGCGCCCACGCGCTCCGGACCTCGATCGAGGATCACGCTCGACGACGTGCTCGAGCTGCACGCCGTGCCCATAGTCAAGATCGCCGGTCGCACGTGCAGCCTCGGCAAGTGCGGCTTCAGCTGCCTCGCCGTCTACGCCGACTGCAACGGCCGCACATGCGAGTACGAGACGAGCCTGATTCCGACGAGCTGCGGCTCGCGCGAGCGGGCTAGGCGTGCGTGCAGAGCATCGACGAGTTCACGCTGCGGGCCACGACGGAGCAGCGTGGGCCAGGAGGAAGGCTGTCCCACGAGGAGATCTGGGCCAAGGGAAGCGCGGGGCGGCCGCCGAGTCTCGGCTGGACCGGACACCCTACCCCGTCACACGAGGAAGCTGGGGCTCGAGCCCGAGCACTGGACCTCAGCCCTCACTTCTGCCCTGTGCGCGACAGGACGATGACCTCGCGACCCGCTCGCCAACCTCCCTCCATTACCCCGCGATTGCGATTGGACACGATCCCGGCAGCGCGCTCGGGCTTGCACCCAAGGACGTCCGGGCGATCGATACTGAAGACCGCACGCCCGCGTTGCCCAGCCAGTCCTGCACGAGGCACGGCGGGACCTCTCGCCGCGCAAGCGTCCTGGGTGGCTCAGCTGGAGGCCACCGGCGAGGAAGTCTCCTCTGGGGCGTTCTGGCGCTCGAAGGGCAGGCGCAGGAGGCGGTCTTTCAGGAGCTTAATGGTGTCAGTCCGCAAGACCGCTTCCTTGCGGCTGCACTGCCACTCCGCAACAGCATCATAGACGCAGTCGCGCATGTAGTTGAGGACACCCTCTGCGCCCTGCAGCTGCTCCCAGTGTGGATGGTTCGTGTTGATGACGACGAGGATATTCTTAGACCCAATGTCCGTCGCGAAGTACGGATCGTTCGGCGAGGCGTCTGTCGACAGGTAGACCCGGCAGTGTGTGTCGGCAAGCTTCACGTCAAACCGCGGCTGCGCACGGTTCGCCGCGTCGATGATCGGCCTCTTCGCCGCCTGGACGACCGGCGGCGGCGGTACGTCCTCGAGTTCGATGGTGTCAACGAACTCCTTGCTCTCCATCTCGCTCTTGAGCTGATCGGTTGCCGTCTGCGTCTCAAGCTCGGTCGGACCGCGTCGACCTCCGCCTTTGCGCGGAGCGCGCGCGATCACCAAGAAGTCGTTGGCTTCCTCCTTAAGCTTGTCCTCGACTGCGTCTTCCTCGTCGCCGACCCAATGGATGGCGTCCTTTGTGTGACTGACCTCAAAATCGTCAAACGAAAGCTCGCCGGTGAGCCGCTGGTTGATAAGGTCGTTGCGACCACCGATGCCAAAGATCTTCTCTGGCCGCCACTCATTAGGGTGAGCGCGCAGCACGCGACCCCGTCGGAGCACGGCAAACCCAGCGAGCGTGCGGCTGCCTTCCTCAAGTATGCCGATCCACCCGGTCACCCTCTTGTTGCCGATGGGGCAATCGATCGTCTTGCGGTACTCGGACCCATCGACTCGTTTCAGAAACTTGAGCTTCTGGTCCCACGAGAGCGGCGCGTTCTCCCAGTAGAGGCGCATCGCGCCCTTGCGAATGTCGTCGCGATACATTGACCGTAGAAAGTCGCGAATCTTACCAAGTGTACGACCCTTAATTCGCATATGGAGTTTGCGAATCTCGACGATCGTGTAGTGAAGCTTCGCTTCCTTAGCAACAAGCTTGTCTGGGAGCGCGGTGTCGCCATTGGCAACGTTCTCGACATTGACTGTCACTTCGATCTCGTGGAGCTCGCCCAGCCGTTTGGTCTTTATGGTCCACTCGTCGCCGAGCCAACAAGAGGCCGTCTTGAGTCCAAGACCGTACTGGGAACGACCGGAGACGTTCGCGGGCGGCCGTCCGATCTTCAGCGCGAGCGTCATATCGTCCATATTCATGCCAAGTGCATTGTCAGAGATACGCAACAGATCGTTGTCGCGATCGTAGACGATTCGCACCTCGAACTGCTGGCCGCTGTTCTTGAGCGCTTCGTCGAGAAGAGCTCGATTGTCGTAGTAGGACTGCGTCGAGTTGTCGATCAGCTCAGCAAGCGCATGCCATGGGGTGTATGCGAGACGACGGTAGGACCGAATGATGTCCGAGCCAACATGAAGAGAGAGAGCCATCTTCGTCCTTCCCCTATGATCGCTCGACATGTTCGAGCGTAAACTCACCATCAGCACCAAGGCAAACCCGGACGTTCCGGATGTGCGGTGGCAGCGGGAACCGGCCCTGCGGCATTAGGTAGACATGCTTCCCCGCGTCGATTCGTGTCCACTGCGTGGCGCCATCGCGATATCGGAGCGAGACAACCGCTTGGTTCGCCACGGCAAGAGCCGCTGGTGATTCGACACGCAGCGCTGTTTGGAGCGTCCGATCGACTTCGCAGAGCGTGACGAACTCGGACGACGCAACGGGGTGCTCGCCGTGGAGCTGAAGGATCGCACGGTTCGCACTTGAGCGGAAAACCTCGACGACCCCCACCAACGCACCGAGCGGACGGAGAACCTCCGCCCACTTGGGGTCATGCTGGTTCACGATAACGAGGACGTGAGGCATAGGGCCGAGCATCATGTCCCTCGTGCGCGAAGGGTCGAGCGTTTTACGATTCTTCTCATAGAGACAGTCCGCCTCATCCGGCCCGTAGGTAGCATTGGCAAGCGCCTCGACTTGGGGGACGACGTGCCCCTCAAGCGGGTGATCGCCGATCTCGACCTCAACAACCCACCACCTGCCGTAGTCCTTCTGGATCAAAGCGAGGTCAGCGATCGCGCCGCCGAATGGAGAGACGACTCTCCTCTTGAACGGGACGAGGTGGAAGCCGGGATACAATTCTGCCGCGTGCGCGAGGAGCGCATTCTCGAGGTCAACCTCGTATGTCGCGCTTGGCGACACGCGGTCAAACCACTCCCCGTTGGCGAACAGCCTAGGCACGCTTCAATGTGCTCCTTGTCCACAAGACCTGGCGGACCGTAGCGAGGTCTTGTGCTTCCCGCTGCAGCCGGCGCGCCTCGGGCGCTGATGCGTACAGCGTGTAGACCGTCGCGGAGTCCTTGCCAGGCGCAGGACGAAGCACGCGACCAAGCCGCTGAATGCGCTGCCGCGAGCTTGCCGTTGCGCTGGCGATGATCGCCACGCGTGTCTCGGGAATGTTCACGCCCTCGTCTAGGGCGCGGCAGCTGACAAGCACGTCGAATACCCCGCGGCGGAAGAGTCGCAGGTTGTCGCGGCGGACACTAGCCGCGATCCGCGAGTGGTAGATCGTCACGCTGTGGTTGCGAGCCCTTAGCAACGTGCCGAGCTTCTCAGCCTCTCCGATGTCCTCGTGGAAGATGAGCGTTCGCACGCCGCGATGACGCTCGACGATCCTAGCCGCCACCGGTACGCGCATAGCCGCGCTCGCCGCGACGCGCGCGCGTCTCCGGAGTAGCGCCTCGAGCTTCTCTTTGCTGTCCGCATCAGCAACACGTGCGACGAGTCGACCTAACGCACGCGAAAGGCGCTTGTACTCGGTGGCTTCGTCCTCCAGCATCTCAACAGACACATTGACGAGCTCAAATGGCGCGATGACCTGGTCGCGGCTCGCGTCGTCGAGTCCGTACCGGTAGATGATGGGGCCAAGCGCTGGCACAATCGTCTTCTCGAGACCCTCGTCGTACTGGCGCTCTGGAGTCGCCGACAGCCCCAGTGTCGCGACGTGCTGACCGCGAAGTGCATGGGCGTTCGCCTCGCTGCCAGCGCGATGGCATTCGTCGACGATCAGCATCGTCGCACCTGCATTGGAGACAACTTCTGCCTTTGTGCGCGCGCTGTTCATGACCATAATATTGATAAGCGTCGGCGCCGAAGTATCACCCCCATTGGGAAAGGTTGAGATGACCTCAGTGGGAACCCCCAAATCCTCACGGAGGCTCACGTGCCACTGATCAAGGAGGGCTACCGTTGGTACCACGATCAGGTACCGACATTCGGGGTGTGTCTCAGCAAACGAGCGCATGCACGCCTGCGCGAAGATAGTCTTGCCTCCACCCGTAACGACCTCGACGATGCCTCGGAACCCCTGCTGCCTCCATTCGCGTAGCGCGATCTTCTGCCACTCACGGAGGGTGGGACTGGTCGTGAACACCTGCGGCTTCCTCAACGCCTCCGCTTTGGTAGCGGTCGCCTACCGATAGTACAGCGAGCTTGGGTTCCCGTCGCGGGGGGCAGGCGGCGCACTAGAAAGCAAGCGTCGTGCCCGGCCCGTTTCGGCATGCCGGCACGGCCAGGCGAGAGCGCAACTTTCGTGGTGGGCTGATTGGACGGGATCGCGCGGCGCCCTCGCCAGGATAAGCTTGCCACCATGCTCGGACGTGGCGACGACGATGATCGGGACGAGCAGACGGACTCCATCCGACAGCGGCTTGCTGAAGGCACACAGCCGCCGTCGTCGACGAAGCGGCGAGGCGCCAGCCCCGATCTTCTCGCGTCGGAGATCCACAACTTCTCGGACGCGCAGCTCGACCGACGTATTGCAGACGTCGTTGATGCCCTAAAGGCTCCGCAGAAATTCGAGGATATATCGCTTCTTCAGGAGGCCTCGATGCTGTGGATCCAAAAGGAGCGCCGCGCGGCACGGCGCTTGGCCGCAGGGCAATCGGTTGAGGACCAGCTGCGAGCCGAGGTCCAGCTTCACCGCGCGGCGGCCGCGAAGCAGGCGGAGGTCGCCGATGCTGCTGAGCGGCGTGCCGCGGACGCCGAGCGCCGCCGAATCGAGTCCGAGACGAAGCTCACCGACATGCTTGCGCAGCAACCAACCAAGCCCGTCGAGGTCTGGGTCAAGGAGGTCGAGACGCAAGCAGAGGACGCGCGTCACGCGCGGGACCACGAAGCGAAGTTGAAGGCGATCGAGGCCGATCAGCGCGTTGCCAAGCTGGAGACAGATGTCGAACGCGTCACCGCGGAGAGGGCGATCGTCGAGGAGCGCCTTAAGCTCGCAAACGAGGCGAAGGCGCACGCCGACGAGGCCGCGAAGCGCTACCTCACGGAGCTTGACGGAGAGCGATTGGAGCGTCGCGAGGGGCGCAAGGACAGCACCGAGAGGAGCAAGGCACGCCTGGCCTTGATTACGGGTTTGATAGTCGCGGCGCTCGGAGGCGCCTTTGCCGCCGGTCAAGTCCTGATGAAGCACCGGCTCGAGAGCGCGGCGCCGGCAGGCTCGGGCGCCACACCGCGATGAGGGAGCGCAGTAGGCTGGACGGTAGATGGCCTGTGGAAGGAGCGAACCTGTGGGCATCGTCCGCCAAGGGCCGTTCGTGCGCCATCAGCCGCCGGTGCTCGTTGGAACTTCGCCGTTGCCATAGCTCGTCGCCTGCGACTCGCCGTCCAGTGGCCGCAGCCTGACCGGCAAGCATGTCACCGTGGACTTGGCTGAACCGAACCAGTGAGATCTCGGGGCCTTGACCCATCGACGGTGGCGGGGGGGCCGACGGCTGGAGTCGCGGCCTACTCACGGTTGTCGCACGGCCGCGGCCGAGGGACATCATGGCGAGCCGCTCCATGCGAACCACTTCCCGCGCCTTGACGTCGAAAACTCCTGTATGAACAACCACATGGCGCCCGAACGCAACCGAGGCACCAGCCCGGTTCCCAGCGTCGAAGACATCGCGACAGGGAAGCCACGAAGGCCCGTGTTTCGGACGCCACAAGGTGCGTCGTATCTCGGGGATGCCTACGAGCTGATCAACGGCATACCTGACGGAACAGTGACGGCGATTATCACGTCGCCGCCGTACGCACTGACGCGGAAGAAGGAGTACGGCAACCCCTCGCAGGATGAGTATGTCGAGTGGTTCATGCGCTTCGCGCCGGCGTTCCGTCGCGTGCTGACCGCGAACGGCAGCCTCGTCATTGAAATCGGTGGCGCGTGGAATCGCGGGAAGCCGACGCGTTCGATCTATCACTTCGACCTTCTCGTCCGCCTTGTGAAGGACGAGAAGTTTCATCTCGCCGAAGAGTTCTTCTGGTTCAACAAGGCACGCATGCCGGGACCGGCCGTATGGGTGACCGTCAATCGAGTGCGCGTGAAGGACGCGGTCACACCGATCTGGTGGCTCAGCAAGTCAGAGACACCTCAGGCCGACAACCGCGAGGTTCTGCGGCCGTACGGCAAGGACATGCGGAAGCTCTTCGACGTCGGCTACAACCGCGGCAGACGCCCGTCCGGTCACGTCGTCGGTGATGGTTTCGAGAAGGACAACGGCGGCGCGATTCCGCCCAACCTGATCGAGGTCGCGCACACCCGTTCGCGAGGCCCCTACCACGAGCACTGCTTGAGGAACGGCCTCAAGGCGCATCCCGCCAGGTTCCCCGACGAAGTTCCCGAGTTCTTCTTGAAGTTCCTGACCAAGCCCGGTGACCTAGTCTTGGATCCGTTCGCTGGCAGCAACACCACCGGCGGTCTCGCCGAGAGCCTCGGGCGGCGGTGGATTAGCTTCGAGGTCGACGCCGACTACATTGCGGGATCGAAGGGACGGTTCGGCACGTTCCTCTAGGCCAGCCGATGATCGCGTTGCGACCGTGGGGGGGGCGCATGAGGATGGAGTGTATTCGTTGGAGGGCGCCACCATAGTGTATCGCGAGAGACAAGCACCCGAGGCGCCACGCGAGTCATCGGCACGTCGCGCGGTTTCGGTCGGCCCACGTCTGCGCCGTGCTTGCCAGACGCCGATGTCGGCCTGGTTCGTCGGGTGATAGCCAGGCGCAGCGCTACTTGCGAGGTGGGGAGGTTGCCGCCTCGACGACATTGCTCCGCCGTTCCACGCCCGGCCACCGTGCCGCAGCTCACCGCAAGCGCGATTCGCCAAGGGCACGGACGCTAGCGTCGTAGCATCCGGGAAATGGTGCAAGCAGTCGACTCCCACGACACGTTGAATTGGAGCTCAAAGGTCGTGCTCATTGTCACCGTCGGTGTCGCCGTGACGGTCGCCGTGGGCCTCTACATTCTAGGGACGATCGCAGTCCACGCTGTCCCGACCCCGCCAGCGCCGGGCGTCGAGGGTACAGCTTACTGCGAACGGCTCGCGTCGTCGGCTGCGGACCTGTCCGTCTACCACACCAGATTCGGGTGGCTGGCGACCCTACTGGTGATGGTGGGCAGCGCCTTCGGGGTCGCCAGCGTGCCAAGCGCTGCCGGCCGCACGCTGGCCATGGCCGGGGTCACTGCCGTGGCGGCCCTCGCCTTGGTCTCGTTTCGCCGCGCCGACGCCGCCGGCGAGTTGGCCGTCGCTGCAACCGAGGCAGGTCGCCTCGCTGGTGACGAGGTTGCGCTCTCTGGCACAGCGACCTGCACCCGCGCGTGGTCCGCGTGGATCAAGTCGCGCACCGACTCCAACAGCATCGCCCGGGCTTCGCTCGACGAGACCCTGCATGGAGTGAGGCGCCTGAAGGAACAGGCGCACGCCGAGAAGGACGCCGCCCAGGTCGACGTAGCGAACACGAAGGCAGCGGCGAAGGACTACAAGGTCGCCATCGACACTCAGCTCGACAAGCTGCAGGTGCTGATCGCAACAACCCCATCGGCTCTGCCGAGCTCTGCGGCATCGACGTTGCAGGAGGTCAAAGCAACCCTCGATCAGAGCAGCGTGAATGCGGCGGCCGGGCTTGGTGAGACGAGTGCACCGCTTACCATCGTGATCGGAGCCAAGGGGGCGCGCAAGGAGGACGCCTGCCGCCGAGCCGAGACGCTGAGGAAGCTCGGGCATAGCACCAGGGTCTACTCGTCGGTCGCACTGGGGTGGTTCGTATCTGTCGCTATCCCGGCTTCCAAAGACCCGATGACGTTCATTCCAGAGCTCCGCGCGGATCTTGCTGAGAAGACGACGATGTTCGCCAGAGAGCCTGACGCTGGCTGGAGGATTGGCAAGTGTTTGTAGGAAGGTGCTCTGGCTTGGCACGAAGGGCCGGCAGCCGGAGAGCGGGTGGATCCACTGCTGCGTTGGAGTTGAGGAACGGAACGGGGAGGGCGTATGACCGACTGGCACGACACTCTACGGAGGTGGGCGAAGGCTCCGAGTGAGACGGAGGAGGAGAAGGCGGCGCGCGTTGCGCGCATGGTTCGTGAGGCACTCTCCGCGGACGCACAAATCGGGCGCCAGCGTTTTCAGGTCATCGTTGTCGGGAGTTACCGCAACAACACCAACCTTCGCTCGGCCAGCGACATTGACCTTGCTGCGGTTCTGACGAGCGCCCAGTACTCGGAGTATCCACCCAGCGGCGTACCGAATCGAGAGGTGCTTGGGCTGGCGGATGCCGAGTACGGGCTCGCCACGTTTCGCGCCGAAGTTGAATCGGCTCTGCGTCGGAAGTTCGGCGGCAGCGACGTGAGACCGGGCCGAATCGCCATCACGGTCGACGACAACAGCGGACGCCTCAATGCCGACGTGACGCCGTACGTGATTCATCGCCGCTATACCGGCGCGCGCGACTCGAGCGGGGCATGGGTTGCACATGATGGAATCGAGACACGCCCCCTCGCGGATCCCAACAGACGGCTGATCCAGTGGCCTGAGCAGCACTACGCGAGGGGGGTTGCCAAGAACAACGCTACGAACCGTCGCTACAAGCGCATCGTGCGGATCCTGAAGCACGCTCGGGACCACATCATCGAGACCGGCCACACCGACGCCCAAGCGGCCGTATCTCGGGTACCGTCCTGCTTGATCGAACATGCTGTGTTCAACGCCCCCAACACCTGCTTCAACCTTGACGGGGGTACCTACTATCTCGACACCAAGGCGGTGGTCGCTCATGTCTGGCGAGCCATGCAGACGGCGAACGCGCACGCCTTCATCGAGGTCAGCGGAATGGACCAGCTGTTTCGCACAGGCGAGCCATGGACGCCGAAAGTCGTGCAGGACTTCATGCTCGCCGTGTGGCAACACGTCGGCTTCAAGGACATATGACGACCTCAGCCGACCCGAAGAAGCAAGCCGCGAGGTGGGATGCGGCCGACTTTCGCCGTGCGGTGTCTATGGAGGCCGCCCGTATCGAGGAGGACGCGACGTACGCGTCGAAGTCCCACTTCAACGCCGCGGCCACGTGGGACCATCGGCACTTGGCGCTCGGCATGCTGACGGCACTGGTGGGCGCCGCGTCCGGCACGACCGGGCTCCTCGCGAACCGCCCAGTCTTAGCTGCCCTACTGGCATTTCTCGCAGCGGCCGGAACGGCCGTGCTCACCGCTCAGAAGCCGGGGGAGCGGGCTGGTGCGCACAGAAAGGCCGCCGTGGGCTACGCCGAGGTACGTGAGAGGGCGCGACGCCTGCGAGAGATCGATGCGCTTGGTCCGCTACCTGAGAAGGATCTACGCGCCGAGTTGGAGGGCATTGCCCGGGAAAAGCAACGAGTCGCCAAGGATGCTCCCGTTCCATCCGACGCCGCCTACCAGCGAGCCAAGATGGGAATCGAGCGTATTGGGGAGGCCCGCCACGCTGTCGATGACGCCCGCGCCGCGGAGAAGGAGGAAGGTTGATCTTCAACCATGTGAGGCCGCTGGCGAGACCTTGCGTGGCCCAAGCGTTCTTGGGTCCAGTTCGGCCAGCTGGAGCCCCACCCGCGGTCGTGGATGCCGTACTGCTACCTGCTGAGGCGTCGGCGGGTCGCGCCAAGCGCCAGCAAGAGGCCGACCAAGACCCCTGGTCCGCCAGACGACCTACCAGGGGTATCGCAGCCGCAGCCGTCGTTCGTAGCGACAAGGCTGTCTGGCTCCGCATCCTGCGCCGCGTCCGTCCCACCATCGCTGACGCCAGCGTCGCCATCAGCGCAGACGCCCTTCGCGCAACGTCCACCTGTGCCGCAGGCCTCGCCATCCTTGGGGTAGCTGCACTTCAGTGACTCGACCCCATCGCACGTACCCGCGCAGACGCCATCCCCGCAAGTTGGGCGGGTGCTATGGGGCGGACCAGCCACGACAGCGCACGTCCCCTCCTTCCCTTTCACGTCGCAGGCCTGGCATTGTCCTCCGCACGCGACGTTGCAGCAGACGCCGTCCACGCAATTGCCGCTCTTGCACGCTGCGGCGTCGCTGCACGGCTGTCCATCCGCCTTGCTGCCGGCCTTCGGGACGCAGGCCTCTCCTGCGCACACATGATCGACGGCGCAGTCCAGGTCCGACGCACACTTCGTCCGGCAGGCCGTGCCGGCGGCGTCGCACTTGTATGCGCCGCACGATGTTGCCGTCGCAGCGGCGCATGTGCCAGAGCCATTGCACAGCTGCCCGCTCACCTTGCCGTCGGTGCAGGTGGTCGCACCGCAAGCCGTACTTGGCTTGGCGAACGCTCGACACACTCCCGATCCATCGCAGAGTCCGTCAGCCTTGCAAGAGACTGGGTACCCCGCGTCCACGGCGCACTTCGACTTCGGATCGGTATCGATGGCGACGTTGGCACAGACGCCGTCAACGCCACCGCCCTTGAGGGTTGCGGTGCACGCCTCGCAGGCTCCTGAGCAGGCCTTGTCGCAGCAGACGCCATCGACGCAGTTCCCGCTCTTGCAGAAGGCGGCCCCGCTACAAGCCGCCCCATTGTCTGCCTTTGGCTTGCACAGCCCGTCTGGTGAGCAACCCTCCCCGGGCAGGCAGTCCGTGGGTGAAGTGCACGTCTTGGCAGGGTCGAAGATCTCGACGACTTTGGTGCTGTCTCCGCCAGCAGCGATGAACCGTCCATCGGCCAGTGGCGACACGGCCATGTTGACGCGAAACGTGCCGAGCGCCGGACCGTCGGCGACGGCGCCAGAGCTCAGGTCCAGGACCTCGATGATGGGGAGTGGTGTCGAGAACGTGTTGATGCCCCCCATGAGGAGAGCAGTGCCACCGCCAAAGACAAAGCTCGAGCCAAGGCGCTTCGTCTTGAAGCTGCCAACCCGCGTCCACTTGTCTGCGACCGGGTCGTAGGTATCGACCGTGTCTTCCGCCGGTCCCGACCCTCCTCCCAAGAAGACCTTGCCGCCGATCAGCGCTGCTCGACCGTACGACCGCGTCGAGAGCATCGGTGACGCCGACGTCCATGAGTTGGTGATGGGCTCGTAGAGATCGGCGTTCGAGAAGATGGTGGTGTCGTTCTGCCTCCCCACCACCAGAATCTTCCCGCTCGGAAGGGTGATTGCCGCCATCGCCGTTCGAGCGGGTGTGAGCGGTGCAGCATTGGTGAACTTGCTGGTAGTCGGATCGTAGAGCTCCACGCTCGAGGTGGGGGCTCCCCCAAGCATCGTGCCGCCAGCGATGAGTACCTTGCCGCTGGGCAACTTCGCCGCGGCTCCCAGCGAACGACCGACAGCCAGATCGTTGGCGGTGGGCACCGCTGCGTGCGTAGAGGGGTCGTAGACCTCGGCCGCACCTGACATCGCGCCCCCGGCGATGAGCACCTTGCCACTGTCGAGGAGTGTCAGCGTGGAGTAGTAGTGCGGCTTGCCGACTGGGTAGAGTGTCCAGACGTTCGACTTCGGATTGTACTCCTCGACGGACGTCAGGCCTGGGCCGTCGGCGAGCAGAATGCGACCGTCAGGCAAGAGGAGGGCTTGCCCCTGGGAGCGTTCGACATTCAGCGGTGAGACTGTCGTCCACTTCGGGTCGAGCACGATAGGCCATGCCAGGCCAGCAAGCTCCAGCGCGACCTCGAGCAAGTAGTGACGATCGCCCAGCCGCTGCAATCGGAGGGCGGGGGTGCGTCGCGTCCCAGCGGCATCCACCGCGACGATGGGAGACGTCTGCAACGCGACACGTCCGCCCGCGAGCACCTCGACACGGTCGCCGAACAGACGCGCCTCGGCCCAGGCAGCGCCAAGTCGCAGGTCGTACGACGCCCTCCCGTCGGCCCCCGGTCGCAGCACTCGCAGTTCCTCGATACCATCCGCCTGACTGACGAACACCAAATCCGTCGAGACCTTGGCATTCGGCCGTACGGCCATGCCGTCAACGAGTTCGAACGGACCACCCGCCAGCTCGCTGCGCACCTCGAGCCAAGCACCCTCGCGGCCGGAATGGGCGAGGCGGAGCGCGCCGTTCATCTGCGGCAGAGTGCCGATGAGGTCTCGAGGCTGCTGGACTTTCACTGCATCCGGCAGCGCACCACGGACCGCCGCGACGGCATGGTGGCCTGGCGACGGTGACGCCTGCTGCTGGCAGGCCGACAAGGCAAGGACGGCAAAGAACGCTCCGACGCTTCGCATCTACGCAGTGTGCCGGTTGGCGGTGCGCGATTCAACTCGACCTCAAGAAGCGGTGAGCTCAGCTCGGGCGGTAGGCATGTCGAAGAGCAAGGGTGTAGTTAATGACCATGACCAGGTTGCGCCAAATTCACACGCGCGAACTGCGGTCGGCAGAGATACTTGGTCCATGCGGGTGCTGTGCCTCCTCAGCCGACGGTTGTTGTCCTCACAGCCTTGGCTGGACGGCTCGCCGATCGGGCGTCGCTGGAGGGATATACCTGCGGGAGCCCGATGCAAGCGCATGACCGGCATGATTCGCTGGGTCGCACAGGCAAGCCACCCAGCGCGGAACTGGAGCCTCGACTTCAACGAACTCGTCGGTGCCTGCCTTACCATGATGCGTCTCAAGAAGAGTCTGCTGATCGCGCGGTCCAGCCAATGCTCATCAGTGGCCAGACGGGAATCGGAAAGGAGATCGCTGCCGACCCCACCCACCGCCGACCGCCCAAAATCATGGCGATTGCCGGTGCCGCACTGACCGAGAACTGTTCGAGTCAGCGATGCTTGGGCACGAGCACGGTGCACGGGTGCGGTGCTCACGCGCAAGGGCTGACTCGCTGAGGATGGGACCCTCGTTGGGGACGAGCGCAGGACGGGTTCTTCCGAGCGGAAGGCCAGCGACGAGCCGACTGCTAGCATCATTTCGTCGGTGGCGTCCTTGTTCTAGATCAGGAACGCGAACGATTCTGCGCTTGCGCTCCGATCGAGCGACTTGACCCGGACTGGGTCCTGGAGTCGACTCTGGTGCGTTACGGTCTGATGATGAAGAGGGGTGTGTCGACGCACTAGGCTCACCCATCTCGCAGCAACCGACATGGAGGCAGACGAGAATTGCGAGTGCGGTTGGATACGCGCCGTCGTACCCCCTTTCTTTGCAGCAAGGTTCTTGGCACCAAGGTCGAGTTCAGCTCTCAGCTAAGCTAGCCACCAGGAGGATACCATGACGTTCCTGAAGACGTTCGCCAAGACAGCCGCCGCAACCATGCTCGTCGTTCTCCCTGCAGTATCGCTCGCCGCCTGGAAGCGCACCTACGGCTACGGAAGCCAGTTCTCAGTTTTAGGGTTTGAGATCACCTTCATCGATGACACAACAATGCCACTGAAGAGCCTGACAGCTGTTACTGTCTATGTCGACAACCGATCTGTTGCTGGGTCATATGCCAAGGTGCGCTGCTGCAAGCGTGACCGTTCAGGCTCCGCCACGCCTGCCTATGGCTGCGCGGGGACCTACAAGACCGGTGCGACAGGCACTGGCGTCAAGACGATCACTCTGACAGGGACTGAGCTCGACATGTGCAAGGATGTTGCTCAGACTGGCTTCCCCTACCTTGACCTGGCTACAGCAGGGGGCGCAATGCCGGAGTCCGTCTACATTGCCGGGGTGGTTACTGAAGGCTCATGAAGTCATGAAGCCCTCGCTCGCGCGAGTGGGTGGCGTGCTCGCTGGCCTGGTTGTTGGAGTGGGTCTAGGGCTGGCGGCCCCGTATGTTCTCCGACGAGCGCTCACGTCAGCGCCGCTTGACCCCGCGACAGCTGCCAGCATTGAGTATCGGCAATTCAAGAACGAAATTCGAGAACACTTCAAGTCGCCGCACGTTCCTGTTGACTGGGAATCGCAGTTCAAAGCCGACCTCGCTGCCGCCGCGCTCAAGACGGGAGCCACAGTTGTTGGTGTCGACTGTCGCGGTAGTCAATGTCACGCCGCTCTCGAATGGCCATCGCGAGAAGCCGCGATCACTGGCGCAGATCGTCTGGTGCGCGAGCCTCTGCGGCCAAACTGCTCGCCCAAGATAATGCTCCCTCCGCCCGGTGCCGCTGATGGTGTCGCCGAGATGCTAGCGAAATGCGACAAAGCCTGAGGAGTCTGCCATGCCTCGCCTTCATGGTCTTCGAGTCGGACTCGCCTCGTGTTGTCTTGCCGTCGTGGCCTGCTCGTCGGACCCACCAACACCACCTATCGCCTCGCAGGACGCCCCGTTTGTGGCTCCGAAGTGCGGAGCTGCACCCTGTCCATCCGGTCAAGGGCGCTCGGCCGTGTGCTGGGGTAGTTGCGTTGCTGCAGGGACCGTAGGGAGTTCCTGCGACCCCGACAACGCGTGCGGCGCTGGCTGTGCAGGGTCCGTATGTAGTCGAACAACTCTGTCAACCCCTTGCGCACCTGACGGCTCCTGCCCAAGCGGCCAGAAGTGCAACCCGACCATCAATCTGTGCTATTCAAACACGTGCACGCCCGCGCTGCCAACTGTGACAGGGGCGTCCTACACAGAGTGCAGCAAGCCCAAGCCGGGCGTGCCGCGCTACTGTGGCGAAGGCTACACATGTCGATCTGACGGATCGGTCATGCGCTGCCTTCCAACTCGCTGGGGATCAAGCGGGGTCTGCGGCGGTGCTGCGACTGCCGCCCCATGCGTAGGAGCAGGCGCCTCAGGTGGCGCACACACGTGTTCGACTCCCGATGACGATGGATATCGTCGTTGCCACGCAACGTGCACGACTGCCTCAGATTGTGCCTGCGGAGAGCGCTGTGAAGGGAACGCCTGTCGCAACTGCGCGGGTCCGGCAACACGCTGCGACATGGGTTCGGAGTGCTGTGATGGCAGGTCGTGTCTTGGGGAAGACGACGTCTTGGTCCCGGGAAATCAGCAACTTCCACCGACGTGTCGGCAGCCAGACGGGGGGCCTTGCGACCCGGGCGGTTCCCCGGATGCCTACCTATGTCGACCGAGTTCATACTGCGATCTGGCAACGAACACCTGTCAGTGTTACGCATCTACAGCAGGCAGCGTATGTCGTGGCGTTGGGGACTGTTGTAGTGGTCAAACGTGTGAAGGGAGTGGCACTTCAAAGAGCTGCCGGCGAAAAGGCGGCGATCCTTGCACCTCGGATGTGCAGTGCAGCGACAAGGCCAAGTGCACTGGCGGCGTCTGCACTGCTATCCCCTGTGCCAATGTTGGGGGTTCGTCATCGTCAACCCCCCACGTTTCTGTGGGCTGCTGCTCTGGCCTGCTGGGCGACGATGACGGTATGTGCAAGATCGCGAACGGGAACGTTTGCACAGGCAGTGCGCAATGCCTCAACAAGTCGTTCTGCAGATCCACAGTTGGCGGACTCAAGTGCGAGCCGGTGCCGTGCACCCCTGACGGGAGCGATCCGTGCAACATTGCGCACACTACGGGCGATTGCTGCAACAACCATCCTGGCTTCACCTACACGTGCATGGTCAAGTACGGCTTGCTCGCTTGTCATTGCGACGGCGGGCCATGCCCCTAGGTCAAGGCTAGATCCATGAACCAGAAAGTCAAATCGAAGCAGGCACGCGGCGCAGCGTGCACGCTTGCTCTCTTGCTTGTGGCGTGCGGTGGTCGTACGGAAGACTCCAGCGAGGACAGCGGACTGACCGAAACCGACATGCGGGACACTCATGATGACGGCGCCGAGCGAGCGGTCGACTCAGTGAGCGACTTGGGCGAGGCGGGCGACTCGGGCCTTGTTGGTGACGTTGACGACGCCGACGATGGCACCACCGACTCCGAAGTCATGCTGAAGGCGGAAGCGCTTGCGAGCGCTCAACCTGTACCTGCAGCGGTGGCTGTCTTTGGCGAGAGCGTGTTCTGGGCCGCGCTGGGAGAGGGGGGGACAATTCGTCGACGTTCGCTCTCGGGCGTTGGAGGCATTGAAATCATGGCCTCAGCTCAGAACTCACCCCGACGCCTTTTCGTGGATAGTGACTGGATCTACTGGCTGGACGGCTCAGGAGGAAGAATTGCTCGTCGGCCAGTTCTAGCAGGTTCCACGGCCGATATCGTCAGCGGTCTGCTCCAGCCTGCTGCGCTTGCAGTTGGTCCCTTTGGCTATGTCTGGACGGAACGCACCTCAACGACTGATCTCACGTATGCTCTGTCGAGCTTGTCAACGAGTGGGACCCGGAGCACCGTATATGCAGGGCTGTCGGAAGCGAGCGATGTCGTTGTCTACAAGTCTCAAGTGTTCTTGGCGACAACCGACGCGCTTGTGCTGGGCTCTCTTGACGGAGCGCCGCTGGCCGCAGTGAAGACTGGTAGCACGCCGCATGCGCTTGCGATGGCAGGGGACGACCTGCTTTGGACGGCGTACGCAGGGGGACTCTTCAGGACCAACAGCTCTTCACTGGCCACGGAGAGCCTTGCAGACGGCGTGTCAGCTGGGGCACTCGCTGTGGGGGGCGGCTACGTATACTGGGTCAGGACCGGCGTTGTGTCGTCTCCATCGGGCTCCCTCGGTCGCGTTCACCTGAAGACAAAGAAAGCTGAGACGCTGCTCACGGGTCTCGCCTACCCGCGGGGAGTCGCTGCGGACGGCCTACGTGTGTACTGGACCACTTCTGATGGCGGTGTATGGATGGCCTTCCACTAGGAGGTTTGACCGCTTAGGTGCCTTCGCAGTCAACAAGTGTGAGACCAGTAGTTCCGCCTCGGCCGTAGTTTCTGGTTCGTTCACCAAGCGCGCGCTCTCAGCAGTCCATGCTCCGACGCGCCGAGAAGGAGGGTCCGATGAACGCAAGGACGGTTGGGAACGTAGTGGTGGGGATGCTTCTCGGAATGGCTTTGTCGGCGAAGCCTGGTGGGGCAGTCGTGAACTGGTGGCGTACGGTCCCAGAAGCGGCATGCTCGCGTCGATACGAATCAACTGTTGCTGGGGCAGGCGGCAACTTGGGACGCGAGATGGGTGAAGGTGGATTGAACGCGCGACTCAGCGGATACTGGTGCCCCTTCATCTCGGACATAGGAGCACCAGGCGCTCCTGCTGGTGCGACCGTGGCTGCCATCTACGTCGACTACTGGTCATCGGTTGAGGGGACCGCTGCGGCGGGATACGTCCAATCATGCTGGTCCGCCTGGAACGGAGCGATGACATGTTCATCCGCAACCTCGCTATGGTGCGCTAGTCACACGACTGGATGCGAAACGCAGGCTCCTGCCTTCCCGTCGGTCGTTGCAAATCCATGGAACTATTACTCGGTATACGTCTCTCAGACCAATGACTACTTCATCATGAAGGGGGTGGGCTTCTCTGGCCAAAGTTGATTCGCGATGGCGGGCGGCTGCGCAAATTGGTGTTGGTCTCCTCTTTGGCTTCGCAATTGCGCGTGCGACTCTTTCGTCGTCAGACCGCCACAGAGTTACAACTGCTGGCGTCACCACTGAGGCCGGATTGGAGGAGACCAATGCGTCACCGCGTCGAAGCTGGCGAGAGTCCTTCGAAGCCGCGTTTGCTGCCAGTCCTCCTTCCGACCCGACTGGTGCGATGCGGAGTCGCATTCGGGCTGCGCTTGATGTGCCCGTGATTGCACTGGAATGCAGGGCGAGGAGGTGTCAAGGGATGGCGAAGCTCCCGCAGGGTGTGAGTATCGAGAAACTCATGGAGCGGACGGCTGCGCTGCAATGCGCGCGCCACTTCGAGCCTATGGGACCAAGCGACTCCGTCTGGCTTGGTTTCGAGTTTCCCTAGTACG
Source organism: uncultured Polyangiales bacterium (assembly GCA_964624885.1). Classification (GTDB taxonomy): domain Bacteria; phylum Myxococcota_A; class Polyangia; order Polyangiales; family JADJMO01; genus JADJMO01. The sequence goes on along the minus strand of CAZUZY010000082.1, from coordinate 1,758 downwards.
CGCCTGAGTTCCTAAGTGGGCCAACCAGCGCGAGCATCCAGGGTGGAGCACGTCCCATCGTAGGCCGGCCGGCAACTCGAGCCGCCAGTAGTGCGCCCTGAGACACGGCGTGAGGCGCGCGTGCTTGAACGGGTTCGTCTGTGTCGAGCACCAGGACATGCGTCGGTCCTTCGACACACTCGCGCTCGTGGTGCGAGAGCGGCTCGCGCTGGATCTCGAGGGCGGAGGCCTCTTCGTCTTCGCCAGCAAGCGCGGCAATCGGCTCAAGGTCCGGTTACGACAAATCGCGAATCGCTCAGAGGTTCTCCTGTGAGCGACGCGCCCTCCATCGAGGATCGCATGGCAAGCTTGAGCGAAGTCTCGAGCCGTGGATCCGTTCGACCAACCGCATTCCTGACGTTGAGGGTATCCGTTCGACCAACCACGTTCCTGATCTAGACGCGTGCCTGACGCAGTCGTCAGGCATGGAGCGGACGAGCCGTGCGACGTTGGTCGAAGCGGTGGAGCGCTGGAGAGAGCGGGCTGTCGGCGGAGGAGTTCGCCGCGAAGACGGGTCTCCGCGCTTGGAGGCTGTCGTGGTGGAAGTGGCGGCTCGGCGCCGACGAGCGGGCCAAGACGCCACGCGAGCCCTCGCGGTTCGCAGTGAGCCCGCGAAGGCTGCTCCCAAGCTAGAGATGACCGCGTCGGTTCGCGGCGAGCCCATCGCTGAGGCGTGCCCGACGTAGTCGTCAGGCATGAGCGCTGCAGCACGATCGCGACGACTACCGGCGCCGCTACTTCGAATGATGGAGCGCTGTCGCAAAGCTCGAGCTCGGCCTGGAGGCGTCGAAGTCCGAGCGCGCCGGCGAGCGATGGCCAGCTCGCCCTCTCGGTGCTCGGCATGATGCTCGACGAGCGAGGTCGCGACGAGCTCGGGCCGTCCTTGCCAAAGGAGGATGGCGAGACGGTCGTTCCCAAGCACACGCGCGAAGCCGACCGGACAGTAAGCTCATTCCCGAGCACCTGCCACGCGTCGAGATCGAGCTTCTCCCGCTCGAGGTTCAGCGTGCAGGTCTCGACGCTTCCGAACCACAGGACCTTGAGCCGATTGCCGCGCTTGCTGGCGAGACGAAGGGGGCTCCGCCCTCGGGATCCAGCGCGAGCCGCTCTCGCACCACGAGCGCGAGTGCGTCAAAGGACCGACGCATGTCCTGGCGCTCGACGCAGACGAACACCCGCACCCGCCGCCGGGATCATTGGCGCCGCTCCAGCACGTCGAGCAACCGGCTGAGGGGCCGCTCGTCGAACGACGGGGGCACACGCACGCGCACCTCGGACGGCAGCACGATCTCGATGGGCTCGGCGCGAACCGACGCGGTCATATCGATGAACGTCATAGGCGTGAGCTCGGCAGCAGCCTTCGCGGGCTCGCTGCGAACCGCGAGGGCTCGCGGGGTCTTGGTCCGCTCGTCGGCGCCGAGCCGCCATTTCCACCACGACAGCGTCGAGGCGCGGAGACCCGTCTTCGCGGCGAACGCGTCCGGCGATAGCCCGCTCTCTCCAGCGCTCCACCCACTTCGACCACGTCGCACGGCTCGTCCGCTCCGTGCCTGACGACTACGTCAGGCACGGGTCTACGTCACGAACGTGGTTGGTCGAACGGATACGTTCGTCGAACGGATACGTTCGTCGAACGGAGACGAAGGTCGATTGCGCCCCCCGCGCGTGTCACTCGCCACCATCATGGGGCCACCGGTCGCCAGGGTCATGGGACCAGGT
>CAZUZY010000081.1:0-26187 GCA_964624885.1 uncultured Polyangiales bacterium | reverse complement strand
CCTTCCTCGGCATGAAGAACGTCTGGTCGAAAGGGAGGTCCACCACCTGCTTCGCGAAGCAGTCCGGGCACTCGATCTCGATCGCAGTCTCGATGCCGCAGTCCACGCGGTCGAACTCACCCATGAGGAAGTCTGCGTCCTGCATCGAGAGGTCCTCGATGAACCGGCGCTTGTCCTTCCCCTCCACGCCCTCGATCTCCACGCACCGGAACGCCAGCATTGCCGAGAGGATGCGGTCCTGCGCGTTCTTGCGCAGCCCAGGCAGCTTCCGCTCGTCTGCGCCTGTGAGCAGCTTGAACCAAAGCGTGCGGCCCGCCTCGGGCAGCGTGGTCTTGAAGCGGTTCCCGCCTACGAACGCCTCACGGCTCGCGTTGGACAGCCTCTTGCGAGGCAGCTCGAGCAGGCTCACCTCCCAGTCGATTCGGGCCCGGCAGCCTTCCTCGTGGCAGGTCACCGAGAAGCCGTACTCGGGCCCGTAGGTCAGCGTGCGGATCTCGACGAGCGCCGCGAAGCGATCGCCCTGCAGCACCTTGTCCCAGTCGACGACGCCCGCGAACTCGTAGGGACCGCTCTCGTGGGTCTCGAGCCAGCAGGCCCGGAGCAACTCGTCGATGACGGTGTTCGACCTCGCGAGCTTCCGGTCGGCGAGGATGCGCTCCTCGCGCACCTTGAGACCACGGATGGAGCCGGTGAGGCCGGAGGGGCACTGGATCGTGTGGGGCATGCGCGTCTCCCGAGGAGCATGAGAGGGCTCCGCTGGGAGAAAGCTCTGGGCGGCGCTGAGGGGACAGCTCGGCGCAAGCGGCACGAGCGTTGCCAGCGACGCAGCCTACCGCCCACGACTCCGCACGCTGCGCAGATCCAAGCGTCTCCGGCCAACAACCTGACGGGGAGGTCACTGGCAAGCAGTGAAATCACCGTGCCGACGGTGGCGGCAGACTTGGCATAGACTCGCATCATGAAGAAGAAATCTGCTGGGAACGCAGAGGCGCTCCTTCGGGAGCATCGACACGCGGCACGCCTCCTAATGGACGAAGCGCTGCAGATGGGAATCAATATAGACAACTTGGAACCCGCGGTTCGCGCCGAGATGCTTGTCGTCCTGGGACTCAGGCGGCTTGAAGCCATGGTGGCGCAGCTTGCGAAGCGTGACATGAGTTGCGCTCTCCGTGGGTCCAAGGGGGGCGCTCACGTCGGCATGCTCATAGGGCCGGAGTCGGCCACGAGGTCTGATGCTATCAAGGAGATACGGGACTTCACACTCGGGGCCACCAATCTGGTCCTGATCGACCCCTACGCAGCTGGAGCATCCACGGATAGTGCAGAGTCGTATGTTGACCAACTGGTACGCGCGGCGCGTATCGATGGCAAGGAATTGAAGTCGCTGCACATCATCTTCGACTCAGAAAAGTCGAATACAAAGGCAGTATGGAAGGAGCTGAAGCGACGAACAAAGAGCGCGGACGTGCGGTTCACGCGGCATGATGCGGGCGAAATTCACGACCGTATCTGGATCGCGGATCGCAAGAAGGGTCTGGTCGTCGGCACATCATTTGGCGGTATCGGCCAGAGGTACGCGTTCCTTCTGCCTCTTCCGGAGCACGATCTGAAGTCTATGTTGGCGGCAATCGATGCAAATGAATACATGCTCGACTTGAAAGAGAGGCAGGCCAGTAAGCACAAACAAAAGTCCGCGTGTTGAGCGAACGTTGCCCACTAGCTAGACCAGTTCGAAGTAGTCATACGTTAACGTGACCGACTCGATCACGTTCTCGTCCGAGTCGTTGTCCCACTCGCCTGCGACGAACTTTGTGGGCCACGCCTGGGCGATGGACCACCGGCGTAGGGTGGTTCCGTCTCGATCCTGCTGCACGATATCGAGGTTGCGCTTGTAGAACGGGTCGACGAGCCCGAGCCCGCTCGAGGTGACGGCCACGTCCTGCATCCAGTCGAAGAGGTCGTGATCCTGCGTGGCCCCGCGCTCGAGGGTCACGTCCGAGAACGTGAGTCGGCCCGGGCTCTTGTTCGGGATGAGCGAGCCGCCCTCGAAGTACTCGACCTTGGCGGCCTCGACCGAGAGTTCGGAGCACTTGGCGAATCCGGCCCAGGCGACGCCGGAGTCGATCTCCACGAGGAATCGGAACTTCTGGTGAAATGCGCGCGGACTACCGAGGATGGGCATCGGGTGGTTCTCCTTCAAGCGCCGGCTTCGGCGAGTTCGGCATCGAGGGCGCGGGTGTCCTGGCTGACGGACACGATCACGAACTCGGCGGGCTTGTTGGTGGCGAGGCCGATGCGCGCGAGGAGCTTTCCCGCGAACACGACGCTCGGCGTGTTGAGCTTGTCGCTGACATCGATGAAGAAGGCCTTCTTCGGGTCCCGACTACGGAAGGCGCCGTTGTTCATCTGCGAGATGAGGAAGGCCTTCAGGGTGCGGCGCACGGTGGCGCGCAGTCCCTCGGTGTTGGCCCGGTGCCGCGCGAACTGGAGGCCGCGCTTGATGCTCCGCTCGATGAACGACACCCCGCGGCGCTCGGAGACGTGCGGGAAGTCCCCGTCGCCCTTGAGCGTCCGCGAGCCGTCGATGTAGCAAGGCTGCCCGGTGCCGGTCGTGAGCGGGTTGATCCGCTTCGGGTAGACGAGGTCCCGCTTCTTCTCAGCGAGACTCTCGTCGGTCTCGAAGCCGAAGACCCCCTGCATCTTCCCGATCTCGACGCCGGCCGGAGGCTCGTAGATGCCGCCCGCGCGGGCTGCGTCGGTGCGCGCGTACACGCCGGCGACGATCCCCGAGGGTGGCACGACGATCTGGCTCGCCGCCCCGAACACGCTCTTCTGCGGGTTCAGGACAGTGGGCCAGGGCCAGTACATGGCACCGAACTCCGACAGCCCGAGAAGCTTGGCGGTGGACTCGACGTAGGTGACGAGGTCGCGTGCGGTGGTGCCCTTCGGCGGGTCGAGCACCGCGAACACGCTGCCCTCCCTGTCGACCTGGCAGTAGCGGAGCATCGCCTGGTGCACGGCCGGCGTGGCCTTCCCGGCGGTGAGCAGGAGGGCGAGGTCCTGGACCACGTCGAGCGCATGAAAGCCGCTACGGGCGGCCTGCACGCCGATGTAGTCGGCGTCCTCGAGCCCCTTGAGCCCGTCGTCCCCACCAGCGAGCGAGACCATCTGCGGGCGAGGCACGGGCGCGCCGGGCAGGCCGGCATCCGTGAGCCGCACGAAGACCGATCCGGTCTTCGGGTCGTTCACAATCGCGGCGAAGTAGCGGTCGTCCGACGGGCCGGTCCGCAGGCTCGGCCAGAGCTCCCGGAACGTGCCGTCCTCCCACACGACCAGGTCGAAGGCGCCGACCTCCCCGGACGCGGGTGCGCGCACCTCGAGCTCGAGGCGGTCGCCGAACGATCCCGGATCGCGCGTCTCCACGCGGATGGCCGTGGCTGCGCCGGTTGCGGCGCCGGTGTGCGCCTCCCCATCGAGCCCGAAGCCAGCGGAAGATCCCACCTTCACCGTGAGCTTGGCGGTGGGACCGACGGCACTGGTCGTGAGCTCGAGCACGCCGCCGGCCCCACTGGTGACGGCGACCTCGCTCTTCCAGGCAGCACCCGCGGCCGCCCTCACCTCGTCGATCGTGACGGCGCGGACCTTCGCGACGTTGCCCGTGCCGCCGACCGGCAGGGTCGGGAAGCCAAGGACCACGTTGGCCGTGCCGCCGGTGACCTCGATGCGACTGGCCGTGCCCTTGGTGTCGCTCACGAGCGCGGGGGCGCCCTTGTCGAGGATGGCCTTGCCGCCGAGGACCTTCGCGTTGAGGGCAGCGACCACCTCCGCTTCGGTGGCCGTGGCGATGGCCGAGAAGTCGGTTGCCGCGAAGATCAGCTTCTGGATCGGGCCGCCATCGATGCGGACCAGCAGGGTCATCCCGTCGGCGAGCGCGAAGGGCCCCTTGGACTCGGCGCGCACCATCGCTGGGACGCCCGTGAATACGGCCTCCTCGTCTGCGCCGCTGCCCACGGCGATCACGAGTTTGTCGCCGTCCTCGAGCACGAAGGGCCCAGGCAGCACGCCGGTCACCTTCGCTGGGGTCGGACCCCCTGGCGCGAGGATCGCGCCGACCGCCTTCTTGGCGGTGTGCGACGCCGGGTCTCGGATGTCGGTGTGGTGGACGGTGCGGACACACCAGAGCTCGGCGCCGCCGTTCTCGAAGAAGCCCATCGCCGCGAGCGCGAGCGACGCCTCCTTCGAAAAGCCACCGAACTCCCTGAAATAGTCGTCGAGGGACGAGCACGGCACAGCGACGTCGAGGGGCCCGCGCACCGCGGTGCCGACGACTCCGGCCACGGAGGTCGCCGCGGCGGCGATGCCCCGGACGCGGGGCTCCTCTTCCTGAATGACGACCTTGGACGAGAGCAGATCTCCGCTCATGCGGGCACCTCCCAGCTGCGGTTTCCCGAGGGGGGAAAGCTCAGGGAGGGGTCGGAAGGGGACCGACCGCGATGCTCGCGCCAGTGCCGCTCACTGCGCGCGTGAGGTCGAGCGGAAGCCCGTCGTCGAGATCGAATGCCCGGACGACGAGACCCCAGTTGAAGGCGCGGACATCGTCCTTCCCCTCGAGGTCGGTCCGGAGGTCGCCGACGGGATCGAGCTCGAAGCGCACGGTGCCCGCTGCAAGGTTCTCGGGGTCTCGGTCGAGCACGAGCCACGGCGTCGACCGGAAGAAGGTCGCCACTGCGGCCTCGAGGTTGAGCAGTTCTGTGGCGCGGTCGGACGCGCCGGTGAGCCCGAGCTCGACGTCGACCGTGTAGGCCGGGCGTCGGCGTCGCAGCTCCGGACCACCCAAGCCGACCACAACCTCCTCGCGGAGGACGTTGGAGCTGTAAGCGCGGTTCTCCCGCAGCCTCGGGCCCGACACGACCAGCGCCGGCAGCTTCGCCAGGGCAGTGCGGTTGTCGAGCCGGTCGTCGCCGTAGTCGAGTGCGACGGTCAGGGACACGTTCTCGAGCAGCTGCCGCTTGAGCTCGCGGAGCACCGCGCGCACGAGGCGCGTCAGGTTCGACTCGCGGACCAGGCGTGCGCGCTGGAAGCGGTAGGCGCCCGGCAGTGTGGCGAGCTCGCCCGGAACCGCCACGCCTGCTGCGTCCACGTTCTCGACAGAGACGTCGACCAGCGCTGCTCTTTGCGCGGGCGTTTTCAACGTGAGGATGGAGGCCCCGGCCTCCTCGCGCCGCGTGTCTACTGTGACAGCCGTCGCGCCGAAGTACACCCTGATCGCGTCGGCGAGGCCGGTTGCGCGCAGGCTGACGAGGTCCCCGCCGCTCGCGGGACCCGCCTTCGGCGAGACTTCGAGGAGCACCGGCACCATCACAGGACGCCTCCTGGACCGGTGAGCCCCGCGAGCTTCGCCACGCGCGCGAGGAACCGCGCCGACGCGCCCTTCCGAAAGGCCTCGAACGCGGGCCGCAGGAAAGGCCGCGCGGGGATCTGGATCACAACGACATCGGCCCCATGTCCGCCCGCCCCGCCGCCTCCGCGTCGCGCGGAGCCGAGCCGTCGGAACAGGGCAAAGAGAAACCGCCGCATCTTCGGCGTCATGGGCACGACGAAGGGCCCAGCGCCCTCCTCGTGGACGCGAGCGATGTCTGCGAGCGAGGAGCCGTTCTTGGCACGGGCCTTCCGGTTCACCCCGACAAACGCCCGGTCGCCCTGCATCTCCACGGTGATGGAGTTGCGCAGGTCGCCCCGTCGCAGCAGCGTCTTGGTCCCCGAAAACCCCTTCAGCTTGCGGGCGGCGAGCGTGGCTGGCGCAAGGGGCGGATCGAACGGCGCGCCTCCGGGCGCTTGCCGCGTGATCCCCTCGAGGATCTGCTTTCGAAGAAGCTCGGCCTCCTGGCGCACGGCCAGGGTGAGCGCACGGGAGATCTTCGCGGGGCTGCCCTCGAGCAGCCGGCGCGCCATCTCCCAGTCTCCCGTGCGCTCGACGTGCATGGCCGGCTACCGCGCGTCCCGGAGGTCCGGCGCGTACTTGTCCAGCCAAGCGATCGCGATGCGACCTGCCTCGGTCATCACGCCGCCCCGCTTGATCGTCTCCGCGCTCGAGACGAGCACCTTCTCGGCCACGCGGACGTCGGTCTCCGTGAGGGCGTACGCCTGGAGGCGGGCCGCGAGCAGCTTCGGCGCGAGCACCTGCCCGGTCCGCCAGAAGTAGAGCTCGAGCTGGCAGCGGTACGCGTCCGCCTCGAGCACGGCGCGCTCGGCCTTCTTGGTCACGTAGCGGAGGAAGAAGGCCCAGGGACCGATCCGATCGAGCTGGGCGATGTGCTGGCACTCGTGCGTGAGCACCACCATCTGCGTCCAGAGCGGCCAGCCCGCCGAAGGGACCCCCGGCTCGAACGGCAGGTAGATCGTCCGGCCCATCGTGGTCGCGTAGTTCTCGAGGAACCGCGTCTTCTCGACGATGCCGAGCTGGTCGAGCAGCACGCTCGCCGCGCGCATGACCACGGCGTCCCGCTTGTCGGCGATCTGCGCGAGGAAGTGCCCTCGCATGTGGTCGACGAAGGCGAGGACGTGCTCCGGCGTGGGCTCGTTCACGAGCCGCCCCCGTCAGCGTCCGCAGCCGCGTCGGTGCGGGCCTCCTCGGCCGCGCCGGTGTCGCCTGGGGTCTGACCCTCGGGCACGCAAGCGTGGAGGTCGGCCTCGAGCGCGACGCAGACCCACTGGCCGCCGCTGCGGATGAAGCCGCAGTCCTCGGACACCTGCCAGAAACCGTCGGAGGCGCAGATGTCGACGGTCGTGCCGCGGCAACGCGTGGCCGCGGGCTCGCAGCGCTCGGGCGGGGTCGGCGAGCAGCCGACGAACACGGTGACGAGCGCGACGATGGCGAGGGAGACGAGATGGTGCTTCATGGAAAGACTCCTCGTGGGGCTGCCGTTCCTCGCGGCGCGAAGGAGACGAGCAGCAGGTTTCGCCGCGGACGCGGCATGAACAGCCCGAATCCCGCCGGCCGCGCCTCGGTGACGTAGAGGCCGGGCGGCGTGCGGACGGCCTGGACCAGCTCGTCCGCCAGATCGAAGAGCGCATGGAGCCGGTCGCCGGGACCGATGCGCGTGGCGCCTGTCGTCGGATCAACCAGGTCGAGTCGCTCGAGGTCGCGGAAGTGGAAGACGAGGACCAGGTCGGAGCGGGGCGCGTCGCCGGCGCCCTGCATCGCGAGCTCCTCCCAGGTGTTGGTCTCGACCTGGCAGGGCACGCGGATGGCTGGAAACTCCCTCCGCACGCGCTCACCAATTCCGTCGTCGTCGGGGTCGACGATCACGGACTCCTTGAAGTCAGGGTCGAACCCGCCGGTCAGCGGCCCGACACCGTCGGGATCGGCGGAGCCTGTGCCCGCGCGGTCGACGCGACAGAGCTCCGCCAGGAAGCGGAAGAGCAGGCGCCCGCGCACAGGAGCCTCCTATGCGGCGCCAAGGCCGGCGGGACGCCGGTAGCGCGCCAGGATCTGATCGACCTCCGGGTCCATGGTCATGGCGAGCGAGGGGGTTGCTAGCGGCTGGAGTCGGTAGCTCTGGTCGCGAGTCTTCTCCTCGAGCAGACGCCAGCCCGAGCGCGCAGCCATGCCGTCGGCGTCTGCGAGCTTGGGCAGGCACCGAATGGTGAGCAGCAACGTTGCCCGACGGATGGCGAGCGGCGTGCGCCCGAGGGGCGTGCCGTCGGCCTCCGTGAACCCCCAGAGCCCGATCGCCCTGATCTCCTGGTCGCGCGGGAAGAGCCCGTGCCGCCGCGTGATCCGCGGAGCGTCGAACGAGGGCGCGACCGGCGCGCCCACGATCTCGACGTCCTCCGCCACCGACACGGGCTCGTCCCCAAGGAGCAGCGCGTCGAGGCGCAGCGGGGGCACGGGCGGCTCTATCGACGGCGTGTCGCGTCCGTAGAGGCGCAGCGTCGCGTTGCGGGGCTCGAACCACCACCCCGTCACGCGGTCGATGAGCGCTGACGATTCCGCGAGGAGAGCGCTCGCGCGCTCGTCGCTCGCCATGGTCGTCGTCACGCCCTCGGCGCGCAGGTCTTCTACGGACGCGTACACGCTCAGCGATCCTTCTTCGCGCCCTTGGGGTCGGCCGCTGCGCTGGTGGGCGCGGCGGCAGCCTTCGCCGGCTCGAGGTCGGCCGACGTGAGCGCGGAGGCCGAAGCCTCGGTGCGCGCGGCGGACAGCTTCACCTCGTCGGCCGCGGCGCGACGCACCTTGGCCTCGTCGGTCTCCTTGGCGTCGAGCGCCTTGGCCTCGTCGTCCGTGCAGACGTCGAAGGCGGGCGGGGTGTACTCGTCGTCCGGCTCCTCGCGCACGGTGCGGAGGTAGTCGGCGACCGGCTTGTCCACGCGGTACCAGCCGCGCTCTTCGTGGAACTTGATCCCGAGGTAGGTGTAGCGGCGCAGCACGAAGCCGCGGCGCGGATCGTACGGCTTGAGTCGAACGAGCATCGTGTCCATGGCGGGTCTCTCCTCGCGGCTCAGAGCTGGATGTTGATGAGCTTCGCCACGCCCGGCTCCTCGGCGAACCGAGCGTCGAACCGCATGGTTGCGATGATCCGGAGCACGCCCGCGGAGGCGTCGCGCCAGGACTCGAGCTTGATCTGGCGCCAGATGCCGACGTGGATGTTCTTGGGGTTGCAGAGCAGCGCGACGGTGCGGTTGCTCGACGGCCCGAGATCTTCGGGGAAGAGCGGCACCGAACGGAGCGGCACCCCCGAGTAGAGGACGGGCGCGTCTTCCTCAAGGAAGCGATCGCCGCCCACGGTCGCGCGCTCGGCGAGGCTGTTCCGATAGTCGAGCTCGGCATCCGAGCTCGTGAGGAACGCCATCTGCTTCTTGTCGCGGAGGTACTCGCTCGGCAGGGACTTGAGCATGTCCCGCAGAAAATCCTTCGAGATGGGCTTGCCCGCGGCGTCGACCACGTGGCTCTTGGCCTGCTTGAGCAGGCCGTCGAGCGTCGCGAGGAACGGATCGGTCGAGGCCTTGTCCCCGCTGATGATCACTTCCTCCATGTCGCGGCCCGCGGCCTCCGCGATCATCTCGAGGATCGTCTGGCGGAGTTCTCCGCGCTCGATGTTGTCCTCGAGGACCTCGTCGGAGAGGTGCACCTCCGCCTTGAACAGCTGGGCGTCGAGCTCGAGGAACGACAGGTCGGGCTTCACCCGGTCGGTCGACGCGAGCGCGGTGGCCTCCTTGCCGGGTCGCAGGATGCGGCTCCCGAACTTGATTTTTGAAACCTGGTGCTTGGGCGCCGCCATCGGGACGACGGTGGCCATCTGCATGAGGACCGACTGCTTGATGAGCAGCCGCATGAACTTCTTGGCCTGCTCCGGGAGCAGGGCGCTCCCGCCGGCCGTGAGGTCGGCGAGGGCGAGGTCCGCCTTCTCGAGCAGCGTGCGGTTCGGGGTGGGGGGCATGACGCGGCCTTCCTTGAAAAGTCGGGCGTCAGGCACCTCTGGTTGTGTGTTCGAAGTGGGGAGTGGCGAGAGTCAGTCGTCGTGGAACGACACCGCCTTGTCGACGCGGGCGCGATCGAACGGACGGTTCATGTCGAGCGGCCAGCCGTCCTCGTCTCGCGGCGTGGTCGGGCGTTCGGCTGCGCGGCTGTTGGGCAACGGCGCCGCCTTCTCGAGGCGGTTCAGCCGCAGGCCCTGGTCGCGGATCGAGTCACCGAGCGCGCGCACCGACGTGTGCAGCTCCTGGAGCTGCGCGTTGAGCCGCTCTTCGACCTCGGGCGCCGGCGGGGGCGCCGGGTCCGTGTCGGCGTGACTCAGGGAGTCCGAGTCGTCGGCCGACCCGTCTGCCTTGGCAGTTGCCGCCGCGAGCAGTTGTGAGACCTGACCGAGCAGCGCACGCACTTCGGTCGCTGCGGTTTGCGCTGCGTCACTCGTCGCAGCCCCGGCGTCCGCTTGCCCAGCGCTCTTCTCGGCCTCTTCGTCCTCGTTCGGATCGAGGCCCGCGGCCGCGGCGAGGTCGGCGGTGATCTCGGCCAGCTCCTCGACGAGCTCGCCCGCGACCTTGTTCGCCTCGTCGTCCTCGGCCTCGCCCATGCGCTCGACCGCATCGGTCAGCGTTTCCAGCGCGCGCGTGGCGACAGTGAGGACGTCGCCCTCGGCCTTCTTGGCCGGCTGCTTTCCCTTCGGGGGGAACGGCGGGGGCTTCTTGCCCTTGGGGGCCGCCGGTTCCTTGTCCTTGCCCTTGTCGCCCGCGGCGTCGGCTTCTCCAGCGACCTTGTCGGGCGGAAAGGGCGGCTTGCCCTTGCCCTTCGGCTTCGCTTCCTCGTCCTTCGGCGGCTTGCCGCTCTTGCCCTGGTCGTCCTTCCGCATGGCTCCCCTCTTGATCACGAGAAAGCGGCGCTTGTTCGCCGCGCGGTCTACGAGCGACACCTCCTCGACCACCATGTCGAGCAGGCGATGCACCTTCGCGCCGTCGTCTTCGGCCTCTGCCGACTCGGTGCTCATGCGGCCTCCGCGTCGGTGCCGGAGGCCGCGCCATCGGGCACACGGCGAGCGGAGCCGCCGATGGAGAAGCCCGTGAGACCGCCGTCCTTCACCTGGGCCCAGAGCTCGTCCGAGAGGACGCGCACGCCGAGCAGCCAGGTGCCCTTCTTGACGGTGATGCCCCCGAGCTCGAGGTCCGCGGGCGCCAGGAAGTTTTCCAGCACCTTCACCTGGTCGTTGACCCGGAGTCGATGCATCAGCCCGATGCCACCGAACTCCTCCATGAAGAGGTGCGCGGCCTTCCGGACTTCCTCGGCGCTGTAGACGTCGCCCTGCGCGTCCACCGTCTCGGGCTCGAGCACGATGCCGAGCACGTAGCGCTCGTCGGTCGGGTCGGTGTTCTTGAGCAGGCGCTGGCACTTGGTGAACGCCGGCGGCTGGTCAGCGGCGGGCGCAGGCTCGAGCGCCTCGGGCACGGTGACCGAGGCCGAGCGCGTCGGTTCCTCCACCTCCCAGCCATCGTCCCGCAAGCCATCAAAGCTCTTCTGGGTGATGCCGTAGTTGGCGACGAGCAGCTGGGTGAGCACCGACGACCCACCCACGCCGCGCATCGACCGGATGCTACGGCGCGTACGAATTCGCCTCGTCTCGAACCCCGCCTCCTTCACCAGGCGCGGCAGGTCGCCGCGGATCCCGTAGGTGACTAGGAACTTCCCGTCGAGATTCTCGAGGACCTTGCAGAAGGTCTCCTCGTCGAACCGGTCCTCGCCGACGTCGACGTTGTAGCCGGCGTACGGAGGATCGAGGAAGTGGACGGTATCCTTGCCGTCGAACTCCTCGACCACCTTCTTGTAGTCGCCCGAGAAGACCTTCACGTGCTGAAGGCGCGGTGCGAACGACTCGATCCGGTCCACCGTCTTGGCAAGAACTCCCTGCCCCGACGGGGAGAAGCTCTTGCCCCGCATCTTCCCGTACGAGAAGTGCGTCACGTAGAGGAAGTGGTGCAGCCAGCCGACAGCGTCCTTCGGCTCGTCGCCATTCACCATCGACTTGAACGTGTCCTTGTCCCCCGTCCAGTCCATCGACCGCAGGCGCTCGATGTCGCGCGGGCGGAGCTTCTGCACGGCCTTGTAGGCGCGTGCGATCTGCTCGTCGGCGTCGTTGATCGCCTCCACCTCCGACGGCTCCTTCGCGAACAGCACCGCGGCGCTGCCTGCGAACGGCTCCACGTAGGTGCGGTGCGGTGGGAGCATTTTCACCAGGCGCGCGGCGATTCGCTTCTTGCCCGCCGGAGATCCCCACATCGTCTTCTCGACCGAGGAGGAGTCTCGGTCGAGCACGTCGTAGGCGGCCTCGAGGGCACGGTGGAACACGCTACCCACGGTCGGCCTCCTTCGAAGCGGACGGCTCCGCGTTGAGGTCGTTCGGCCACACGCTCGGCGCGGAAGCCTCGGCTTCGCTGGCTTCGCGGCGGGCGCGCTCCACCAGAAGGTGAAGGCGCTCGCGCGCGTCGCTCAGCTTGCCGACGACGTCGCGTCGGAGCACCCCGGTGATCATCTTCGTCGTCACGTGCGGAGAAAGCGGGGGGCCTCCCCGAAGGGGACACGGTTCGGTCAGACGGGTACGATCCTCGGCCATGGATGCGGACGTCCTGACCACCCGGCTCGTTCGCTCGAAGGCTCCGCCGCCGGTTGCGGAGCAGCTCGAGATGCTCCTGGCGCTCTGCAAGGTGTACGAGGACGCAGGCGTCTTGAGCGGTGACCCGCTGCCCACGCTTCACCAGGTCTGCTCGCAGGCGAGCGAGTGCTGGAAGGGGGTCGAGTCCGACAAGCGCGCGCACGGCGTCGGGGCGTTCGACGCGGGCTCGGAGAAGGGCTGTATGTTCCTGCCCTGGGTCGGTCCTGCCTACCACCCGGGTGGCGTCGCGGTCCTCGGCATGAACCTGCGCTACGCCGGTGGCGACTGGGAACTCGCGATGGAACACCGCATCGCCGTCGAGCCTGGCTGCGGGCAAGAGGCGAAGCTGCGCAGTCAGGGCGGGCGCGCTCACCGCTCCTACTGGTCGAAGGGCACGATGCGCGACGTCGCCGCAGTTCTCCGATCCGCGCGAAGCGCCTCCGCTATCGACACCAAGGACCCGAACGAGCTCGCCGACGCTCTGCTCGCATCTGCCCGACTGCAGGCGGTGAAGTGCTCGCCCATCGGCGGTCGAAGCTCGCCCGAGCCGGCCATGAGCGAACGATGTCCCAGGTTGTTCCTCCGCGCCGAGCTTGCCGTGCTGAGACCGTCCGTCCTGCTCGCCTACGGTGGTCCCGCACATGCCGCTGTGCACCAGGTCGGGACCGTTACCGTCGACGAGAAGGCCACACGAACGAGCGCGAAGGGCACTTCACTGCTCACATTTCGGCGTGGCACGCTCGTGCTGCCTGGAGGCGCGAGTATACTCGTATTCCTCCTCACCCACCCGGCCCACGGCGGGTGGCACCAGGCGCATCGCGAGCTCGTAGCGAGCCTGACGACGCGCCCGATACCAGCCGCGTGACTCAGGCGACCGGGTGGCTCGTCGTGACCCGGCGCGCGCACAGCTCCTTGAGCGCGACCTCGTCGCCGTTGAACCAGTTGAAGTCCGAGTCGATCCCCTGCGGCAGGCGCTTGCCGCCGTTCCCGTCGTACTGCCAGAACGTCCACGCCGACCAAGGCCGCGGCAGCTTCGGCTTCTTCACGCCGTAGTTCGCGATCCACAGCGGCCGGGCTCCGAACTCCGGCGCCGCCGGGTTCCCCAGGCCATCCCAGAAGGACGGGTACGTGTAGACCATACAGGGCCTTCCCCAGAGCGCCTCCGTCGCCTCCATGAACGCGAACGCCCGCGGGCGCGCGACCTCTGGGGCCACGCCCTTCAGCGACTCGAAGTCCATCGCCGGTGGGAGCTCGGTCCACTGCACCGCCGTCCGGAAGTAGAGCTGGGCCTGCTTCTCCGGGTCCGCCTCGACACGGAAGAAGTGGTAGCTCCCCCGCACGATGCCGACCTTGTCCGCCTCCATCACGTTGCGGTGGAACGTCGGGTCCACGTACCCCACGTGCTCGCTCGCCTTGCAGAGCGTGAACCTGATCCCTGCCGCTGCGATCGAGGGCCAATCCAGCTTCTGCCCTTGCGCTGCGCTTACGTCGATCCCCGGAAGTTGGGCCATGCGGCACCTCCTTCGCGGGAAGAGTTGGGGCGAGCGAAGAAGGGGACGGACTGAAGCTCAGCCGCCCGGCCGGCCTGCTACTGGGGCGCTCGACTATAGGCCCACAATCGAGCGCAGCACCGCGACCTCAGTGCCCATCGGGAAAGCTAGCGTCAAGCCGCCATCTTGAGATGCAACTATCGCTACTGAGCCTGCGTTGCCATGAACAAATCGAACAGCTGACTGGTGTCTGGCTCCGCCAATCTGCTGCGCAGAAACGGTCGGGGACCTGCCCGCCTGCTCCAAGTCGTACCCGTCGACTAGCCTAACCGGTGGGGGAGCGGACGACCCGACTTCAACGAAACACCCGAATCCTTGCAGATTCAGCTCTGGCGTCATTAGAACTGCTCCGTCAGTCTGACTTGTAGCAGCCACCAATCGCAGCGCTGCAGTAAGGACCTCAGCTCGCGAACGCTCAAGATCAGCTCGAAGGTGCTCGTCTAGGTTGTCAGCTAGGGGAAGGGGTTCCATCGCGAGGCGGACAGCCGCCGAGCTTGCAGGAAACTTGAATGGCTTGCTGAGTACGTTCTGCGTTGGAGAAACGAGTAGCGTGCCGCCGTGGCCAAGATCCCGCATCATCGTTCCGATTCTGAGCAAGGCTGACGCCGCCTTCAGTCCCTCGGAACCCCCTGGAATCGCCAGCGCCTTGGCTACCGCGGACTGGGCAGAATGCTTGTCAAGCAGGGTGGGCTGAACAACCCTGAGCTCGAGGTTGTCGACGCGTCCACATTCGCGACCCCTAACGGAAATGACTACAGATCCAGGCCGGTTGACCAGGAAGGACACCTCGCTGTAGCTCGGGGTCGGGTTCTCGATGATTTCCACAATGCTGCTTGCGGACACGTCGATCGCCAGTGCGCCGGTACTCGCGGTGCAGCAGATTGCCAATCTGCCGACGTTCTTCGCTGACAATTCGAGCGGCTCAAGAATAATTGAATTTTGACGAGTGAATGCCGTGTTTGTCACAATGATGCGGAACGTGGCTTGTCGTCCCTCGTCAACGAACATCGATGCTTCGATACAGATAGTGAGTATCTTCCTCAGCGCCTCCTTATCAGGAAGCGGAGTGAAGGCGTGTGCAAAAACTAGGTGCTCTGGAATACCACTCAGACCTGCTGGCGCGGGAACCGACCCGGGTAGATCTGTTTGCGAATCCGTCACGATCATGCGAGCGCCTGAGTCGAGTCTCGCAGCTGCACGAATGGCGTCCGCTACCGCGTCAAGCGCCGACTCCGAAAGCTCGACTAGATCCATCAACCAACGATGCCGCCCGCCGCCGGACGTGTCCAGTCGAGCCTAGGCAGGGGCGGTCGTCGACCTACACAGCCCGTGGAATGGGGGAAGCCCAACCCCAGCTGGAGCGAGCTCGCGGCCGCTGAGAGCTCGCTGGTACTCGCCGCGGTCATCGGCCACGCCGCGACCTGACCGAGTCACGACAGCCAGCACGGTCGCATCCTTCCCCTTGCCCACCTCAAGGGTCCGGCCGCCGTCCTCGCCAACGCGCTCCCGGACCCACGGCCGCAAGGTCTTCAGCGCGAGCGGATCCGTGGCCGCCTCGAGCTGCTCGAAGGTTCGCAACGCATCCGCCGTTGCGATCACCTTGCCGTCGAGGAAGCGGCAGGTGTCCGTGGTGTGCTCGTCGAGCACGGCCATGATCACGTAACGCTCGATCCCCGCCTCCGCGTAGGCCGAGATCTGCGACAGCGACCGACTCTCCCCGACGAAGCTCCCAGCGACCACCTCCCAGTAGCTCTTGGACCGAGCCACCAGCGCCTCGCTCGCGGCATCGGCGATCCGCTCGGCGATGTCGGCACGGCCGAGGCCCTCCGCGAGCCCACGCCCGACAACCGATCGCACCCGCTGGCCAAACGCCTCGAGCCGCTGGCCGTACTTGTCTCGCACGAAGAGCAGGTTGCTCCGCGTCACGTGGGCAATCGCCCGCCGGTCAAGGCCGTTGAAGTCGGCGCCGATCGCCAGGCGCTGTCGCCCTCGAGCGTCGCCCCGCGTTGCCCGTACGACGGCGTCGGCGGCTCGCCCTAACGTGGCCTCGACCTTCGGCGCCACGGGCGCCACGGCGCGCCCAGCAGCCGCCTGTGCGGCACGAAGCAGACCTGCCCGCTGCGCGGGCGTCGTTGCGTGCCAGTTCACGTCGAGCACCCCGATGGCCGCCCGCACCGCTTCCCGCTCGGGCAGGTGAGCGTGCCGTCGGAGCTCGGCGCCCAGGCGCGCGACGGCGCCGTCGAAGCCGGTTGGCGTCGACAGGTCCATCGCCTTCGCGACGGGCACACGCAGGAGCTCGAGCAGGTCGTTCGCGGCAGAGCGGGCCGCCGACACGATCGCCTCGTCACCGCACATGGACGTTTCCCACAATCAGGGGAGTCGTGGCGCGGGCCCGGATCTCGATGCCGCGCTCCGTCGGTCGCATCACGACTTCGTGGCGACCCGCGCATCGCTCGCACACGGCGAAGAGGAGAATGCCGTTGCGCCAGAGGGTGATCGCCTCCTCGAGCGGCCCCTTCTGCTTGCACATCCGGCACTCGAGCACGTCGCGGTCGGCGTCGGCCTGGGCCTGGTTCACCCAGGCGCGCTGCAGCTCAGCTTCCACCGTGCACCTCCTCGAACCAGCGAGCCCACTCGGCCTCCGGCACCATGATGCGCTCCGGCGGCGTGCGCTCGAGCTCCTGCCGCGCGAGCGCGATCCTCCCCTCCGCCAGCCGCTGCTCTTCGGCGACCAGCTGTTCTCGTAGGGCGACGAGGTGCTTAGCCTGGTCGACCAACGTCTCCGTCGGCGCCTTCGGCCTGAGATCCTCCACCCCGGTCTGGATCCCGGCGAGCGTCAGGGTGATCGGGCGCTTTGTCCAGTCCGCTCCCAGCTTCGCAAACTCCCGGTTGAAGATGTCGCTCGCGAGCAGTCGGCCCTCCTCGGGCGTGAGCACCCCGACGCGGACGAGCTTCTCGACCATGTCGGTCATGCGCTCCGGATCCCGCGTCGCCGGCGTCTGGGACCGGAACCGCCAGAACCTGATCCCCATGTCGTTGAGCAGCTTCCGGTTGATGACGTGGTCGAACTCGTTGCGCTCGGGCTGGAACACCTGGTCTTCGGCGAACCGCAGCATCGCCTCGGCCACCGACCGGTTGAACGACCGGCTGTCGCCGCGGAGCAGCTGCGGCATCCGGAAGGTCTGGCCGACCTTGTCCATGTTCCGCTCGTCGTAGGCCGAGAACAGCGCGTCCTGCTGCTGCGCCTCGGTCAGCGGCCGGAGCTCGATCTTCGTTCGCGCCGCGTCCGTCGCGCTCGAACCCCCCTCGGCCTCGAGGATGAGGATGCGATGGAAGTTCTTCTTCCCCTTGAGGTTCTCGTCGATGAACCGCTCGATGCGGGGGATCGAGGCCTCCGACAGCTTGCCGCCGGAGACAAGGAGGGCGAGCGGTGGCACCGACTTGTTGTCGAAGTAGAGGTAGTTCACCTCCTCGGCCTGTCGCGACCCCAGCACCGCCAGCATCGCCCCGATCCACCGTGGCACGCCGTACGGCGAACGCGGCGAGTGGATCGAGAAGTGAAGGATTTCCGAGGCCGGCCCGTCGTTGCTCGGCAGCGCCTCGACGCTCGTCGCCACCTGCCCCGTCACGCGGGAGAGGACGCGCGGGTCGCCCAGCGACTTGAAGAAGGTGCGCTGCCCGTACTGGACCTGCACGAAGCGCCGCAGGCGCTGGCGGCTCTTCACGCGCTCGAGGGTCACCGGCGAGATGCGTACCGGCTCCTCCACCTCCACTGGGCTCGGATCGAGCGGCAGGAGGCGCATGGTGTAGGCCGGTACGTGAACCAGCCGGGCGATCTCCCCCCGCGCGTTCCTCAGAATTTCCCAGTAGGCGTTGCCCGTGACCTCGAGGTCCTGCCGGGTCCGACGCCGCAGTTCCACGAGCGAGTGGTCGAAGCAGCACCCCTCGAAGAAGGTCCCCAGCCTCGCCCGCTCCACACGCGCCAGCTGCACGAGCTCGCGCCGGCGGCCCTTCACTTCCTCGTCGCTCGGCTCCTGCGTCTCCCGCCCGGCGCCCTCCGGCGCCTCGGCCAGCCGCTCGAGGTAGATGCACTCGGCCACCCGCCGGTCGGCGTCGTCCGCGTCGAAGTCGATCGCCGGCTCGAGCCGGTGCCCGAAGCCGTCGATGTTCGTGCCGTACGCATCCACGTTCTGCCGCAGGGCGTTCGAGTGCTCGAACAGCATGCACAGCGTCTCTGGGTCGTACGGCGGCTCCAGGGCGCCGGCCTGGCCGAAGGCGCTCGCCGCCTCACCACCCCCGACGCTTCGGCGCTGGGTCTCGTCGGCGCCGACCACATAGGCCTTCACCAGCACCTCGCGGCGCTCGGCCAGCTCCTCGATGGCCGTCACGACGGCTCCTCGACGTAGGCCACAAGGCCATTCGGGGCGAACGAGAGAGCTCGCACCCGCTGACCTCGGGCCGCCAGCTCAGCGCGAGCGGCCTCACGGGCCGCATCGTCGTCGGCGGCAACCACCGTGAAGGGCGTAGTCGGAGTTGGGGCTGCGCCCACAGGCGCGCGGGGAACGGCGAAGACGAGGACTTGGTGCTCCACCGCCGAGAAGAGCAACGCGCCCTTGGCGATGGGACGTCAGGGGCCGACGGGGAGCACCTCGGCATGGGCCAGGACGCCGTCCTGTCCGCAGGCCGGGTCGACGCCGTTGTCGTTGTTGAACAGGCGCAGCGGGTCCGCGGCCTCGAGCGTCTGGATCAGCATCGTGGTCTTCGGGTCGATCAGCGACGGCACCATCTCGATCGGCCCGAAGCCCTCCGCAAGGAAGGCGTCGACCGCCATGCGGAGCTCGTCGAGCGTTGGACGCTCCGTGCTGGTCACCCGAACCACACGAAACCGTTCCCGTTGCCGGCCGAGCTCGCGAAGGCGCACGCGCACCATGCCGTGGAGGTAGACGACGTTGCCGCCCTCGAGCTCGACGCTCCAGCCCTTCGGAGCGAGATGCTCGAGCGCGATCGACTCGACGAACGCAAGGTCCCAGGCCAGTGCCAGCTGCATGGCATGAGCATGGCGATGCACGGCGTCGCGCGCGAGCCCGGGGTGAACACGAAATGTCCGCTGCCGACTAGCCGACCCCGCAGTGAGTGATACCGTTCAGTCGTGTCCTATGCACCTCTGAAGGCCCTGCCGGACCCAGGGGCCGCGTTCGAGCGCGCGGTCCTTGACCTCAAGGGCAGCTACAGCGACGAGCACTCATTTCACCTCGCCAAGGACGTGGCTGCCTTCGCGAATCACCTTGGAGGCACGGTCCTCGTCGGTGCGTGGGAGGAGAACGGTCGCGTTGGACGGTACAATGGGTTGACGGAGTCCGATTTCTCCGAGACCCAAGAGCGCATCTCCAAAGCCGTTCGAGATCGTTGCTCGCCTCGGCCGTACTTTGACTTCTCAAGGTTCAACCTGGACTCCGCACGATACGTTTTGGCGGTGGAAGTTCCGCCGCACATCGACGTGCCCGTAGCGGTGAAGACGAAGGCAGACAAGAATACTGATGGTTATGGTGGCGAGGCCTGGACGTACCCCGTGCGTACCGGAAGCCACTCCGCCTTCCTTCTCCCGGAGCAACTCGCGATGTTGAGCGTTCCTCAGGTCCGTCGGGCGCAAGTACTGCTCTCGCAAATTCGCGCGGTGGAGTCGGTCGTGGTGACAATTGTGACGAACTCTCAGGGCGGGATACATACGTGGCAAGACGCCCGAGTCCACTCGGTTGACGTCAGCACCAATACGGTCCTGTTCACGATCGGAGGTGGCGGCGAACCCTCAACGTACGCCCCGCTCGATCTCCTTGAGTTTGCATGCAAAGATCACCAGAACCGGTGGCACCTGCGATTCGCAGAGCATCGACCCTAACCCAGCACCCGCACCCCGATCTCGACCACTCCGCCCCGCCCAGCCTGCCGCTCCTTCTGGCATGCGAGCGCGATCGCCCAGAAGCGATCGGCGTGCCCACCGCGCGCGGTGCGCTCGGCGTCGAACGCCACCTTCCCGGAAGGCAGCACGCGCTTCTTGATGCTGTGGATCTGGGCGACCAGGTCGCGGTGCCTGGGCAGGTCCACCTCGCGGCGCTGCAGCAGGATCTTGAAGTCCGTCGCCCAGCGCTCCTTGGTCTCGTTCGTGAAGTTCTCCGGGACCACCTGCGGGTAGTCCCGAGCCAGGTTCTCCGCGAGGTTCATGCCAATGCCACTGCGGTCGATCGAGAGGCGCGCCACCGGCAGCACCTCGAGCAGCCGCCGCAGGTCGGCCTCCTGCTCGGCGAACGGCGTGTCCACGTAGGCCCGAAGCAGGCGGCACCGGAACCGGCTCTCGTGCTCCTCGAACACGGCGAGCTCGGAGTGGTCTCGCGTGCGCCCGACGTCGAACCCCGCCACCAGCCGCCCCCGCGGCTCGGGGATGTCGACGAAGTCCTCCGCCAGCATCACCTCATCCGGCGTGTTCGGTAGGATGAGCTCGTACGGGTAGAACGAGTACGACTCATCGGAGAAGACGACCTCGAGTTCCTGCTGGAAATCGTCGAGCGCGAGCGAGTCGTACTGCTCGTGGATGTTGTCCTTGCCGAAGAGCGCGACGCGCTCCTCCGTGGTCATCCCCGCCGCCTCGCGGGCGGCCCTCGGCACGTCCTTGCAGAAGAACCGGCACAGCCACCACGGCACCACCTGCCGGCTGTGGTGCGGGTACTTGCGCATCTCCTCCTGCGCGATCTCCCAGAACACCCCCCGCCGGCCGAGTGGCGTGCTGCAGCCGGTGAGCTGGCCGTTCGACCGAAGGATCAGCGCGGTCGACCCGCGGTAGACCTCGCGATCGTTCAAATAGTGGGCGAGCTCGTCCAGGACGATGTCGCCCCGCTTCCCGCGCGGGGCCTTCGACGGCACGGAGATGATCCGCGAGACCCGCTTGCTCGGCCCGTTCGACTCGAACGCGAGCTCGGTCTTCGAGTCCGTGACCAGCTTCTTCTGGTAGGCGAGCGGCAGGTCCTCGTAGAACTGCCGCGCCAACATCACCTTCTCGACCGCGTCGGCCAGCGCGTAGCTGACGAACACCACCGTGTGCGAGTCCCGCAGGTGGCAGCGTGCCAGCGCCTCGAGCGCGAACAGGAACGAGAAGCCCACCTGCCGGCTCTTGGTGACCCAGCGGAAGCGCGACCGGTTCTCGAGGAACGCCGTCTGGTAGGCGTCCAGCGTCACCGGCGCCCCGTCGTAGGTACACAGTCCCTGGACGAAGCCCGCCTCGGTCGAGAGCCACGCCGAGAGGTCCGACTCGGCCCGCTTCACGATGCCGGCCGTCATCGCGAGCCCCACACCAGCAGGTCGCGATGGCCGCTTTCTCGGTTGCTGGCGCGCGCCCGTCGAGGATGTATCGGGGCGTGAGCACCTTCGCCGACTCCGTCGCCCGCCCACCCCGCACCCTCACCGAACGCGAGGTCGCCCTCCTGCTCCGCACCAGCGGCCAGCACGTCGCCGGCTTCCGCGACCACGTGATCTTCGGCCTCGCCCTCAGCACTGGCCTCCGCGAGCACGAGCTCCTCGCCCTCGACGTCGGCGACGTGTTCGACGCCGAAGGGCGCGCCCACCGGCGCGTCCAGCTCCGCGTCTTCAAGCGCGCAGCCAAGGAGCCCGGCCACCAGGAGGTGCTCCTCTCCGAGACCCTCCGCCTGAAGCTCGAGAAGCTCCTCAAGCTCAAGCGCCAGGCCGGACACGACGTGGCCACGACCGCCCCGATCTTCGTCAGCCGCCTCGGCAAGCGCCTCTCGGCGCGAATGCTGCGGCATGCCTTCGGCGTCTGGCAGACCCGCGCCGGGTTCGACCACCTCTTCAACTTCCACGCCCTGCGGCACACCGCCTGCACCAGCCTGTACCGGAACACGCGCGACATCCGCCTCACCCAGCGGTTCGCCCGGCACCGCTCCATCCTGTCGACGGCGATCTACACGCATCCCTCCGATGAAGAGCTTCAGCAGGCTGTGGGGGGACTGGTGTGTTGAGGGAGGTAACTCGATTTGCATTGCCAACAGTCCGATTGCTGCTCGGCCGGATGCGGACCAGCGACGATTGGCGCGTGCCGTCCGCTCGTCGACTCCGTCGCGACGCCGGTGATCGCGCGTGCCTGCGGTGGTAGCCTCGGAGAGCCCACCATGAGCCTGAACCGATCAGCTTCAGTGACATCGGGTAGCCGTCTCTATAGGCAGGTTGCTACCGCGCTGCCCTTACTCAGACAGCGGCTCACTATTCGATCCGCATTTTGTTCGCTGCGGCGTGAGGTCATTGGCGCGAAATCGGTGTACCGATCATTTGCGGATGTTGCGAACGCGGGTGCTGCAGTGCAGCAGGCCCTGCTCAAGCAGGCTTCACAGGTCAGTTCCTACCACCTACTGCCGATTCTAGCGGCAGCAACCACGTCGGCATACTACGATCCGGCGTTCAGTAATGATGAATGGCGTCAGGCATACAAGACGGCCATGTGTGCCCTGGTAGCCAGGAGCAATTCTGGTACTGGTGCCTCGGTCGCCGGATTTGTCAGGACAGTTCAACTCGCAGCGATCCTGAACGAACTCATCGCGGTGCTTCACGTATTTACCGCCACAGATGACGGATTTGTTGAGCAGACAGACGAGGGGCTGAGACTGGGCGGCGCCTGCGTCGAAGCCAAGGACGACCTCGATGCGTCCATGGCGCCGGCGTCCAAACTCCTAAGGTTTCCTCAGCTGGCCTTTGACACTGTGCTTGGCGGCCTGGACCGTTCGCTAGATGAGATTCACCAACTCATCGAGGAGCCAGAGATCCTTGCCAGCCTTCCGCTGATTTCGAAGACGGCGCTTGCCAACCTGAAGGAGCCCCTGCCCGCAGCATTCTGGGCAGGTCTCGCTGCTCGCGCGCACATGTTCTATTTCGCCAGAAGCGTCGCCGGCAGAGTGACGGACGACGACCGCTCAATTGCTATAATGCCGCCCGCAATGCCGGTGCCGGCGCGACTGGCGCGCGCACTGGCTGAGCAAACACACCCGCTTTTCGCGACGCCGAACGCGGCGGCTGCGACGCCGCTGGAACTCTGGCCTAACTTCGTGGTTAACCATCCGGTCCTCCCGCTGACAGCCGGGCTGGTTGTCACCTCGCCACCAATGATTGCCGACTCGATTACGTGGTTCGCCGAGTCTTCTGTCATGGAATACCCATCCTCGGTGTCAGTGCGACTGCGACCAACTGCCTTCAGAACACTTGTCTCGCAACCACTTGAGGACGCCGTCGTTGCCACGATGCTTCGGTTACGTTATCAGGCCGGTCCGGTCAGCGACCGCGGCGAGTGGCGCCTGTCGGACGGTGTGCGCCAAATGCCAGTCCCGCCTGGCGAGATCGATTGCCTGGCTGCAGACCCAAGCTTCCGGCACTATGTGGTCATTGAGTGTAAGGCGATGGGGCTTCCGCTTGTATCGAGCCGACTTCGAAACCTACTAAAGGCGATTGGTCCAGAAGACGACCAGTCATTCCATGTGAAACTGCGACGAAAGTGCAACTACGTGAAGAACATGATTGCAGGTGAAGGATCCGACGTTCGTGGGGTAGTCACTCTCGATCGCCGATTTCCAGGAATGAACAGAGGACAGGAATATCCGGTCATCTCGCTGGAGAGTCTTCCAGACTTCGTGGAATGGAGCGCAGGCTATTCACCTTGAAGTGCCATAAGCTGTGACGTCGCGCTGACTATAGGCTTGGGCGCGTCGGCTGAGTGAGGTGTCTGACACCAGCTCGGTCGCCGCATCCGACGATGACACCGACGATGACAAGAACGCGGCTCCGCCGCAGTGAGTGGGCGCAGTTGAACGTGGGAGGGAGAAGAAGTGACGGACCGCGGAGGTCAACGACGCATCGGCGATGCGGGCGAGGCCGTCGTCCTGGCAATGCTCCAACGTCGCGGCGACTGGATCGGGCGCCCCCAGCACACGGATGTGGGCGTCGACGTCGAAGCGGAACTCGACGATCCCGAGGCCCTCGGGCATTTCCTCAAGCTCCAGGTGAAGACGACCACTAGCGAGCCGCCCGACGACGGTATCGCGGCGGTCAGCCTCAGCAAGACGTTTCTCCGGTACGCTATGGAGTGCCGCTTGCCCGTTGTTGTCGTCCGCCTCTGGCTCCCTAGCGAGCGAGCGTCCTACGTCTGGGTTCAGGAGTGGCTTGAGGAGAATGGCCCAGCGCTCACGTTCGACGTCGGGTCCCCAGAGACGGTTTCTGTACATGTCGACCGCAGCTTCGTCGACGATCTCTCCGGACGCCTCAAGTTGATCGCGCGCGGCGCGACGATTCTTCAGTTCCGCCTCGGTCTGCGAGACGTAGCGCGCTGGGCGGTGCTCCACCGCAACGTGGTGGCCGTGAAACAACTATCCGAGCTCCTTGTGGTTCTCGGCCACCAGACTGACGCACCGGTCGCGACCATGGTCGACGAGTTGCTCGCGTTCTCGTCGGTTGGGATGGGCCGCGGGCAGATGCGGGCCGTGTGGGAGTACCACCAGGATCTGATCCCACTAATGCTCGCAATCTGTCGCACGTTCGCAACGCAGTTCAGCCGCGCCGACGTCGTACTGATGGTCGTACGTGGTGACTCATTTTCGCGTGCAGCACTCTACGGTCTCGGCGCGCTGTACGACGCGGCGCCCGGGCATATGCGGTCGCTCCTGCTGCCGGAAGCGTTCAATGAGTCCGGACAGCTTTGGCTCGCGTTCTACTGCCAACTCCGTCAGCGCTACCCTGAGGTTCGTTCGATCGACCTAGCGATGGGCTCGTTGCCGCTCGAGGCTCCGGGTGGGCGAGTCGAACGTGGTGAGGGGTTTGACAACGCCTACGCGAACCGCGGCGAGGCCGCCCTGTTCGACTACTTCGAGCCTAGTGATGAGATGCGCACGAAGGACGGAATGTAGGCGCAAAGAGCTCAAGGTGTGAAGCCGAGCGCTTGTAGTGCCGAGCAGGCTTGGTGCTGGCCTTCAAGCGGAGCTTCGAGTTCGTGCTCGGGACCGGACCTGGGCCAGGCTCGCCGCCACGGCGTCCCTCGATCAGCGCGTGGATCCACGGCCGACGTCCGTCGGCCAGTAACTGTACGCGCGCGAAGCCGGGCACGCTGTCGCGGGGAGGCGCGGTCGCCTGGCTCGTGGGTCCTTTGCGGATGCGCCAAGCGGGTTGACGGCGCCCACCCCGAGGCGCGCTGAACCGATTGTCCGTTTCATGGACCAGATCATGGCTCCCCCGAGAAGTGCGACGTGGACATCGTGCTCACCGTCCGCCCAATCGCGCTCGATGCATATGGTCATTTGTACGTAGACGCTCTGGTAAGCCGCTCTAGCGAGTGGCTTCTGGCCGCTGCGACCCTCCGCGCTTCAGGTGGTCGAATCCCCAGATCTGGCCCACTCGAAATGGCCACCAGACAACGCCCGCCGAGGCGTCGGGCCCGGTGAAAATTCGACCACCCCCCGGTCGCGTACAGCGCGGATGGGGCCACCTATTCGCGCTGGCCGTGTGGTTCTCGGCCGATGCTGTGCTGTCCGCTGCGGACCATGTCGGTGGCCAGTGGCCAGTTGTGGCCGGAACTCGCGCGCCTTGTGTGGTCCTCCTCGTCTGCCCTCGAGATGCTCGAGCTCGAGCTCGCCAGCTCGAGGTGGGGGTCGGCGGGCAAGGGGGGCCCGGTGAGGTGGGTTGGCCCGACCAGGGCGAGGGCGAGCGCGTGGGCTTGCGAGCTCGACGAGAGTGGAACGCGCCGGTGGGGTCACCCGCAGAGAGAATCGAACACTCTGAAACGCAGAGCCAACAAACCTCGATTTCCTCGAAGGATTCGCATGCTGCCAGAGGGGGACCGAGGAAACTGGCAATATGAATCCTATTGTTGGTCGGGAACCGGGCTCGTTCCGGGCACGAAAAAGCCCCCGAACCACGAAGGTTCGAGGGCTATCTGGCCAGGGGCTTCAGCGGCTGGCGGCGTGAACGGCCGCTTTTCGAGAGAAGTGGCAATCCCCAGGAATTCCCTGCCGGTTCGTTCTCCCACGGCATCCGCGAAGGGGGCGCGCGGGGTTTGGGTGAGGCCTGCGCGCGTGTGTTGGAGGTGCAAAGACCGGGTGGACGAAGCGCTGAACAGGCATTCATTCGACGCCTTAGAATCTTGCCAGCATGCAAGGTCGTGGTCGATTGTTCAACTGTCCATCGGCATCGTCCGTGGTCGGTTATGTCTGTTTCTTAGGAACTGGCCAGCATGCAAGCGTGTGGTCGATTGTTCGAATCAGGACAGCTGGCAACGTGTGGTCGATTGCGCCGTCGAGCACACCGCTCGACATGAAGGGAGAGCCAAGCGGGTCGACGAAGGGGACCGCGTCCGGTCATGAAGGGAGAGCCAAGCAGGTCGACGAAAGGGACCACCGGCGCGGAACGTGTCACTCGCCACCATCATGGGGCCACCGGTCGCCAGGGTCATGGGACCAGGT
>CAZUZY010000080.1:0-26192 GCA_964624885.1 uncultured Polyangiales bacterium | reverse complement strand
GGCCCGGGAGGCGCGGGCCTCGGCGACGGCCACCGCGCGCGCGAGCTCGAGGTGGTGCGAGAGGAACTTGCTCTCGAGGCCGTGGGCCCGCAGGTCCTCGAGCGCGCGGATGCCGCGGTGCAGGTCGCTGCTCAGCGCGACGTGGCACGCCGAGAGGGTGTCGAGCGCCGCGCGGTGACGCCGCGCCAGCGGCACCCGCACGAGCACACCCACCAGGCCCGCGGCGAAGGCGGCGAGCGGCACCTCGGCGCCGCGGGCGACCGTGATGACGACCAGCGCGAGCGGGATGGCGACGAGCGAGCCCCAGATGGTCGGGCCGGTCTCTCCGGCGCGCCGGACCCGCGCGAAGATCGCCCGCAGGAGGCGCGACATCCAGGGGTCCTGGTGGGCGGCACCGACCCGCGTCGGGGCGCGCGCTACGATCGCGGTCGCCGCCTGTTCCACCGCCGTGGCGCGCGCCGCCGCCTGCACGGCCTGGGTGCGGATCGCCGAGAGCGTCGAGAGCAGCCACGCCGCGCCGCCGAGCACCACCAGCGGCACCGCGCGCGCGCCGCGCACGTAGGCCACCACGGCGAGCACGGGCAGGAGCCGCGCGGCCGCGGTCAGCACGATCAGGACCGGGTCTCCGCCCACGCGGCGTAGGTAGCACGGCGGCTCCCTTGTGGAGGGCCCGCTTCACGGGCACGATTCCGCGCATGCGCTGCCTCGCGCCCTCGTTGCTCGCGCTCGTCACGGTCCTCGGCCTGCAAGCGTTCGGGGGGTGCGGGCACGACGAGCCGGTGGCTGCCGTCGAGGACGCGGCCCCCGACGCCGACGACGCCGCCACCGACGCCGATCTCGACGCCGGGCCCGTGCCCGGTTGCGTGACCTCGCCCACGCCCGCACCCTTCCCGAGCGGTGCCTGTCCGGTGCCGAAGCCAGCGACCGCCGACAGCGTGGACGAGGCGCTCGCGCTGGTCGGGCTCGACCGGTGCACGTTCGCCTTCGATCCGAAGCAGGTGCCCGCGAGCGGCTGGGATCTCAAGGACAAGCGCCGTCTGCCGGACTACGAGCCGCTCCTGCTCGCGCCGCTCCGCTTGCCGGCGTACGGGCGCGAGACCGCGCAGTGGCTCGACGACGCCGTCGCCTCCGATCGTCCGGTCGCGCGCGCGCTCGCGGCCATGGCGGTCCGACGGGGCACCCCGGTCACCGCGTGCGCGAACGCGGCCCTCACGAAGGTCGACGCGGCGGACCCCGCGCCGCTCGCCACCGCGCTCTCGGCCGCCATCACCCTCACCGGTGGCGCGCCCGTGGACGACGACCTGCGCGCCGCCGTGGCCGCGGTCCCGCTCGACCTGCAGAAGGCGCTCGCGCCGATCGTGCGCACGCTCGCCCAGGCCCACCTCGACGTGCTCGCGGCCCGCAAGACCGACGACGGGAAGCTCCTGAACCTCCTCAACGCGATGCCGAGCTGGATCATCGGCTCCAAGGCCATCAAGCTCGACGCCCCCTTCCTCGCTGCGCTCGACGCGGTCGACGTCGGCGCGATGACCACCGCCGCGGTGCAGCTCGCCACGGCGGTCGAGGCCGCCGATCTCGGGCGCTTCAAGGGCCTCGACCTGCCGGCCGTCGAGATCGACACCCCGTTCGGCGCGCTCGTGATCCACGGGAAGGGCAACGACACCTACCTGCCGACCGGCAAGGCGGCGAGCGCCGCGCTGCTCCTCGACACCGGGGGGGACGACGTCTACCGCGTGCCGGTCGGCGGCGCCTCGCTCGCGCGGCCCGTCTCGATCGGCGTCGACCTCGGCGGCAAGGACACCTACGCCTACGTCGAGAAGCCGCGCGACGACGACAAGGCGGGTCTCCGCCTGCCGAGCGACGACGCCGGCCGCGGGTTCGGCCGCACGCTCTCGCGGGTGGCCCGCCAGGGCGGCGCGGTGCTCGGGGTCGGCCTCCTCTGGGACCTCGGGGGTGGCAACGACACCTACCGCTCGCTCGCGCTCTCGCAAGGCAGTGGCGTGCTCGGCGTCGGGGTGCTGTTCGACGACGGCGGTGACGACACCTACACAGCCGAGACCCTCTCGCAGGGCGCGGCGGGCTACGGGCTCGGCCTGCTGCTCGATCGCTCCGGCACCGACAAGTACACGGGCTACAACGAGCTGCAGGGCTTCGGGTTCACCCAGGGCGTGGGCGCGCTCGTCGACCTGGACGGCGACGACACCTACCTGGTCGATCCGGGCGATCCCGATCTCGGTGGCGATCCGCTGTACGACTCCGCCCAGCTCCCCGGCAAGGGCAACAGCTCCATGTCGCAAGGGTGCGGCATGGGTCGACGTCGCGACACCGTGCCCGAGAACATCGGCTTCCTCGGTGGGCTCGGCCTGCTCCGCGACAAGAAGGGCAAGGACAAGTACACGGGCAGCGTGTTCGCGCAGGCGAGCGGCTTCCTGGGCTTCGGCATGCTGCTCGACGGCGGCGGCGACGACACCTACGAGGGGCTCTGGTACGTGCAGGGCTCGGCGGCCCACCTCGGCCTCACGCTGTTCCACGACGCGGGGGGCAACGACCAGTACGACCCCACGTTCCCCATCAAGGCCACCTCCATCGGCGTCGGCCACGACTTCTCGGTCTCGCTCCACCTCGACGAGGGTGGTGACGACCAGTACTCCGCGCCCGGCCTCTCGCTCGGCAGCGGCCACGCCAACGGCATGGGCCTCCTCGTGAACGTCGGCGGCAACGACAGCTTCAAGGCCGGCGGCGCGTTCACGCTCGGCGGCGCGGCGGCGGGCGAGGTGTTCGCGAGCGCGCGCGGCAAGATGAAGACCTTCGGCTTGTTCGTGAAGACCGGTGGGACAGGGACCTACGACGTGCCCGGCACCTCGGGGCGCGTCGGGGGTGGCACCTGGAGCTACGCGCCGGAGAACGTGCCCGCCGGAGACGCCGGCGTGGATGGGGGAGACGGGGGCGTCTTCTTCGACGGCCCCGCCAAGGGGGTGGGGGTCGATCGACCGAAGGGCACGGCGTCGCTGCCCTGACATCGCGATCACGCCACCACGACCCACCGTTCTCGGTCTCTCGCGGGACCCCCACAAACAAGCAGGGTCCGCGCCACGGAGCTTGGTACGCTGCGTGAAAAGGAGCCGTCGATCATGCGCCGGATCGCCGCCATCTTCGCTTTCGCGATCGCTGTCGCCAGCCAACCCCGTCCCGCCGAGGCGTGTGGAGGCTACTTCCCGCCCACGCCCCCGGCCGGCCAGACCATCTCGGTGGCCACCGACCACCGCATCGTGGTCGCGATCGCCGACACGCTGGTCACGGTGTGGGATCAGGTGGAGTTCTCCGGCGATCCGCGCGCCTTCGCGTGGGTGATGCCGATCCGCGGGCGCGTCGCGGTGGGGGTCGGGTCCGACGACTTCCTCCAGCAGGCCGACGACAAGAGCTCGCTCGTCGTGCACGCGCCCCCCCGCTACTGCCCGGCACCGAGCGGCTGCGGTGGCGCGGGCTGCGCCGCGTCTTCTTCCGACTCGGTGGGGCCCAACCCCGACACCGGTGACACCGGCGTGATCGAGCTCGGCCGGTCGGTCATCGGCGACTACCTGCAGGTCCAGATCCGCAGCACGGACGAGACGGCGATCCTGAGCTGGCTTGCGAGCCAGAAGTTCGTGGTCGATGCGGCGCTCAAGCCCGTCTTCGCCAAGTACGTGAAGGAGGGGTACGACTTCCTCGCGGTCCGCCTCGACAACCCCAAGAGCGGGATCAAGGCGATGCGACCGATCCGGGTGAGCTGGGGCCGCACGGCCAAGGAACCGGTCTCGATCCCGCTGCGGATGGCGGCGGCCGGCATCTCCACGAGCGTGGGCATCAAGCTCGTGATCTTCGGCGATCGCCGCTGGAAGCCGGAGAACTATCCGTCCTACGTCGTGCCTCCGAGCCAGCTCACCTGGGACTTCGACAAGAGACTCTCGGACTACACCGAGGCGCGAGCCCGTGCGGCGGAGCCCTTCGCGGGGCGGGCGTTCGCGCTGGAGTCGAGCGCCATGTTGACCAAGGCCAGCCTCGGCGACATCGCGAGCGGTGGCGGCATCGACGCAGGAGCGCTCGTCGACATGGGCCCGACGGACACTGGGTCCCCCCCCGACACTGGGTCCGCCGACACGGGAACGCTTCCACCCGACGCCGACGGAGACGCCGACGGCAGCGTGGCGGACGCCGCGAGCGATGCTGCCGAGGCAGCCGTCGACACCGCGCCGCCCTTCGACGCGGGCGAGCCACCGGCCATTTCACCCAGCGCCAGCGACCTCGAGATCGCCTACGGGACCTACTCCACGCGTCGGGTCACCCGCTACTACGGGAAGCTCCCCGCCACCTACCTGGATCAGGATCTGCGCCTGGTCGAGGACGAGGTCCAGAGCGAGCTGAACCGCATCGTGGTGGCCGATCGCACCACGGGCACACCGGTGTGCGGGGGCGCCACGATCGCCGGGGACGCCCGCACCGCCGGTCTCGAGCTCGGGTGGCTGGTGGCGCTGGCGGCCGGCGCGGTCGTGGTCGCGCGGCGAGCCTCGCGCACCCAGTGAGATCGCAAACCAGCAAACACATCTAGCGGAAGGTGTCCTTCTCGGCGCGGAGCGCCGCGAACACCTCGGCGCCGCGGGCGGCCGGGCCGAGCCCGAGGTGCGCCCGCACGGTCGGGGCGTCGACGCGCAGGAACGGGTTGGTGGCGCGCTCCTCGCCGAGCCGCGCCGGCACGCTGGGACGCCCCTCCTGCCGCAGGTTCGCCACGTGCGCGAGGCGCGCCGCGATCGCGGGCTGGTCGGGCTCCACGTGCGCGGCGAACCGGAGGTTGCTCGCGGTGTACTCGTGGCCGCAGGCGATCCAGGTGTCGTCGGGCAGGGCGCCGAGCACGCCGTTCAGCGAGGCGTGCATCTGGGCGGCGGTGCCCTCGAACAGGCGCCCGCAGCCCGCGGTGAACAGCGTGTCCCCGGTGAACGCCCACCCGTGACCGACGTAGGCCACCGCGCCGAGCGTGTGCCCGGGGACGTGCAGTGCCTCGAAGGCGAGGCCCGCGTGGGGCTCGAAGCGATCGCCGTGCGAGAGCGCGCGGGACAGGCGGGGGATGCGCCCCTGGTCGTGGACGTGACCGTAGACCGGCACCGCGTGCGCCTCGACCAGGCCCTCGATCCCGCCGACGTGGTCGGGGTGGTGGTGGGTGGCGAGGATGGCGCGGAGCGGCACGCCGGCCTTCGCGACGGCGGCGGCGACAGGGGCCACCTCGCTCGGATCCACCACCACGCAGCCGTCGCCTTCGACCAGCAGCCAGGCGTAGTTGTCCTGCAGGCAGGGGATGGCGATCACCTCCATGGGCAGCTCCGGGCGGCAGGCAGCGGGATGGTCTGTCTCATGGGCGTGACAGTACCAGGAACACGACGGGCCGATACGCTCCTTGTTCGAGGCGCACTCCCGAGTAGACTCCGCGAGATGCGCTCTTTGCCTGCCTGCGTCTCCCTGGGCCTCGTGATCACCGTCGGCGCGGCCTTCGTCGCGTGCAGCGCCGAGCACGCCCCCATCGCCAGCGAGCTCGACGTCGGGACGACCGACACCGGCGGCGGCTTCGGCAGCGACGGCCTCGTCCTCGACGACACCGGCACCTTCGCGCTCGACGGCGGCGACGACGTCGACCCGGGCGACGGGCGCTTCTCCGGCGGCGACGCGGCGTGTGCGAAGAGCGAGGCGGCGGCCATCAAGCCCCCGGTCGACATCATCATCAGCATCGATCAGTCGGGCTCGATGAGCGACGACATCGCCAACGTGAAGGCCAACGTCAACAAGCTCTCCGACTTCCTCAAGAAGACCGGTCTCGACTACCGCGTGGTGATGGTGGCGCAGCCCGGCACCGGGACCTACAGCGTGTGCGTGCCTCCGCCCCTCGGAGCGGCCGCCTGCGGCGCCGAGAACAAGCCGATCTTCAAACAGATCAACCAGAACGTTCAGTCGTGGGACTCGCTGAAGCTCGTCCTCGCCACCTTCGACAAGGCGCCAGGGCCGTGGTCCGACGTGCTGCGCACCAGCGCGGTCAAGGCGTTCATCCCCATCACGGACGACAACTCGAACCCCTGCACCACTTCGACGGGCTGCGGGATCAGCGCGACCGACTTCGACAAGGGGCTGCTCGCCAAGCCCGGCGGTCAGTTCGGCACCGCCGCCAAGCGCAACTACGTGGTCTACCCGATCATGGGCGCGCCCGCGTACCCGGCGGAGTCGCCGAAGTGCGGCACCAACGCGGTCAACACCGGCCCCGAGTACATCGCGCTCGCCAAGCTCACCAAGGGCAAGTGGTTCCCCATCTGTCTCAAGGACTTCGGGCCGGTGTTCGAGGAGATCGCCAAGACCCTCGCCACCAAGGTCGCCTGCGAGCTCACGGTGCCGCCGCCGCCCACGGGCGAGAAGCTCGATCCCGACAAGGTCAACGTGTTGTGGACGCCGACCGGCGGCAAGGCCGAGGACGTCCTCCAGGACAAGTCCAAGCCTTGCGACGCGGGCGCCAACGGCTGGCAGTACTCGCCCGACGGCACGAAGATCCTGCTGTGCGGCGCAGCGTGCACCAAGGCCCAGGCCGACCTCGGCTCGAAGCTCACGGTCGAGTTCGGCTGCTCCACCAAGGTGAAGCCGCCGGCCTGATCGCGCGCGCATCGCTGAGGTGGCAGACTTCAGCCGTGCGACTGGCCGAGACTCTCGTCGTGGTCCTCGTGGGGTGTGCGGCCCCTCCGAGCGTCGGCGCCCACCCCGAGCCCCCGGCCACCGTGACGATGACCGCGTCGTCCGCGTCCGTCGCCCCGCCACCGCAGCGCGGCTGGTTCTGCTGGGTCGAGGGCGGCCCCGCGCTCGAGCCCGGGTCGTTCTGCGGGAAGAGTCTGCAGTCGTGCAACTTCACCCGTGAAGTGGCGAACGCCCAGTGGATCAAGGAGGGGACACCGGACAAGCGTACGGATGCGTGCTTCCGCTCCGAGTTCGCCTACTGCAGTCTGCCGCGAGAGGCGAACTGCTGGCTGTTCCTTGCCGAGTGCGAGGAGTCCAAGAAGCTTCTCGGGAACAAGCGCTGCGTCCGCAGGGAGTAGCGCGTCGCGCGAAAAAACGAAGCCCTCGATCCCGCCGTTCGGGAAATCGAGGGCTTCGACGTATCGCGTATCAGAGAGAGGCGGCGGCCCCTTCGTAGACCGGATCGAGACAGAATCACTCAGGAGACACCAGAAACACCGTCACAACGAACACTGTCGGAATCGCTGCGGACTTCGGAGTCACCACGGAATCGTCACGAACTACGAACGTCAGTCACGGAGGCAGCCCAACAACCAGCGTGCGCTAACGAGCGCAGCCGCAGCCGGAGTCGCCGCAGAAACCACCACACCACTTGCAGCTGTTCTTACGAGTACGAATCTTCATCTCTGGCTACCTCCACCTCTCAGCCTAAGGCAGCTTTCGCGACTTGCACGAATTCTTTTTCGAGGGCGTCGAGCCGGGCCGTGGCCCGCGACCTTCCGTCGGCGAACGGCTCGCCCTCCCGCAGGGGTTCGACCACGTCGAAGTAGTACTTCACCTTGGGCTCGGTCCCGCTCGGTCGCATGGTCACCCGGGAGCCGCCGCCGAGGTCGAACGTGAGCACGTCCGAGCTCGGTAGGCCGGTGGCTGCGGTGTCGAGGTAGTCCCGCACCGCGAGCACCTTCTCGTTCCCGAACGCCGTCGGTGGGGCGTTTCGCATCACCCCCATCTGCGCCTTGATGGCCGCCGCGCCCTCCAGCCCCTTGCGGGTCACGTTGTGCTGTCGGGAGACCACGAGCCCGAACCGCCGGTAGATTGCCTCGAGGCGTCCGAGCACGGTCTCGCCCCGGGCACGCAGCGAGGCGACGAGCTCGGCGAAGATCGCCACCGCCGACACGCCGTCCTTGTCCCGCGCGACGGTACCCACGCTGTAGCCGAGGGCCTCCTCGTACCCCATCACGAACGCGGACCCATGCGCCTGCTCGAGGCGCATCGCCGTGTTGGCGATCCACTTGAAGCCGGTGAGGGTCTCCGCGTAGCGGACGCCGAGCACCTGGCACATGAGGCCCAGCAACGGAGAAGAGACGATGGTCGTCACCGCGAGCCGGTGCTCGGCGGGGCTCGGGTCGTCGGTGAGCAGGTAGTGCGCGAGCAGCACGCCCACCTCGTTGCCCGAGAGCTGCACCCAGCGGTCCCCGTCCGGCACGGCGACGGCGAGGCGATCCGCGTCGGGGTCGTTCGCGAGCAGCACGTGGGCCTGCTCCTTGCGGGCGAGCTCCACCGCGAGATCGAGAGCCCCAGGCTCCTCGGGGTTCGGGAACCGCACGGTCGGGAACTCGCCGTCGGGCGCGGCCTGCTCCGGCACGCTGACCACGCGGCCGAAGCCGGCGCGGCGCATCACCTCGTGCACGTACCGGTCGCCGACGCCGTGCATCGGCGTGTAGACGACGCGCAGGTCGGCGCGGCCCTCGTTGCGCTTGGAGAGCGCCAGCACCGCCGCGTAGTACCCCTCGAGCACCTTGGGGTCGGGCTCGCGCACCAGCCCGAGCGCGCGCGCCTCGCCGAGGTCCATGCGCGGGACGACGCGGGCCGCCGGGGCCTTGGCGATGGCGTTCGCGATGTCGGTGTCGATCGGGGGGACGATCTGCGCCGAGTTGGCGGCGTAAGCCTTGTAGCCGTTGTACTCGGGCGGGTTGTGGCTCGCCGTGACCATGACGCCGGCGCCGGCGCCGAGCGTGCGCACTGCGTACGAGACGAGCGGCGTCGGTACCACGTCGGGGAACAGCCACACGCGGATGCCCGCGGCGGCGAGCACGGCGGCGGCGTCGTCGGCGAAGGCGGCGCTGCCGCGGCGTCCGTCGCGGCCGAGGACCACCCCGCGGCCATCGAGGCCCGCGGCTTTCAGGTACGCCGCGAGGCCGGCGGTGGTGCGCACCACGACGGCGCGGTTCATCCGCGTCTCGCCGGCGCCGAGCACGCCGCGCAGGCCCGCGGTGCCGAACTCGAGCGGGCCGCGGAAGCGATCCTCGAGGTCGGCCCGGGCGGTGCTGTCCCCGCGCTCGACGGCGTCGATGCACGCGGCGAGCTCCGCGCGGGTGTCGGGGTCGAAGTCGGCGTCGTGGAACGCGCGCGCACGCGCGAGGAGATCCGGCATGGCTCAGTACCCTTCGAACTTGGAGATGATCTCGTTCATGATCTCGCGCGTGCCCCCGCCGATCGCGTAGAGGCGGGCGTCGCGGTAGAGGCGCTCCACCACGTACTCGCGCATGTAGCCGTAGCCGCCGTGGATCTGCACGGCCTGGTCGCAGACCTCGGTCACCATGTCGGTGGCGACGTTCTTGGCCATGGCGGCGAGCGAGGCCACCTGCTCGCCCTGGGTGTGGCGCTGCACGGCCTCGTTGGTGAGCGCGCGCGCGGCGGCGAGCTTGCTCGCCATGTCGGCGAGCTTGTGGCGCACCACCTGGAACCCGCTCAGCGACTTGCCGAACGCGGCGCGCTCCTTGGCGTATTCGATGGCCTTCCGGTGGGCGAGCTCGGCGATCGCGACGCAGTTGCCCGCGAGCATCAGGCGCTCGGTGGCGAAGTTCATCATGATGGCGACGAAGCCCTCGCCCTCCTCGCCGATGCGGTTCTCGACCGGGACCCGGCAGTTCTCGAAGCGGAGCTCCGCGGTGTCCGAGGCCCACCACCCCATCTTCTCGAGCTTCTTGCCGACGGTGAACCCCGGCGTGCCCTTCTCGACGACGATCATCGAGATGCCGCCGTGGCCCTCGCCGCCCGTGCGCACCGCCACGGTGACGACGTCGGCGCGGGTGCCCGAGGTGATGAAGGTCTTGTCGCCGTCGATCACGTAGTGGTCACCGTCGCGGACGGCGCGTGTCCGCAGGCGGGCCACGTCGCTGCCGCCGGACGGCTCGGTGATGGCCAGCGCGGCGATCTTCTCGCCGGTGAGGACGGGTCGCACGAAGCGGTCGATCTGCGCGGGGGTGCCGCCCCGGACGATGGGGGGCAGGGCGATCCCGTGGCTGCCGGACCCGACGACGGTCCCCACCGACTCGCCGTGCACCACGAGCTCCTCGGCGACCGCGAGGACGTGGGAGAGATCCCCACCCCCCCCGCCGACGGCCTCCGGGTAGCCGACCCCCATGAGCCCGGCCTCGGCCAGTTTGGGGAGCAGCTCCCGCGGGAAGATCCCGGCCTCCTCCCAGGTGTGGGCGTGCGGGGCGATCTCCTTCTTGGCGAACCGACGGGCCTGTTCGCGCAACCGCGCGTGGATTTCGGACTCGTAGAGCGGGTTCGGCATCCGCCCACGATGGTGCGACGATGGCCGAGCGTCGAGAGCCTCGCGCAGGCTGGGGGAGTCCGGATGAACCAGGTGACAGTGCAACACGGGACGAAGCTGCGGCCGGCGGGGGGCACCCTGCGGTGGCTCGTCGGCAAGGCCCCCTGGAACCAGGCCAGCGCCGCGGGCCGCGCGGCCGGCAAGGTCTTCCCGCCGCTGGCGCCCGACCTCCACCCGCTGTTCGGGCACCTGCCCGCGCTGCGGCGGAGCCGCGTCGGGATCCTGGTCGACGGGATGAACCACGCCGGCGACACGTTCCGCATCCAGGTGCCCTGGATGCACGCGACGGTGTTCACCGACCCCGAGCACGTCAAGGCGATCCTGCAGCTCCGCCACGAGAACTTCGGCAAGCAGACGCGCGGCTTCGACCAGCTGCGCATCTTCCTCGGCAACGGTCTGCTCACCAGCGAGGGTTCTTTCTGGCTGCGTCAGCGCCGCATCGCCCAGCCCGCGTTCCACAAGGCCCGGCTCGCGGGGTTCGCGCGCGGGATGGTGAAGGCGGCCGAGGACATGGCCGACGCGTGGGCCCGGCGCAGCGATCCGGAGATCGACGTCTCGAAGCAGATGATGGCCGTGACCCTGCGCATCGTGTCCGAGACCCTCCTCGGCCGCGACGTGAGCGCCGAGGCCGACCACGTGGGCACCGCGATCACCGCGCTGCTCGAGAACGTGCAGGCCCGGATGACCCTGCCGGTCGACGTGCCGCTGCACTGGCCGACGCCGCTGAACCGCCGCTACCACCGCGCCGCCGGCGTGATCGATCAGGTGGTCCTCGACATGATCGCGGCGCGCCGGAAGGAGTCCGGGCGTCACGACGATCTGCTCGCGATGCTCATCGAGGCGCGCGACGAGGAGACCGGCGAGGCGATGGACGACCGTCAGCTCCGCGACGAGGTGATGACCATCTTCATGGCCGGCCACGAGACGACGGCCAACGCGCTCGCCTGGACGTTCCACCTGCTGTCGCTGCACCCGACGGTGCGCGAGCGCCTCGACGCCGAGCTCGCGGCGGTGCTCGGCGGGCGCTCTCCGACGATCGAGGACCTGCCGCAGCTCACCTACACCAAGCAGATCGTCCAGGAGTCGCTGCGGCTCTACCCACCGGCGTGGGTCATCGGTCGCAACGTGATCGAGGACGACGAGATCGGCGGCTATTTCCTGCCCAAGGGCACGCTCGCGTTCGTCTCGCCGTTCCTCACCCAGAGGAACCCGCGGGTGTGGGAGAACCCCGAGGGCTTCGATCCGGACCGGTTCTCACCGGAGCGCAGCGCCGGTCGTCACCCTTTCGCGTTCTTCCCGTTCGGCGGAGGGCCGCGCCTGTGCATCGGCAACGGCTTCGCCATGATGGAGGCGCAGCTGCTCCTCGCGGTCTTCGCCCAGCGGTTCCACCTGGACATGGTGCCGGGGCACCGCGTGGTCCCCGAGCCGATGATCACGCTGCGCCCGAAGGGTGGGCTGCCCATGCGGCTCGTCCCGCGCTGAGCGTCAGGGCGCGCGGTCGAGCACCTCGCGCACCTTGGCGAGCAGCTGCGCGCTCGTGATCGGCTTGGAGAGGAAGTCGATGTCGCTGTCGAGGACGCCGTGGTGCACGATCGCGTTCTCGGTGTACCCGGACATGAAGATGACGCGGAGACCAGGGCGGAGCTCCCGCAGTCGCTCCGCCACCTTGCGCCCGTTGAGCTTGGGCATCACCACGTCGGTGAGCAGGAGGTCGAGGTTGGCGGTGTGCTGCTCGCAGATGAGCAGCGCCTCGCCGCCGTTGGCGGCCGGGATGACGTGGTAGCCGCCGCGGCGGAGCATGTTGGCGACCGCCGCCCGCACCTGCGTGTCGTCCTCGACCAGCAGGATGGTCTCCTTGCCGCGCTGGGGCGCGGTCTCGACGGCGGGCGCGCCCACGCGCACCGGGAGGCCGGCGGCGCTCGGAAAATAGAGCTTGAACGACGTGCCCTCTCCGGGCTCGCTGTAGACCCAGATCGTCCCTCCGCTCTGCTGCACGATGCCGTAGACCGTGGCGAGCCCGAGCCCGGTCCCGGCGCCGGTCTCCTTGGTGGTGAAGAACGGCTCGAAGATGCGCGCCTGCACCTCCTTGGTCATCCCGACGCCGGTGTCGGTGACGGTGAGCAGGACGTGGGCGCCCGGCTTCGCCTCCGGGTGCTCGGCGACGTAGGCGGCGTCGAGGACGACGTTGGCGGTCTCGATCAGCAGACTGCCGCCTTCGGGCATCGCGTCGCGGGCGTTCACCACGAGGTTCATGAGCACCTGCTCGACCTGCCCGGGATCGAGGAGGCACGGGTCGAGATGGCGGGCGAGCACCGTGTTCAGCTCGATGCTCTCCGGCACCAGGCGGCGGAGGAGCCGCTCCGCGTCGCGCACGAGGACGTTGAGGTCCAGCGTGCGCGGCTCGAGCACCTGACGGCGGCTGAAGGCGAGGAGCTGGCGGGTGAGGCCCGCCGCGCGCTGGCCGGCGCGCTGGATCTCGGCGACGTCGTCGCGCGCCGGGTCGCTCGCGGGCAGCGCGAGGGCGAGCTGCTCCGCGAGGCCGAGGATGACGGTGAGGAGGTTGTTGAAGTCGTGCGCCACGCCGCCGGCCAGCTGGCCGACGGCCTGCATCTTGTGGGCCTCGCGCAGGCGCAGCTCGGTCCGTCGCTGGCGCTCCTGGGCCTCCTCGAGTGCGACGAGCGCCGCGCGCGCCCGCTCCTCGCTGACGCGCAGCGCCGCCTCGACGCGCTTCTGCGGGGTGATGTCGGTGGCGACGGTCGCCGTGCCGTAGATCCGATCTTCGGTGTCGCGCAGCGGGTACCGCGCCGCGGTCACGGTGCGCAGCTCGCCGTCGAGGACCAGCGATCGCTCCTCGACGATCGGGACGCCGCTCGCCAGCACCGCCTGGTGGGCCTCGACCACGCTCCGCGCGGCCTCGGCGGACAGCGAAGCGACCGCGGACGTGCCGACCACGGAGGCCTTCGTCCGGCCGTGGAAGCGCGCCGCCGCCTCGTTGATGAACAGGAAGCGCTGCTCCCGGTCGAACGCGGCGATGAGCGACGGCGTGCCGTCGATGATGGAGCGGAGCAGCTCCCGCTGATCCGCGAGGGCCTGCTCGGTGTCCTTGAGGCGGGTGAGGTCCTCGCTGAACAGGACGAGGCCGCCGATCGAGCCATCGTCCTCGTGCCACGGCACGAGCTCCCACCGTACCCACACGCTGGAGCCGTCCGCGCGGGGGAGCTGCTCGGCCTCGGCGCGCTCGGAGGCGCCCGCCAGGCAGCGCGCGAGGGCCGCCCGGAAGTGCGACGGGATCTCGGAGAACAGGTCGTGGTGGCTGCGACCGAGGAGACTCTGGAGAGGCAGGTGGTAGTCGGTCAGGTAGCGTCGGCTGTGCGCGATGTAGCGCATCTCGCGGTCGAACATGGCGATCGCGACAGGGGCCTGCTCGATCAGCTGCCGCGTGCGCGCCCGTCCCGCGCGCGCAGCCTCTTCCGCGCGGATCTGGGCCGTGACGTCCAGCGCGGCGACGATCGCGCCGGAGATGCTGCCATCGGCGTCGTGGATGGGGGCGGCGGTGTCGAACAGGTACGCCTTGCCCGACCCGTCCAGACGCTCGATCTCGACGAGGTCGCCGCGCACCACCTCGCCGGTCGCGAGGGCGCGCGCCATCGCCCACTCGCTCTCCGACGCGGAGCGGTCGGTGCCTGGCAAGTGACCACGCCAGTTCTGGTACTCGACGACGCCTGCCGAAGCGGGCGCGCCGCCC
Source organism: uncultured Polyangiales bacterium (assembly GCA_964624885.1). GTDB lineage: Bacteria > Myxococcota_A > Polyangia > Polyangiales > JADJMO01 > JADJMO01. The sequence continues at coordinate 12,087 of CAZUZY010000080.1, read as the reverse complement.
CAGATCCGCCGGAACGCCTCGTTGGTGCGGACGATGCGGCCCTCGCGGTCGGCGATGGCGATGCCCGCCGGCACCGCCTCGACCATGGCGTCGAGCCGCTGGCTCTCCACCGCCGCGGCGCGCGCGGCCTCGCCTTTGGCGCGCTCCGCTCGCCGCAGCTCCGAGACGTCGCGGATGAAGAGCACGATGCCCCCCGTGGCGAGAGGGACCACCCGCGTCTCGGTCCACAGATCGAGGGGCTCGTAGTGGTCCTCCAAGGCGACCTCCACGCGCTCGCGCATGCACCGGTGGCACGAGAGCCAGTAGGGCGAGCCCTCGTTCGTGCCGTCCGGCCGGAGCTGCCAGAGCACCCGGCCCTCGGACTCGGCCCGCGGTCGACCCGAGAGGCGCTCGTGCGCGGCGTTGACGCGGACCACGCGGAAGTCGGGGTCGAGGACCATGGTCGGTCCGCTGTGCTCGAACACCTCGTCCAAGACCCCAGGCTGCGGGCTCATCCGTCGGAGGGTAACCCCCGCCGGCCTCCTCCGAAATGACCGCCGTCAGGGGGGGGTGATCACGAGCGTGACGTGGTCGAGGCCGATCGCGTGGGTCTTCAGCAAGGTCGACGTCGCGCCGATGTAGAGCTTGGTCGCGCCGTCCTCGGCCGAGCCCACGGTCCAGTCGACCGTGACGAGCTTCCACGAGCTGTCCAGCGCGACGCTGGCCGCCTTGCTGCCGTAGTCACCGCCGATGACACCCACCACGAGCTCCACGTTGGTCTCGGCGTCGAGCGTGCGGAAGTACGCGGTCGCGAGGACCCGGGCGCCCTTCACGAGAGGGGTGTCGAGGCGGACGTCCTGCGCGAAGTACACCGGCTTCCCCGGCAGCGCGGCCCGGAGGTGCACCTCGGCCCACGCCTCGCAGTGCGCCGCTCCACCCGTGCGTCGGGTCAGGCTGTCCACCGAGTCGGCGAGCCAGCCCGCGAGGACGCCGCCCGGGGCGAGCTCGAACGACGGGTTCTGGACGAGGTTGCCGGGGACGGTGGCGCAGGCGGCGTCGGCCGGCGCATCCGCCGGCGCATCCACGGCGGTCGTGTCGCTGCCGCCATCGGTCGCGACGTCGGTCGAGGCATCGGTCCCGGCGTCGGTCGGCGTCTCGACCGGATCGCCCGTGCACGCACCGAGCGCGAGGAGGAGGCTGACCGCGTATCCGCGCATGGTCCACCACCGTAGCCGATCCGTGCGAGGACTCTACTCGGTCCTGCACGGTCTCTCTGCGCCGCGGGGAAGGCAGCCTGGCATACCCCGCTGGCGCCGGTCGTTCGATCGGCGATGCGTGGCTCCCGATTGCTTCGCGTCGTCCTCCTGCTCGTCGGCGTCGTCGCGCTGGTCGCCTTCCTCCTGCGCCAGCGGCCGTCCGTGCCCTCGACGACCGTCGTCGATGCCGGCGCGACCGGCGCGACCTCGACCTCGACCTCGGCCGATGCCGCTTCGACCGAGGCCGACACCACCGCCGACGCCCTCGACGGGTCCGACGCCGACGCCGCGACCGACGTCGTGGTCCTCGACGAGCTCGATTTCGAGCCCCCGAAGGGTCGCTGTCGCAGGACGGTCCCGCCCGGCACCACGCTCGCGACCGTCTCCGATCGCCTCCTCGCCGCGGCCATCGTCGAGGGGGTCGACGTCGACGCCGGCACCTACCCGCCATACGTCGACGCCGATCACGACTGGAGCGCGCGCGACTGCGTCGGGGACGAGCTCCTGTTCGGCCCTCCCTCCGAGGAAGCAGGCGCGAAGGCGCGATGGTACGCCCCGCTCGCCACGCCGCTCGCGCCGCTCGAGGGCGAGGACGCCGGGGTCGCGAGGGGCCCGTTCCGGATCGCGCGTGGTCCGGTGCTCGGCCGCAAGATGGCCGTCGTCGTGACCGTGGCCCTCACCTCCGGCTACGACGACACGTGCTTCGGCTTCCTCGCCCTCGTGCGGCTCTCCGGCGCGGAACTCGTGGTCGAGGCCACGACGCGGGCGCTCGGGTGCAACCCGGGCCAGCTCGCCCACCTCGACGGCAAGCTCGTGGTCGTCGAGCCGACGCCCCCCTCCAACAGCGGCGAGGACTCGGCGGAAGTGGACGCCGACTTCCGGATCCTGGAGCCCACGCGTGGGCACCTGGTCTCGCTCGGGCGGATCCCCGCGTCCCACAGCTGGGGCAACGGGGCGTTCGCGCTTCCAGGTCGCTTCGTGTCGTTCGACGCCAAGCTGCTCACGCCCGAGGGGCCGACGCTGCGCCTCGCGGAAGAGTGGCGCTCGGAGCTCTTGAGCGAGGAGGACCACGACGCGAGGGCGTGGCGCCGCAAGGTGATCCGCACGTACACCCGCGACCACGGCAAGCTCGTGCCGACCCCACCGCGCGGGCCCCCGAGCTTCGCGTCACCGAAGTGAGGGCAGCGTGTACGTGAGCGTGTAGTGGTGCTGCTTCTCGACGATCTCGATGCCGATCGTGCCCTCGATCCCGGTCAGTTCGCCGGTGCCCGTCCCCGGGACCACCTCGATCACCAGGGTCCGGCCGCTCTTCGAAGCGTTGGCGACGTGGGTGACCACGAAGCTCCCGGCGCGCCCCTCGAGGGTGCCCTCGATGCGCTCGAGCGCGACGTAGGCCGCGTGGTCGCCGGCGCGGACCGAGAGGAACTGCACCTGGCCCGTGGCGCTGAGGGGACCGTGGAACGTCTTGTCGAAGGTCGCGCGGGCGAGGCTCACGCCGTCGCGCTCGGAGTACGGTGGCTCGGCGTGCATGGTGACGTCGAAGGTGCCCTGGACGGTGCTCATGGCGCAGGCAGTACTGCCGGCCCGCGCCGTCGTCTTGTAGAAACCCGACATGGAGGCGCAGAGGGTCGGTCCACCGCGAGGGGTGCTGCCGTCGGGCGCACGCGGCACCGCCACGAGGGGTGAGCACGTCCGCGTCGCGCCTTCCCCCGCGCTCACGCCGTACCTCGCGCACTTCTGGTGGGTCACCTGGGATCTCGAGACCCCGAGCGTCGTCGAGACACTGCCGCACCCGACCGTGCACCTCGTGTTCGAGACGCCCGACGACCGCGGGGAGCTCTCGGGGGTCAGCCTCCGTCGGTTCACCCGCACGCTCGAAGGGCGGGGGCGCGCGTTCGGCCTCAAGTTCCGGCCGGCGGTGTTCGGCGCGCTCTCGTCGCGCGTGGTGTCGTCGCTGCGCGACCGTCGGACTTCGCTGCCCGAGACGCTGGCCTCGAGGGGCCTCATCGAGGCGCTCGGCGCGGTGGGTCCGGCCCTCTCGGGCGTGACGTGCGCGGCCGACGCGGCGCGCGCCGCCGAGTCGCTGCTGCAGGACGCGCCGTGGCCTGCGTTGCCCGAGGCGCTCCTTTCGGTCCGCGATCTCGTCGAGCGCATCGAGCACGACCGGAGCCTCACGCGCGTGGACGAGGCGGCCCGTGCGCTCGGCCTCGACGTGCGGACCCTCGAGCGTCGTTGCCGCGCCTGGGTGGGGCTCCCGCCCAAGGCGGTGATCGCGCGCTATCGGCTCATCGAGGCCGCCGAGCGCGTGCAGCGCGAGCCCGAGACGCCGCTCGCCGTGGTCGCGGCCGCGCTCGGCTACAGCGACCAGGCCCACTTCTCGAGAGAAATGCGGAAGGTCGTGGGACGCACGCCCCGCGAGCTCCGCGGAGACGCGACGCGCGCGCCCGACGACCCCACGCGGTGAGCCCGCGCACGCCGGCTCGACACCGACGTGCGCGTGCCGGGGACCTCACGGGCTGAAGAGGTTGCACTCCTTCATGAACAGGTCGCCCGCGCTGGCCTCCTTCGCGGGCCCGGTGCAGGCATAGGCGAGACCGGCCGTGGCGGTGCCGTAGGCGATCATCCAGAAGTAGCCGTTGTTGACGCTGTAGTCGCTGGCCTTGACCGAGAACTTGGTGCCACCGAGGTCGAAGTTGATCCCGGTGATGGCGACCGGCTTGTCGTACGCGGTGCCGAACTTGATGAGCCCGTAGAACGCGTAGGCGAGCGAGGTCGCGCCGCTGAGGGTGTAGGCGGTACCGGCGGCGTCCGTGAGCGTGACGCCGAGCGTGGCGCCCTTGAGGCCCTGGAAGAACTGCAGGGTGGGCACCGGAGCCTTGGGCTCCGCGCCGAGGCCCGGGTCGTTCACGAGCAGCGCGTCGAGGCTGTCGGTCCCCGTGGCCATCGCCCCGTAGATCACCATCGTGTTGTAGCCCTTGGTGGGCTTGTTGGTGGTGTCGTCCTTGATGCTGACGTCGAAGCCGTCGGACGTCTTGAAGCGGTTGGTCTTGTCGCAGGGCGCGGTGGTGGTGCCGGCCTTCACCAGGCGGACCTTGACCGGCTCGCCTTCCTTGACGTCGGTGAGGCGGAAGAAGTTGGTGATCTCCGGAGCGGTGAGGCCGCCACCGAGGGCCGCCGCGACGGGCCCCTTGTAGATGCCGGTGCCCATCGAGTCCTGGTAGTAACAGACGTCGAACTGCTCGGCGGTCTTGAGCTGGGGCGTCGCGACCACGAAGCGGATCGTCACCGCGTCGGGCGGGCTCGAGTAGTCGGCGCCACCGAGGGTCGGGGTGGGCGTGTCCGTCGCCGCGTCGCCGGTGTCGCCCGAGTCGACCGGGGTGTCCGACGGCGTGTCGGATCCGCTGTCGTCCGTCCCGACGTCGCCGCCATCGGCCTTGTCGTCGACCGGACCGCAAGCTCCGAGACCGATGCTGGCCAGCGCAAGGACGAGCGCGAACCCACTGTGCTTCTTCATGTCGCCTCCCAAAAGGATGTTCGTTCGAACCAGAACCAGAGAACGGCTCTTCTACTAGACGGACGAGCCGTTGTCTCATTCGTCCGCGCATCGGATCGGGTTCTCCGACCTTCGGCACACGGTGACCCAGAGTGACGGCGAAAGCGGCCGATCTTCTGGCATTCTTGCAGCGCACGGAACTTGCTGGGTCCTCGGCATGCACCCCCGCTTCTCCGCCCTGGTCCTCGCCGTCACGCTGCCGGCCTGTGGCAGCTCCGTCGTGCCCGGCGAGGCCGCCTCCGACACCGGGGTCGAGACCGGCGCCACCGAGACGGGCGCCGACGTCCCGGCCGTCGAGACCGGCCTCTGCGCGCGGACCAGCGACCGCCTGCAGATCACGGCCACCGGGCGCCAGACGCTGGGGTGCAGCCTCGGCAGGCGCGACGGAGGTGGTGTCCCCGGTCCGCTGACCGGCCAGATCGTCCGCGTCGACGCGACCTCCTTCGATCTCGACACCTGCCCGCCCACGGCCGACTGCGTCCCGCTGATCACGACGTTCACCGTGAACGCGCCCGGCCTCGACCTGCGCACAGGGATGCGCGCGAAGAGCTACGTGGAGGTCGTCTACACCGAGAGCTGGTTCTTCACGTGCAGCACCTCGATCGTCGTCCGCTCGGTCGACGCGTGGACCGGCGTCAAGAACCCGGTCGACGTCGGCGGGAGGCTCTACCTCGCGGGCGGCGACGGCGCCGACCCGACGCTGCCGTTCGCGATCGAGAAGGTGCGCCAGCACTGTCTGCCCGAGGGCACGCCGACGTGCGGCGGCAGCGCCGCCCCCGACCACTACGCCTACCGGTTCGGGGGCGTGGCGACCGTCGGCATGGGCGAGACGAGGACGTTCGGCGTGGCGGGTCAGTCGTTCGTGGCGCGCAACCTGATGGCCTTCTACCTCGGCGAGTGCGATGCGTACTGGAACTACGCGTTCTGGCTGACGAGCGAGAAGCCCTAGGCAGCGGGCGCGCGCGCGACCTGGACACGGCCGGCGAGCGCCGGTAGTCCGGGCCGATGAAGCGCCTCCTCCTCGCTCTCGCGGTCTCGGCCGTCGCCTGCGACTCGCTCCCCCGCAGCCTCGACGAGGACGAGTGTCGCGGCTGGGCCGAGCACTACGTGAAGCTCGCCAAGGTCTCCGCGCGCGAGCACGCCGTCGCCTGTGGCAAGGAGGCCGCGGCCAAGGACACGCTGGTCGAGCGCATGGGCAAGAGCGCCGAGGAGACCGTGGAGAAGGATCGCGACCCGTTCCTCGTCGACTGCCGCAAGAGCGTCGGCAAGAAGTACGCGGTGGAGGAGAAGCGCTGCTTCCTCGAGGCCAAGCACGCGCGCGACTGGGCCAAGTGCGCGTTCAAGATCGACGTCCTGTTCCACATCAAGGACGCCGACAAGGACCTCGACAAGCGCGAGGGCCTCTCGTGCCTGCAGTTCCTCGAGAACAACGAGGGGAAGAAGTGACCGGAGCGAGCCGCAGGCGAGCGCAGGGAACAGCGGCCGCCTCCACGGGCGGCCGCAACAGCAACAAGTGACCGGAGCGAGCCGCCTCCACGGGCGGCCGCCCAGGAACGAGCGCTACTTCACCGGCGGCGGGGCGATCGCCTTGAGATCCAGGCCGCCCGGGTACTGGTAGCTCGTGTACGAGCCGTACCCCATCACCTGCACGCCGACGGGCTTGCTGGCCTCGAGCGTGTGCGCGCCCGACTTGCCGGCGCCGAGCTTCACGCGCGCGATGGAGAACCCGCCCGTGATCGCCGCGCCGCTCGGCACGGTGGTGCCGTCGAGCTTCATGCTGGTGCCGTCGGGGTAGACGATGTCGACGAAGCTGACGTCGTAGTCGTCCGGCGCGAGGAACACATAGCGCTTGCGGTACTGCTCGATTGCCGTCGAGAAGCTGAGCGAGGGATCGCCCTTCTGCGAGCCGACCGCCGCACCCGGGTCGAGCAGCGCGCCGCCGAGCATGAACGAGCCCACCGCGAAGGCCTGGTCACCGGTGACGCGGAAGTCCTTGGTGACCTGTCCGAGGTCGACCACGTCGCCGGCGTTGATGGTGCTCGGCGCGCCGGCCGGCTTGCTCGGCGCATAGGTGAGGGTGGTGCCGTCGACGTTGCCGTAGATCTTCACCACGTGCCCGACGACCTTCGCGTTGGGGCTCGTGGGCACGGTGACGAAGTAGTCCTTGCCCAGGGTCTCGGCGGGGAACACCGACTCCTCGACGTGGTCGCACGCCTGGGTGCCGATCGGGGTCTGGATGCAGGGCACGCCGACGATGACCTGCACCGGCTGATCGGCCTTCACGAGCGAGCCCGAGAGGTCCGCCGTGGTCTTGGCGTCGCCGACCAGCTCGATCACGTCGCCGGCGTTCATGCTGGCGGTGATGGTGCCGCCGGGGCCGGTCGCCGGGATGGCGCCGCCCGCGAGCACGTTGCCCTTCGGGCCGACCTTGACGGTGACGTTGGTGCCGTCGCGCGTGGCGGTGATGGTGACGTAGGCGCCGAGCACGGGCGTGTCGCCGAACAGACCCTTGGCCGTCCAGCCGGTGACGCCGGTCACGCGGTAGTTGCCGGTCATCGCGGTGCTCGGGAGCAGGAGCGAGGCGTCGTTGGAGAACGAGAAGCACCCGACCTTGCCTCCCGAGGTGGGGCACGCCGTGTCGCCCGGGCAGCCCGCCCAGCTCTTGCCAGGCTTGCCGCCCGCGCCTTTGTACTCGAGCGCGTTGAACTGATAGACGGTCACCGGTCGGCTGCTGGTGAGGTGGTAGGCGCCCTTGTTGGAGCGCACCGAGTTCTTGAGCGCGGTCGCCGTGCCACACGCGTCGGTGTCGGGGCCCTTGAGATCCTTGACCCAGGGGAGGAACACCTTCGAGAGCTCGCCCGGCGCGACGGTCGCCTTCTGGCTGACGCCGCCGGGGCCCGTGACCTCGATGTCGGCGGGGGAGTCGCCCGCGTTGGCCACGATGACCGCGTAGTCGAAGATCGACCAGACGTTGTTGGCCACCACCGTCGGCCAGAAGTCGCAGCCGACGTAGGCCTTGGCCGCCGCGGCCTCCTCGCAGGTCTGGGGGTCGCCGACGATGCCGCCGTCCGGGACCTCGCCGTCCACCCGGATGCCACCATCGAGCTCGATGCCGCCGTCGAGGTCCCCGCCGTCGCCCGTCAGCACCCCCGCGCTCTTGTCCGAACCCGCCGAGCAGGCGACCACGACGGTCCCCGCCACCAGCACGCCCAGGACTCCCGCGACCGCCCCACCCAGCTTCGAAGAAACCGACATGGGTCCAGCGCATAGCACTGTGTTACCGTCGGGCCACCGTGTCCGAACAAGGCGAGCTGCACCCCCGCGACATCACGATCCTCTGCGTTTCCAGCTACTTCAAGGGGAACGAGTTCATCGAGCAGTGCAAGGCCGAGGGGTGCAAAGTTCTGCTCCTGACGGTCCAGTCGCTGCTCGAGCGGCCATGGGCCCGCCACGCGATCGACGAGGTGTTCGCCCTCGAGAGCTTCGACGATCGCCAGCACGTGGTGGCCTCGGTCAGCTGGCTGATGCGCAAGCACGACATCACGCGCCTCGCGCCGCTCGACGACTACGACGTGGAGCTCGTCGCCCTGCTCCGTGAGCACCTCCGCATCCCGGGCATGGGCGAGACCACGGCCCGCTATTTCCGCGACAAGCTCGCGATGCGCCAGCGCGCGCTCGACCACGGCATCCCGGTGCCGCCGTTCGTCGGCGCCCTCAACCACGGGCGCATCGCCAGGTACCTCGACGAGGTGCCCGGGCCCTGGCTCATCAAGCCCCGGTCGGCCGCCTCGGCCGTCGGCATCCAGAAGCACTTCGAGAAGGACACCCTCTGGAAGTCCCTCGAGGCCCTGGGCGACCAGCAGTCGTTCCACCTCATCGAGAAGATGATCCCCGGCGACGTGTTCCACGTGGACTCGGTCACCTGGGAGAAGCAGATCCTGTTCGCCGAGTGCCACCAGTACCGACGCCCCCTGCTGGCGCTGACCACCGACGGCGGCGTGTTCGGCACCCGCACCGTGGCGCGCGGCAGCGTGCTCGAGCGCCAGCTGCTCGAGGCCAACCGCGCGGTCATCCGGGAGTTCGGCATCGTGCGGGGTGTCACCCACACCGAGCTGATCCGCGGCGAGGACGGCACGATCTACTTCCTCGAGACCGCCGCGCGGGTGGGCGGCGTGCACATCTCCGACCTCGTCTCCGCTTCGACCGGCGTCAACCTCTGGCACGAGTGGGCCAAGATCGAGGTGTCGCAGGGCAAGATCCCCTACGTCCTGCCGCCGCGCCGCTCCGAGTACGCGGCGCTGCTCGTGTCGCTCGCCAAGCAGGAGCAGCCCGACACCAGCGCCTACGTGGACCCGGAGATCGTGTGGCGCATGACCGACAACCCCCATCACGTCGGGATGGTGCTGCGGTCGCCCGATCGCGACCGCATCGAGTCCCTCATGGACCAGTACGAGGCACGGTTCGCGAACGACTTCGTCGCCGCGCTGCCGCCGCCCGACAAGCCCCTCGCGTGAGGGCCGGGCCGTCCCGCAACCGGTGCGGCCTCCGCGTCCCTTTGCAGCCCGCCGTCGACCGTCGTCCGCGATCCGAGCCCCCTCCCTGGTGGCACGCCGCTTGATGCTCGGGAGGCATGTCCCACACCCATGTCGCGGTGGTCATCGATCACAAGGAAGCCCGTGTGCTCCACGCCGACGAGCACGAGGTGGTCCACGTGCAGGCCCATCACCACGCGCCCCGGCACAAGGAGCAGCACCAGCACCTGCCCGACGCGGCCTTCTACGCCGACGTCGCCAAGGCGCTGCTCGACGCCGAGGCCATCCTGCTCATGGGTGCCGGCACGGCCAAGCAGGAGCTGCTCAACCACCTGCAGGCCCACGCGCCCGCCATCGCCGCGAGGGTGGTCGAGATGGTCACCATCGATCGCCCCACCGACCGGCAGCTGGCCGCCCTGATCCGCGAGCACTTCGCCAAGATCGACCGCATGCGGGGCGTGCACGTCTCCTAGCGACCGGATCCGCCGGCGAGGAGCGCCTCGAGCTCCACGTCCACGGCGGCCGTGACGGACCACGGATCGAGGCCGTCGGCGCTGCCCACCACCACCCCGGCGCGGAGCTCCCCCGCGTGCCCGACCACCGTGACCCCGAACGACAGGCTCGCGGTCACCGGCGCGAAGCCGACCAGGGCCTGCACCCGGTGACCGCCGAGGTGCAACGGCTCGGTCGGACCGGGCAGGTTGCTGACGACGAGCGAGGCCCGCGCGGAGAGCCACTGCACCGCGGCCCGCTCGAGGCGGGCGCCGATCCCTCCGACCAGCCCGAGCAGACGCACCCCTGTGCCCTTGCCGAAATGAGCGCGCGCGTCGCGGGTCGCGCCGGCGATGGTCGCGAGGCGGGCCTGTGGATCGCGGAGGCCGAGCGGCAGCGGGAGGAACACCGAGGCGAAGTGGTTGCCGAGGTCACGGTCGTCCCGGCGGCGCAGGCTGATCGGGACCATCGCGCGGACGACGAGCGAAGGATCGACGGCGCCCATCGCGCGGTGGACGGCCCCCGTGCACAGGGAGAGCACCACCTCGTGGGTCCGGACGCCGTGCCGGCGCGCAATCCCCCGCAGGTCGTCGAGCGGGAGCGCTGCGGACCAGGCCACGCGCTTGTGCACCGAGGGTGGCCTGCGCAGCACGGTCGACGGATCGGGGCGCGAGGTGATGAGCCGCGCGAGCCGCCGCGCGCCCTCGAGCTCGCTGCGCCGCTCCTCGGCCACCGACACCGGTGGTGGCAGCAGGCGCTCCCCCGCGGCGCCCTCGTCGCACAGGGCCTGCAGCACCTGGAGGAGCGCGAGGCCGTCGGCGACCACGTGGTGGAACCGGGCCACCAGCGTGGTGCTGCCCGGCATGCCGTCGACGACGTGCAGCCCCCACAGCGGCCGCCGGTCGTCGAGGCGCTCGGAGGCGAGACGCGACACGAGCTCCGCGAGGGCTCGCTCGGAGGGCGCGGTGGTCGCCGCATGCACGTGTCGCGCGACCTCGAAGTCGGCCTCCTCGACCCAGTGCAACCCCGAGAAGTGGGGCACCACGCGGGCGCGGAGGCGCGGGAACGCCCGGAGGCGTGTCGCCGCGAGCGCGCGCACCTCGGCGAGGGAGATCTCCCCGGCGAGCCGCACGACGGCGGTGATCTCCATCGGGTTCTCGCGCGAGCCCATCTGCCAGCGGGCGACGTCCTCGCGCGAGAGGGAAGGCAACGCTACACGCCGCCCGCGAGCCACGAGGTGAGGGTGCTCACGGGGATGGCCGTCGGCTTGCCGAACTGCCAGTCCGGCGGGTCGACCGCCGCCCCGCCGATGTCGAGATGGACGAACGGCAGTGCGCCGCCGCGGAGCCCCGCCGACACGTCGAGGAAGGCGAACGGGAACTGGTGGCCGCGCGGCGTGCTCACCGAGGGCAGGCGGTTGCAGCTCACCACGTCCTCCGCGCTCGAGCGGCCGGCGATGAGGGTGTAGTCCTCGCGGCGGGGGCGCGCGTGCTCCATCGGCTCGCCCCACGCCTCCGCGATCTTGTCGAGACGGGCGACCAGGTCGCGCGCAGGGGCGTTGCACAGCGCGCCGGTGTAGGGCCCGTGGGCGCGGTAGACGTGGCCGGTGAGGGTCGCGACCGAGAAGAGCGAGGCGCCGTCGACGCCCTCGAGGATCTCGCGACCGCGGGCGAGCAGGTCGGAGAGCACGAGGCGCCCCTCGGCGTCGGTGTTGCCGATGCGGACGCGGACGCCGCCCCGGGACCGGATGATCTCGTCGGTCACGAACGACTCCTCGCCGATGCTGTTGCGCACCATGCCGAGGAGGCCGACCACGCGGACGGGCAGGTCGAGCGCCGCGACCGCCCGCAGCACCCCCGCGACCGCGCCGGCGCCGCCCTTGTCGCGCGACATGCCGGCCATCGCCCCATCGGTCTTCAGGTCCGCGCCGCCCGTGTCGTAGGTGACGCCCTTGCCGACGAGGACCACCGTCCCCTGGACGGGGCCCTTGGGCTTCCACTCGAGCTCGATCACGCACGGGCGGTGCCGCTCGACCACGGTGGAGGCGCGCGCGACGGCGGCGAGCAACGGGTACCCCGACACGTCGCGCTCCACGCGCACCGCGACCGAGGTGCCGGCGAACGCCTCCTCGCAGAGCTCGGCGACGCGGGGTGGGGCCATGCGCTCCGGCTCGGTGCCCGTGAGATCGCGCGCGACCAGGCGGCCGGCCTCGATCGCGCGGACCTGCGCCGCCACGGCCTCGGGCAGGTCGACGACCGTGAGCCGCTCCGCGCCG
>CAZUZY010000079.1:0-26514 GCA_964624885.1 uncultured Polyangiales bacterium | reverse complement strand
CCCCGCCGGCCGCCCCGCACTGATCTCGCCTTCACCAGGTCACGCCGGTGGTCACCCCCATGCGGTGGTTGCCGTCGACGTCGGGGATGAAGAAGAAGTGCAGCGGCACGTAGAACGCGCCCGCGCGCGGGGTCCAGCCCGCGGCGAAGATGGTGTGGGCGAAGCTCTCGCGCAGCGGCGTGAGGTTGACGCCGACGCCGAGCTGGAACGAGTTCTTGAGCTCGAACCCGATCAGCATGTTGCCGTTCGGCCAGAACTTGCTCTGCTCGAGGCCGCTCGCCATCACGTTGCCGACCAGGATCACGTTGAGCCACGACGAGCCCGTCATGCGCCACATGCCCTCGTAGCCGATGAGGAACTGGTGCGGCGAGCGCATGCCGACCTTGTGCGCCAGCGTCTGGCCGTCGAACGCCTGCGACGGCTTGTCGGCGTCCATGACGTAGCCGTAGCCGAGCCGGAAGCCGTTCAAGAACTTCTGGTCGACGAGCGGATCCGACGAGCCGCTGCTCGCGGCCGGTGCCGCGTCGGCGGTCGGCTTGCCGGTCGCGTAGGTCTCGACCTTGATCGAAGCGGTCGGGGGCGGTTGCGGTGGTGGCGCGGGGGGCGCGAGCGGTGCCTTGGGCGCCGGCGGATCGTCCTCGTGGTTCTGGGCGTGGGCGGCGACGGTGATCGAGCAGACCCCGAGGGCGAACGCGAACGACACGGGTGCGCGTACGGACGCCCGAGCAATCGACTGGTGCATGAGCACCTCCTTGTCGGGTCTCGGTCGATTGCAAGCGCGTGGCCACGCGGTGATCGTCGCCGTCGCCGCGCGGGCTGCGAAGTGCGCGCACCACTCGCTCGATCCCGCGCGCTTCGCACCGCCACCGGCCCTTCGCGGAGCGCGTCGCGCGCGCGTCGCGCGAGTGTCAGCGCTCGGTCTGCGCGCGCTCGACGCCGCGTCGGGCCTCGCGCAGCGAGAGTCCGGAGAGGATGCGCTCGTTCTCGTCGCAGAAGCGCGCGACGGCCTCGGGCGCGGTGGCCGCGTAGTTGCGGAGCGCCCACCCGATGGCCTTCCGGTAGAAGAAGTCCTTCTCCTGCGCCCGCGCCTTGCAGTAGGCGAACAGGCGCTTCGCGTCGGTCTTCGCCTGGTACTTGTTCTGGTGGAGGATCGCCGTCCGGGCGATCCACAGCTGGTCCGAGCGCGCCCACTCGTCCATGACCGTGGCGAGCACCGGGTAGCGCGCCACCAGCGGGCCGACCGTGTTCTGCGCGAGATCGTCGACCGTGTCCCACCACGACTTCTCGAGCACGAGCTCGCGCAGCACGGCGAGGAAGGCCGGCGTCGCGACCCTGGGCACGTGCCGCCGCAACAGCGCGAGGGCGGCGTAGGCGAACTCGCGCTCGGGCTTCGCGAACAGGAGGCGAACGGTCGTCGCGAGCTCGGCCTCGGTCAGGGTGCCCCGCGGCCCGCCGAGCACCTCGGCGATCGCCTCCCGCTCGAGCTCCACACGCTGGTCCTTGGGGATCCCGAAGAAGGCGAACTGGTCGCGCATGTAGGCCTTCATGCCCGCCGCGCGCTCCTCGTCCGCTGCCTGGCGGAAGCGCTTCGTCAGGGCCGCGACGAGCCGCTCGGGCGTGCCCACCCTCGGCTCACTTGGCGGCCGCGACCATGGCGGCGAGGCGATCGAAGGCCTTGATCAGCGTCTCCTCGCTCGGGCCGAACGAGAAGCGGATGTGGTGGCGGAACCGCGACGCGCGGCCGGTGCGACGCTTGCCCGGGTTGACGTCGAAGAACTCGCCCGGCACGCAGATCACCTTGTGCTCGAGGGCAGCGCGGAAGAACGACTGCCCGTCGGCGATCGAGGCCGGCAGGTCCTCCACCGAGCCCCACACGTAGAACGTGCCCTCGGGCTCGGCGTCGATGGTGACGCCCATGGCGCGCAGGCGCTCGATGGCGAGCTTGCGCTTCCTCGTGAAGCTCGTGTGGATCGCCGCCGTCTCGGCGCGCACGTGCTCGGGGGAGAGGAGGGCGCACGCGGCGCGCTGCATCGGCTTGCTGCCGCCGCCGTCGAGGAAGCTGCCCGCGCTCGAGACCGCCTCGATGACCGACTTGGGGCCGACCGTCCAGGTGACGCGCCAGCCCGGGTAGCGCCAGTTCTTGGTGAGGCCGTCGAAGATGAGGATCGGATCCTTGTCGACGTCCTCGACGTAGCGCGCAGCGCTCTCCATCGCGCTCGCCGCGAGGTCGGGCGACTCGTCGCCCTCGCGCTCGGGGTAGTAGACGTAGTGCGAGTAGAACTCGTCGAGCAGGATCGCGCAGTCGAGCTCGCGCGCCGTGCGTACCCAGGCCGCGAGGTCGCCGCCGCGGATGTGCTTGCCGGTGGGGTTGCACGGGTTGCTGAGGAGGAGCGCCGAGAGCCCGCGGCCCAGGATCTCGCGGCGCAGGTCGCCGACCGAGAACGAGTAGCCGCGGTCACCCTCGAGCAGGATGGGGATGGCGGCGAAGTTGCCGAAGACGTCGAGCAGCTCCTCGTAGGCGGTGTAGTCGGGGAGGAAATGGCCGAGGTTGATCTGGCCCAGCGAGGCGGCGGCCCGCGTCAGCGCGGCGCGACCGCCGCCGGACACGCTCACGTTCTCTGCGCTGTACTTGCTGCCGAGGCCGCGGCGGAACATGCGGTTGTAGAGGTCGGCGATGGCCTCGCGGAGCTCCCACAGACCGGCGACCGGGGCGTACTCCTGGTCGTCGCTGCCGATGGGGACCGCCTCCATGCGCGCCGGGGCGCCGGGGAGGGGGCCGGTCTCCGGCTGACCCTGCCCGAGGTTGCACCAGTCCGGGTCCTGGGGGGAGAACCCGAGCTTGGTGGCCTCGGTGGTGACGAAGATGACCCCCGTGCGCGGCACCGGGCGGAAGGCGGAGATGTGGGTCGACATCGCCGCACCCGGTTATCATGTGCTAGTTCTCGCGTCCTCCCGGGAGGACTGTCATGCGTCGTTGGTCTTCGATCGTCGCTTGCATCGTCGCGGCCGCTGCCTTTTCGGCGTGCGGTCCGAGCGAGCCCAAGCCCAAGGCCGGGGAAGGGCAGACCGAGGAGCAGGCCAACTACGCCCTCGAGCGCGCCAAGAAGAAGGGCGACCCCGACGCGCTGGTCGAGGTGTTCCAGAAGTACGGGCAGTTCGCCGCCGGCAAGTCCGCCCTGCGCATCGCGGCCCGCAAGTACTTCGAGAAGGCCCTCGAGGCCGCCGAGGCCTGCAACGACGAGGGCGTGAAGAAGAACCTCGCCAAGATCGCCCCCTATACGTCGGACGACCCGCAGATCGACGAGGCCTACAACGAGACCAAGGACGCGACCGGCAAGGAGCGCAAGCGCTGCGAGCTCGTGCACGTCGACGAGCAGGTCAAGAAGCTCGAGGCCAAGTGGGACTACGTCGCGGCCTTCAAGGCCATCTCGGAGGCCAAGGAGGCCGACGGCGGCGCGCTCAAGACCCGCCGCGTCGAGCTCACCGATCGCTGGAAGGGCTTCGTCGACGACACCCTCCGCAAGATCATCGCCAAGCGCTCGATCAAGGAGGTCCTCGGTGACAAGCGCGAGGCGTTCGAGAGCGCGCTCGATCCCGAGGCGCTCCCCGCCGAGGTGACCGCCGACGCCCAGAAGCGCAAGAAGGCCTTCGAGGGGTGCGAGCTCCTGTTCGAGACCATGGAGGACGGCTGGGTGATCGACCCGCCGTCCAAGTGGTGGACCTTCGGGCAGGCCAAGCCGCGCAAGCCTGAGGCCCCCAAGACCGAGACCGGCGTGGTGATGGCCAACGGCATCCCGTTCCACGTGGTGGGCAAGGGGAAGATCGGCACGACCACGCTGCTCGCGGCCGGCCCCGCCGAGGGCGATCTGTGGACCCGCATCGGCTCGGTCAAGCTGCTCGTGCCCGAGGGCGATGCGCGGCCCTTCGACACCAACTTCGCGCTGCCCGAGGTGCTCATCGACCAGCGCGTGCTGGCGCCGGTCTCGCCCGGGAGCGACACCCTGCGGCCGGTGCTGGTGGTCGGCGAGGGCGCGTTCATCAAGGTGCGCCCCATCGGCACCACGGGCCCCAAGTACGACGTCAAGAAGAAGGAGCTCCGCGGCTGGGCGCTCATGCCGGGCCAGAAGGTCACCGTGCTGGTCGGCGGCGCGCAGAAGCCCGCCGAGGTGGCCGACAAGGCGCAGGACGAGCGCATCCTGGTCAAGATCAGCGGCTTCGAGTCCTTCGTCCCGCTCGCCGACGTGCGCGTGAAGCGGGCCGATCTGCCCGCCCTCCCGGAGTGATCGGCCGGGGCCTTTCAGTCACTCTCGAAGCGGCTTCACCCGATCTGCGCGAACACGAGGTTCATCGTCAGCGCCAGGATCGCCGTGTTGTAGGCGAACGACAGCAGCGAGTGGAACAGTACCGCCCGGCGGAGCTGGCGGCTCGTGATGCTCACGTCCGAGGTCTGGAAGCACATGCCGAGCACCACCGCGAAGTAGACGAAGTCCGAGAGGCACGGGGCCTCGCCGCCGGGGAACGCGAGGCCGCCCACGCCCTCGTCGTCGTCGCGGTAGTAGAGGTGTGCGTAGCGCAGCGCGTAGCTCACGTGGGTGAGCAGCCAGGCCAGCACCACCGCGGCGACGCAGGCGATCCCGAGCGGCATCACCGCATGCGGGGCGAGCTCGCGCGCGTGGCGCATGACGCCGACCGCGGAGAACAGCGACACGGTGGAGGCGAGGAGCACCACGAACCACACGAGGGTACGGCCCGGGTCCTCGCCGGCGGCGCGCCGGTGCGTGTCCTCGGGCGAGAGCGACAGCACCAGGTGGGTGATGATCGCGAGCAGCACCAGCGCGAACACGTCCCAGCCCACGATGCCGCGGATGGCCCACCCGAACCGCTGGGGGAGGACGAGGGTCACCCCGACCCCGGAGAGGGCGGCGATGAGCAGGCGCGTCTTGGCCTGCCGCGGGTCGGCGTGGTGGAACGCGCGGGAATCGGGGGCGGTGGCCAGGTGCTGGAGGGTACATCGCCAAGGACCGTCCGGGATCCGTGTCGATAGGGGCAGATCGTCGGCCTCTCCCGCACGTAGACAGGGAGAGACCCAGCGCGCTCCGGGTGGAGTCGCCGAGGAGGTTCCATGGTCGCGTCGTCGATGCGCTTTGGCGCAGCGTGGGGAGTCGTGTCCGTCGTGTCGGTGTCGGTGGTCACGCCGGGGTGCATGGCGGGGGGAGCGCGCGAAGAGAGCGCGCCGATGGCGGCGAGCTCCGCCGCGGAGAAGAAGGAACAGAACAACAAGGACGACAAGACGGCCTCGCCCGCGGCCACGCAGGGCGCCGGGCTGAAGGCCGACCCCGCGGACGCGAAGAAGAAGGTGGCGCTCGTCGACGGCCAGGCCAAGCCGCCGGACCCGACGAGCGTCGCGCCTCCCGGCTCTCCCTTGGCCGACACGGGCAAGGGGCTCGGTGGCATCGCCGCGAACCTGCCGATCAAGCTCGACCCCAACGCCCGCTACGCGACGACGTACCGTCCGGGTGGTGCGGCGCTCACCGCGTTCGACGCCGCGCTCGCCAAGGGCACCGTCTCGAAGGACCTGAGTGACCTCGTGGGCGACTTCGGCGCGACCTACGCGCCGGCCATCGACCCGCCGACCAGCAACGCGCTCTCCTTCGCCGTGGACCTCGAGCGAACGGCGCTCCCCGCGACGGGCGGCTTCGTGGGGCTGCGCGTCGCGATGCGATCGAGCGCCAAGTCCGCCGGTCGCGCGCCGCTGTCGGTGCACCTCGTCCTCGACGTGAGCGGCTCGATGAGCGGCATGGCGATGGAGAACGCCAAGAAGGCGGCCATCGCGCTCGTCGACCGCCTCGAGCCCACCGACGACTTCTCCATGGTCACGTTCTCGACCAGCGCGCAGGTGCTCGTGGTCGACGGCGCCATCGGCCCGCGCAAGACGGCCGTGCTCGGCAAGATCGCCGAGGTGAAGGCGGACGGCGGCACCAACATCTCCGCCGGTCTCGACCTCGGGTACGCGCAGGCCGCCACGCCGACCATCTCGCCCGACGCGGTGAAGATCGTGATGCTCCTCTCCGACGGCCACGCCAACGCCGGTGACACGAGCCGGCTCGGCCTCGAGAAGCGCGCGGCCAAGGCTTTCGAGGCCAACGCGGTGCAGACCAGCACCTTCGGGCTCGGCGAGGACTTCGACGCGAGCCTCATGAGCGGCATCGCCGACCACGGCGCAGGCGCGTACTACTACGTGGCCGACAGCGCACAGATCGCCGGGGCTCTGACCAAGGAGCTCGACGCGCGCCTGCAGCCGGTCGCGCAGGCGGTCGAGGTGCGGGTGCGCCTGCGGCCCGACGTGGATGCGGTGAAGGCGTTCGGCTCGCACGTGCTCGGCGAAGAGGCGGCGGCGCTGGTCCGCGCCCAGGAGGTGGCCCTCGACGGCCAGGCGCAGAAGAAGGACGGCATCAAGAAGGATCGCGAGCTTGACGCCGACGGTGGCATGCGCTTCTTCGTCCCCGCGTTCGCGCGCGACGATCGTCACGCGCTGCTCTTGCGGCTCGCGGTGCCGGCAGGCGTCGGCAAGCGCTCGATCGCGAGCGTCGAGGTCCGCTACAAGGACCGCCTCACCAAGAAGAACGTCACCGTCGAGCTGCCGGTGAAGCTCGACTACGTGGAGGGCCCGGCGGAGAGCGCCAAGACCGAGAGCCCCAGCGTGCGCGCGGCGATGCAGGCGTTCGAGGCGGGGGAGACCATCCTCGCCGCGGCCCAGCGGGTCGACCTCGGCGACCGCGCGGGCGCGGCCAAGCTGCTCGACGAACGCGCGACCGTGCTCGAGGCGGCCTCGACCAAGCTCGCCGAGCCCCGCCTCGCCCTCGACGCGGCGCGCCTGCGTCGCCTCTCGAAGGCGGTGCTCGGAACGGCGCAGGTCGGCGAGCCGCTGGTCCTCGCGGTGCTCCTGCGCGGGTCGGCGCACGGGTACCTCCGATGAAGGCCGCGCTGCTCGGGGTCGCACTCCTGTCCGTCGCGCCCACCGCGCAGGCCGAGGTCACCGCGCTCTCGCCGCAGCGACCGATCGCCCTGTTGGCCGCGAAGGGGGACTCGATCGTGGTGCAGGGCCTGGTCGCGACCCAGCACGACGGCGTGGCCTGGGACGCGGTCACCCACCTCGACGGGGACCGGTTCGTTGCGGGCGGGCTCTACCGGCTCGACGGCGTCGGGCTACGCCTCGAGCACCACGACGAGGCGCGCCACCTCACGCGGTTCGTCGTCACCGGCGAGGCGGCGCCGCTCTGCGCGCTGCACGGCCTCGCGGCGCCTTGCCTCGTCCCGCGCCTCGAGGAGCTGGCGCACGAGCGGCTGCTGACGACCGAGGGCTTCGTCGCCACCCTGCGCGGCACGATGGCGGTGGCGGAGCAGAAGGCGCCCACGCCGGTCCCGGTGTGGCACCGCTTCGCGAAGGCGACCGGGGCCGTGCTCGCGCTGGCGGTGCCCGGGCTCGTGCTCTTGCTGCTCGGCGCCGCGCGGCGGCGACGCACCCCGCTCGGGCAGGTCTACGCGGCGGCGGCCGAGGCGCGACGCGCGACCCGGGACGACCCGACGATGGAGCGGGTGGCGACCGAAATCGACGGGCTCGTCACCCGTGCGGTGGACCTCGATCGCGCCCTCGCGACGCACCGCCGCCGCCGCGCGCGGCTCGACCGCGCCGAGGTGGAGCGCAAGCTCGCGCGCCTCGGACCGGAGACCGAGGCCAACGAGGAGACGCGGCTCTGGCTGCTGGACGAGCGCGCGGAGATCGATCGCCTCGATGCTGACATTGCTGCCACAGCGCAGGGGCTCGAACAGATCGCCGCCTCGCTCCGCGTGATCGCGCTCTCGGGGCGCGCGCGGCGCGACGAGCGACCGGCCCGGCTCACGGGGCTGCGCGACGAGCTCGCGCTCCGCGACCGCGCCCGCGCGGAGGTGGAGCACTGACGTCAGCCGTCGCACCACTTGGCGTGGAGCCAGGTCGTGGCCATGTCGGCCTTGGGGTGGCCCGCGGTCGCGCGGATGCTGCGCATGAGTGTGCCGGCCTCCGTGTAGAACGTGAGCTTGTAGAGCGCGACGGCGAGGTAGTACTGCGCCTGCTGTCGCGTCCACCGCTCCTCGGTCGTGGACTTGGCGACGGCGCGGAAGCGCTCGGCGGCGTCGAGCCACTTCTCGGCGTCGAGCGCCCGCTTGGCGGTGGTGAACGCCTCCGAGGGTGGGACGGCCGACGAAGGCCCGACGTCGGCCTGCATCGTGGCGAGGTCGGCGGCGAGCCCGGCCTTGTCCCACCCCGGGCGATACGCGGCCTCGGGGGTCGGGGCGGGCGGCTTGCACTCGGACTCTTGGGTCGGGTTCGGGTCGACGGGGCCCCGCGCGGGCGTGCACGCGGCGAGCACGGTGAGGAGGATCGAGGCGACCCAGCGAGACATGGCGCGAGCCTATCGCGCCTTGCGGCGCTCCGTCGCGGTCGCGATCTGCAGCATCACCTGGAGCTTGCGGTGCAGCGCCTGGTTCTCGGGCAGGCTCGGGTCGCCGAGCTTGCCGTCACCGAGCGCCGCGAGGAGCCGGTGCGCCTCGTCGCTCGTGAGCGTGACACCGACCATCTCGGTGGCGGGGACGCGGACCATCGTGCTCAGGCGTCCGCGGTGGCCGGTCGCTTGGCGGCGCGGCGGTGCTTGGCGACGACCGCGTCGTCCTCCTCGTGCAGCCACGCGTACATCGCCGGCAGGGTCTCGTCGGTGAAGCCGCTGCGCACGCGCTCCACGAGGAACTGCTTGTAGAGCGACTCGATGGCGCTCTCGATCTCCTCGACCAGCTGCATGCGCTCGTGGAAGGGATCGTCGCCCTCGCCGGTGAGCAGCGCCGGGATCTTCACCCCCGAGAGGCCGATGCTGTCGGCGTCGAGCGTCAGCGCGAAGTCCTGATCCCCGCGCCGCACGCACAGCTTGGCGCGGGTCGGCAGCTTGGCCTGCTGCAGCGCGCGCTTGGCCTCGGGGGCGCCGCTCGGGGCGACGCCGGTGAGCGTGGCCTTCTCCTTGCCGGCCTCGGTGGTGGCCTCGAGGACGATCGACTTCTCGAGCCAGAGCTCGCAGGTGCCGAAGCCCTCGATGCGCAGCTCGTTGCCGAGGATCTCGCTGCGGAACCACAGCCAGGTGAGGAACTCGCGGCCGAGGAACCGGCGGCTCTCCACGAGCTCGGCCAGCGACGGCTCCGTGCTGCGCGCGGCGCCGGTCTGCGGCTGCTTCTTGGTGTGGAACGAGCAGGGCTCGACGTGGACGAGGGCCTTCTCGACGTCCTTGGGGAGCTTCTGCTCGAGGGCCAGCGGATACGGGCTCGCGGCCACGAGCTCGACCGCGAAGGCCTTCTCGAACAGCTCGGTGAGGTGCTCGAGCAGCACCTTGGAGCGACCGAAGACCCGCAGCTCGCCGGCCTGTAGGTTCCACGCGAGATCGATCGCCTTGGAGGTCGGCTCCCCCTCGCGGCGCAGGCGGCGCTCCACCGTGTCGCGCAGCTCGGCCTTCTCGGCGCGCGAGAGGCGCTCCTTCTGGTGCTTCTCGAGGTAGGCCTTCTCGGCGGCGGCCATCTTGGACTTCACGAGCGAGCTCGGGAACTTCCAGCGGTCGAGGCGCATGGCGAGCGCGAGGTAGCCCCCGAAGAACGTGCCGTCGGCGCGGAAGCTCGGGTCGTCGTCGAACGGCCGCTCGATCGGCATGAAGCCGACCGAGACGTCGTCCTCGTCCTCGGGCGTGAGCGGCTTGAACGCGCGCGTGCGGATGCGCGCGAGGAACTTCTGGTGCAGGTCGTCGGGCAGGGCGCCGCGGACGAGGAACTTCGCGTACGTGATGGAACCCTTCAACGCGCCCAAGTCGACCCTCCAGGCAGGGGCGTTTCTTGAGCGCGGAGCAGGGGGGGGCGCAAGTCAGCGACGCCGACGGAGCAGGCCGAGCGCCAGCACTCCGAACAGGGCGCCGAGGACGCCGCCGTTGGCCTGCCCCGCGCCGTGGGCGCAGCCGCCGGAGTCGTCGGTGGCGCCGCCGGTGGCGTCGGGCGGCGCGCACTTGTTGGTGGTCGGGTCGCACAGGTTGGGCGCGACGCAGTCGGCGCTCGAGCCGCAGGTGTTCTTGCAGGTGCCGTTGGCCTCGCACTTGAACGGCCGGCAGTCCTGCTTGGTGGCGCCGTCGCCCGAGATCGCCGTGTAGCCGTCGGCGTCGCAGCGGCCGGAGTTCACGCACTTGCCCGACGCGACGTCGCAGGTGGTGGAGCCCGTGCAGTCGGCGTTGCTCGTGCACTTGTCGCGGCACCCGTCGAGCGCGCAGACATAGGGCGCGCAGGTGCGCGGCGTGGACGCGGCGCACGCGCCCTTGCCGTCGCAGCGGGCCTCGGGCTTCTCGACGCCGTCCTTGCAACTCTTCTCCTGGCAGAGAACGTCGCCGCCCGGACGACCGATGCACTTGTCGCGCACCGTGCCGTCGCAGCTCGGGGCCTCGCAGGGCTTGGTCGGATCGCCGGCGGGGCAGCTCCCGTGGCCCACCGCCGGGGTGCCGATGGTGGGCGCGCACTTGCCCTCGACGCCCTTGACGTTGCACGCCTCGCAGAGCCCGTCGCAGGGGCGCTCGCAGCAGTTGCCGTCGGCGCACACGCCGTCGACGCACTCGCGGGCCTCCTTGCAGGCGATGCCCGCCAGCAGCTTGGGCTTGCAGGTGCCGCCGTCGCAGAACGCGCTGCTCACGCAGTCGGTGTCCTTGGTGCAGCTGGTCGGGCAGCCGACGCCGTCGACGCACTTGAAAGGCGCACAGTCGCTGGTGCCGCCGGACGCCGCGCAGGTGCCGGTGCCGTCGCAGAACCGGCCGCTCGCGCTGTTGCCGACGCAGGTCGCGCCCGCGCCGCCGCAGGAGGTGGTCTTGCTGTAGTAGCGGCAGGCGCCGGCGCCGCCGCACTTGCCGTCGGTCTTGCAGCCGGTGTCGGCCGAGGTGCCCGAGTCGGCGCAGCGTCCGAGCTTGTCGGCCTCACCATCGGCGGCGTAGCCGCACTTGCCGTCCTCGGCGGTCGTGCCCTTGCGCGCCTTGTTGCAGGCCTGGCAGAGGCCGTCGCACGCGGCGTCGCAGCACACGCCGTCGACGCAGTTGCCCGAGGCGCACATGCCGCACGTACCGCCGAAGCAGTCGCTCGCAGGGGCGCAGGTGGCGCCGAGCGTCTTCTTGGTCTTGCACTTGCCGTCGATGGCGCAGTAGCTGCTGGAGGAGCAGTCGGCGTCCTTGCTGCAGCCGCCGGGGCACACGGCCGAGGTGCCGCTGCACACCGCGGGCGTGCAGCTCGGCTCGCCGGCGGCGCCCGCCTTGAGCAGGGTGCAGGTGCCGTTGGCGGAGGCCCCCTTCACGGCGGCACAGGTGTCGCACTGGCCGCCGCACGCCGTGTTGCAGCAGAACCCGTCGGCGCAGAAGCCCGACAGGCACTGCGTGGAGAGCGTGCAGGCCTGGCCGCTGGTGAGCAGGCACGCGCCCGCCCCGTCGCACGCGCTCGGCGCCGAGCAGCTCGGTCCCGTCGACGCGGCGGTCACGAAGGCGCAGGTGCCCTCGCTGCCCTTGACGTTGCAGGCCTTGCACATGCCGCACGCCGTGGCGGACTCGCAGCACGCGCCGTCCTGGCAGCTGCCGGTGTCGCATTCGGTGTCGTAGGTGCACGCGTTGCCGTGGACCGTGTACTGCCAGGCCTCCTGGTTCGGGCCGCCGCTCGTGACGCCTCCCATCAGGTAGCAGCGGGTCTTGTTGGTGGTGCCGTAGAGGAGGCAGGTCATCCCCGCGCCCGAGCGGCCGACGAAGCCGGTGGCGCACGCCGGGGTCTTCGACGTGCCGCAGATGTCGGTCCACGCGCCGGTGGCGACGTCGAACTCGACCGTCTCGGCGAGCTTGCCGCCATTGTCGCCGCCGACCATGATCACGCGGTTGCGCGCCTTGTCCCAGGCGCTGGCCGAGGCGTACCGCGCGCCCCACCCGCAGGCGGGCTTGCCCGCGGCGCCGCAGATAGGGGTCCACGCCGCCGTCCAGCTGCTGACCGGGTAGGCGGTGTAGTTCAAGTCGAGGCGCCAGGTGTCGGCGAGCCGGGTCGACGTGGCGGTGTCGATACCGCCCGCCACGAAGATCCTGGTGCCGCCGTCACCGACGAACGCCATGTGCGCGCGCTTGTTGGGGTTGCCCCCGCTCACGTCGGGCGTCAGCCGGTAGAACGTGCTCCCCGACTCGCGGACGAACAGGTCGGTGTAGACCGTGGTGCCCGCGTTGCCGCCCCAGAAGATCGTTCCCTGCCGGTAGACGCCGCAGCCGATCACGCCGAAGCCGCAGGCCTTGAAGCCGGTGCCGCCCGTGCCGACGCGGCCGGGGACCACGCCCCCCACGTTCAACGCAGCGTCCGCCGACCAGCTCGTCGTCCGGACCGACCAGGTGTTGAGGGCGCCCGCGCCGCTCCCGTTCCAGCCGCCGAACACGACGAGGTCGCCGTTCGGGTCGGCGGCGCCGGCGCCGTAGCGGCGCCCGCCAGGACCCGTGCTCGTGCCCCACCCGCTGAGGACCGAAGTGGGGTCGTAGGTCGTGCTCGACGCCGAGTAGACCTCTCCGTTGGTGCCGTTGATCGACCAGACCTTGCCGTCGACGTTCACCACCACCGGGCCCTCGGGGTTCACCGGGTGCGCGCCTCCGAACTTCGACCAGTTGGCGACATCGAGGGTCGGATCGAGCACGGCTGGATACACGAGGCCGCTCGGGTCGAAGTCGAACGAAAGCTCGTCTGCCTCGAACGTGATCCTGGCCGCCCGTCGGTCGCCGCGCGCGTCGATCACGAACGGCGCCCGGACGCGGAGGACCGGCTGGCCCTGGGCGTCGACGAGGAGTCGATCGCCTCCGTCGACGCCACCGTCGTGCAGGCTCTTCGGGAGCTTGGCCGAGAAGGCGAAGCGGTGGGGCGCGCGCGCATCGCGCAGCAGCACCGCGAGCTCGGCGAAGCGGGCACCGGCCACCAAGAGGACGTCGGTCGAGGGCCAGGGGTCGTGCCAGGCGACGCGGTGACCCGCCGTGGCTCCCTGCACGGAGGCTGCGCCCACGGGTACGAGCGTGGTGTGGAAGCGCGCTACGCCGCCGAGCCCGAAGCCGAGGCCCTTCTGCACGTCGACCTCGGCGCGCAAGGAGAGGTCGCCCGCGGGGACTCCCTGGCCGTCGCGACCGCGGCCGACGAACGCGGCCCCATCGCGCACCAGGCCGACGTCGTCCGAGCGCAGCGCACCCCCGAGCCAGGGCTCACTGCGCTCGGCGATCGCGGCGGCCTGCTCGAGGGCCCACGCGGCCTGCTCGGGGCTCGTGCGACCCGCTGTGGCAGCGGGCGCTTCGCTCAGCGAGAGCGCGCTCTTCTGCACGCCGGCATCGACGTCCGCTGGCTCCGACGAGCCCGTGCAACCGACCACGAACAGACACCCGAGGACGAAGGAAGTGCGCATGGGGATCCCCCGCGTGAGCCGATTTCGTGCCACTACCCAGCGGTCCGTCGACCGTGGCCGCCGTTACGATACCCGCATCGCATCGCGCCGGTGCCAGGGCCCTTCACCCTTTGCGGCGTCGTGCGTCTTCGCGCGCACGATCGCGGCTCTTGTCGCGGGCTTTGCGCTCGCTGCGCACAGCCTGCGCCGCGCGCTCCTCGCTGCCCTTGATCGACGCGAGGGGCCAGAGGGTGTGCTCGATGCGCGCGAGCCCGGCGTCGACCACCGCGCGCACGACCTCCTCGGCCGGCTTGTAGCAGGCGGCGGACTCGTCGAGCGGCACCCGACCGTCGTCGTTCACCTGGATCCCCGCGTGGCGGTACTGCTCGTCCACCTTGCGCTGGTCGAGGATGCGCACCGCCTCTCCCCGCGACATGCGACGCCCCGCGCCATGGTTCACCGAGAACCCCGAGCGCACCGCGCCCGGCAGGGGGCGGAGGATGTAGCTGTAGTCACGGTTGCTCCCGGGTACGAGCACCGGGTGGCCCTCGGTCTCCCACCGCGTGCCGACCAGGGCTGGGTGGCCCGCGGGGAACGCGCGCGTCGCGCCCTTGCGGTGCACCCACACGTCGCCGTAGTCGGGGTGTTGCTCGGCCTGCACCAGGTTGTGGCTGATCTCGTAGACGAGCTCGAGGTCTTCGCGGAACACCTTGCGGAACGCCTCGGCGATCTTCTCGAACAGCACGAGGCGGTTGACGATGGCGAAGTTGGCGCCCGCGGCGACCGCGTTCTGGTAGGCGCGGTAGTGCGGGGACTCCGGCGTGAAATAGCCGAGATCGAGCTCGCGCACCTCGGGCCGCTCGTCCTTCGCCATCGCGAAGTAGTTGGTGGCGAGGCCGTGCCCGAAGCCGCGGCTGCCGGTGTGCACCTGCACGAACAGGGTGCCCGCCTCCTCGCCGCGCTGCAGCTCGATGAAGTGGTTGCCGCCGCCGAGGGTGCCGAGCTGGTCGAGCCCGCGCTCGGGCTTGCCGGGCCCGCCGAACGGCACGTCCCAACCGTCGTCCACGGGGATGCGCTGTCGCTCGGCGCGCGCGCGGTCGACACCCACGCCGTGGCGGTCGGTCCACGCCTCGGCGCCGCCACGGATCACCTCGCCGAACGCGCGCTCGGAGAGGCGCTCGCCCTGGCCTCCGGGGCCGAGGGCCACGCGCTTCATGACTTCGCGGTTGAAGGCGAGCTTGCGGTCGGGGGTGGCGGCCTCGGCGGGCACGCTGCTGCGCGCGCTCATCATACCGCAGCCGATGTCGAACCCCACCGGGCCCATGGCGACCGCGCCCTCGTGGCGGTCGGTGAGGATGACGCACCCCACGGGCACGCCGTACCCGTAGTGCACGTCGGGGGTGATCGCGACCAGGCGCGCGCCGGGGAAGCGCGCGGCGTTCACGATCTGGCGGTAGAGCGTGGGCTCGGCCTCGTCGAACAGCGCCTTGGTGACGAACAGGCGCACCGGCACGCCGCCGAGATCCTCGGTCTCGAGGTCGTAGAAGCCGTCACGCCGGACGGCGCAGCGCTTCCAGTCCTCGATCACGGGACGGCGATCTCGAAGGTGTCGCGCACGTCGCCGTCGGTGCCGATGGTCTTCCCGGTGAGCTTGCCGGCGCCTCCGGGCACCGAATAGAGCGTCGCGTTGAACCACTTGCCCGAAGCCTTGCGGAACGCGCACTCGGGCAGGCCGGCCTTGGCCTCCTTGTCGACGTCGCCGAGCAGGCCGCCGCCGCCGCCGGAGGTGACCCAGGTGATGCCGTCCATCTCGAAGCGCTCGTAGCCGTGCATGTGCGCCTGGATGACGAGCTTGACGTCGTTGGCGGCGAAGATCGGCTGCAGGGTCTTGCGGGCCGCGTCGTTGTGGCCGCCGTCGCCGCAGCTCACGAGCGGGCGGTGCATCCACACCACCGAGAAGCGGAAGCCGGGCTTGGCCTTGGCGTCGGCGAGCTTCTCCGTGAGCCACTTGCCCTGCGCCGAGGTGGCGTCGATCGGCTGCTCGGTGTTCAGGGCGAAGAACCACACGCCGCCCCAGCCCACGCGGTAGTGGTCGCCGTCGCCGTCGAACCCAGGGTTGTTCCAGAAGCGATCGATGTACTCCTCGCGCTCGAGGGGCTTCTCGAACTCGTGGTTGCCGATCGCGGGGAAGAACCCGCTCGAGCGCAGGATCGGCGCGGCCTTCTCGAACCACTTGCCGTAGGTCTCGACGCCGGACGAGTAGTACTGGATGTCGCCGCCGTGGAGGGTGAGGTCGGGCTTGCCCTTGGTGAACGCCTCGGCGAGCACCTTGGAGACGTCGGAGAACGCCACGTTGGTGTCGCCGATGGAGGCGAAGGTGAACGCCGCCCCCGCCTTCTTGGCGGTGCAGAACCGGCCCGCGGCGGTCGGCTCGGCGTCGATGGAGTACGTGTAGCAGGTGCCCTCGGCGAGCGCGGTGACCGGCACCTCGTGCATGAAGAACGTGCCCGGGTAGTCCGCCGAGCGGATGAGCGGGACGTCGTTCCAGGTGGTGACCTTGGCCGAGCGGACGTTGCTCGCGAGCTTGACCGCGGTGCCGCCCGCCTCGGGCTGGAACGTGATGCCGCCGCCGCCCGCGCGGCACGACTCCCAGCGCACCTTGGCGGTCGTGCCGTCGACGGTCTGCACCCAGGGGCCCTTGCTGACGACGGCGTCGCAGACGGGGAGGGTGTCCTCCTCGGTCTCGCTCCCCGTGTCGGCGGGCTCCGAATCGGCCGGGGTGACGGGCGAGTCACCGCTGCTGCAGGCGGGCAGGGCGGACGCCAGCGCGGCGGTGGCGACCGGGGTGAGGCAGAGCCAGGGCAGGGCGAGGAGGGAACGGCGCACGGTCCGCCGAGTCTGCCACGCAAACTGGACGACGGCCCTTGTTTTTTGTGCCGATTCTGCGATTCATCACCCCATGGGAAGGATGCGCACACTTGGCTTCGGGGTCGCCGCGGCGATCGCCTTCGCGGTCTCTTCACCGGCGCAGGCGCTGGCGCAGGGGCAGCCGTTCGCGTTGAACCGCTACGACCCGACCCCGCTGGCCAACGACTGGCTGCGCGTCGAGCGACCGAACACGCCGAACGGCTTCGGCGCGGTGGTCACGGTCGACTACGCACACAAGCCCTACGTGCTGCAGAAGGTCGACGGCGCGGGCAACGTGCTGCGCACCGACGACATCGTCGGCAGCCAGCTCTACGTGGTGCCCGGCCTGTCGTTCGGCTTCCTCGACCGCGTGTTGATCCACGCCGCGGTGCCGGTCCTCGCCTACCAGACCGGCTCGGGCTTCGGCGTGTCCTCGCCCACCGCGCCCACGCTGTCGTCGACCACGCTCGGCGATCTGCGCTTCGGCGCGCGCGTGCGCCTCTACGGCGTCCGCGAGGGCAAGGACGCGACCCCCTTCGCCGTCGCGCTCGGCGCGTACGTCTGGGCGCCCACCGGCAAGCAGGAGTCGTGGGCGTCGGACGGCAAGGTCCGCGCGCAGCCCACCCTGATGCTCGAGGTGGCGCCCGCGCAGCAGTTCTACGTCACGCTCAACGTCGGCGCGATGTTCCGCCCCGAGGCGCGGTCGTACGACACGGCGGCCGGCACCGCGGTGCGCGGCGACCTCGCGTTCGGCGCCAAGCTCCTCGACGACCAGCTGCGCATCGGCGCCGAGTTCTCGTTCCAGGGCGCGCTCGTCGACGGGAGCTCGTTCTCCAAGTCGGGCGTCGTCGACAACCTGTTCGGCTTCACGTACGCGCTCGGCAACGGGCTGTACCTGTCGGCCGGTGGCGGCGCCGGCTTCACCAAGGCGCCCGGCGTGCCGGTGGCGCGCGGCGTGCTGCGCTTCGGGTGGGAGCAGCCGCAAGAGGCACCGCCTCCCCCGCCGCCGAAGAAGGTCGAGAACAAGGACCGCGACGGCGACCTCATCGACGACGAGCAGGACGCCTGCCCCGACGTGAAGGGCCTGCCCTCGAGCGACCCGAAGCAGAACGGCTGCCCGAAGAAGGCGCCGACCGATCGCGACGGCGACGGGATCAACGACGACGAGGACGCCTGCCCCGACCTCAAGGGGGTCAAGCAGAGCAACCCCAAGGCGAACGGCTGCCCGTCCGACAAGGACAAGGACGGCATCTTCGACGACCAGGACGCCTGCCCCGAGGTGTTCGGTCAGCCGAGCGACGACCCGAAGCAGAACGGCTGCCCGCCCGACAAGGACAAGGACGGGATCATCGACGACAAGGACGCCTGCCCCGACGACCCGGGCCCCGCCTCGGACGACCCGAAGCAGAACGGCTGCCCGGTGAAGACCAAGTTCGCCGAGGTGAAGGGCTCGAAGATCATCATCCTCGACAAGGTCCTGTTCGCCACCAACTCGGACAAGATCGTCGGCCTCAAGTCGTTCGAGGTGCTCGACTCGGTGGCCGAGATCCTCAAGAAGACGGTCATCATCAAGAAGGTCCAGGTCGAGGGCCACACCGACAACATGGGCGTGGCCAAGTACAACAAGGACCTCTCGCAGCGGCGCGCCGCGGCGGTGGTGGCCTACCTCAAGAGCAAGGGCGTCGACGCCTCGCGCCTCGAGGCGATCGGCTACGGCCAGGACCAGCCCATCGCCGACAACGCGACCGAGCTCGGCCGTTCCAAGAACCGCCGGGTCGAGTTCAAGATCGTCGATCCCTGATGCGACATCCGGTCGTGAGCCCTGTCTCTACCGGGACAGGGCCATGACCGACCACGAACAGCGACAGCTCGTCACCCCCGTCTGCTTCACCCTCGCCAGCGTGATCCTCGCGGCGATCCTGATCCACGACGCGGTCGAGATCGACGCCGGGCAGCTGAAATCGAGCGTCCGGGTCACGGGCGGTCGCAACGCGATGATGGCCGCGGGCGTGCGTGCGCTGGCCGAGATGCTCGGGCTCGCCGGGTCGATCGCCGTCGCGGTGGGCCTGGTGCTGGCGATGGCGCTGTGGGTCGGCCTCGGGTACCGCAAGATCGTGCGGGCCCGCGGGGCGCTGGTCACGTCTGCTGGAAGGTGACGCCGACGATCGCGCAGTCCTCACAGTGCTGCGCGTAGAAGATGCCCTCCCCACCGAGGTCCCCTAGCCCCACCTGCGCCACGAAGCGCATCGTGCGCGCGCAGCCGGGACACGGGCGGTAGTCGAGGTCGACGATCCAGCTCGGGTGTCCACCGAGCTGGGAGAGGCCGTCGGCGCAGGTCCACTCGACCGCCTCCCAGGCGGGGCGCGCCACGAGGGTGGCCCGCGCCGGCGGGAGGTCCCATCCGTCGCTGCGCTGGCACGCGTCGCCCAGCCACTCGATCCGTGCCCCGTCGACACGAACGAGGGAGACGTCGGCGGTCGCGCAGTCGAGGCAGGCGACGAGCGGCGGGAGACTCGGGAACGCTCCGACGTCGAGCCTCACGAGGTGCACCGCGCCCAGACCACACCGCCCACACGTGCCTGCGAGCTCGAGCAGGCTCGCCGTCGCGCCCTCCACGCCGATGCGGAGCCGGAAGCAAGACGCCGACGTCAGGTCTCGGGCTCGTCCCGCTTCGATCTCGAAGCCGGCGACCCAGGCGTGTCGGGAGACGACCTCTCCCGAGGCCGGGTAGGGGTCCTCGCGATCGAGCAGCGCGTGCTGCAAGGCCGTCGACGACGTCGGTGACGCCTGCGAAGCGATCGACGTCCACCCGGTGCGCGGTGACGTATCGTGCTCGCGCCTCTGCGGCGCGGCGATTCCAGCAGGGCATGCAGAGGCCGCCTGTCTTCTCGGCGGTGATCGGCAGGATGGTGGCTGCACACCCGGGCGTCGCGCAGGCGACCCGCTCCATCCCGACACCCTACCACGAGCATCGTCCACCCGGGCCTTGACGGCCGAAAGACAAGCGCCATAATCAAACAGTGAAGCAGCTCGCTCTCCCGCTCTCGCCGAAACCCCGCGGGGGTCGTGGGGGCGCGCGCAAGGGGGCTGGGCGGCCCATCGTCGCCGGCAGCGAGTCGCACCGGCGGCGTCCGCGCGTGTCACCGGAGGTCCCGCTGCACGTCACGCTGCGCATGGCCGAGGGCGTCTGGAACCTGCGCGCCGAGCGGTGCTTCGCGCCGATCCGGCGGGCGCTCGCGGGTGCGCAGCGCATTGGCTCGTTCCGCGTGGTCCACTACTCGGTCCAGGGCAACCATGCGCACCTCGTGGTCGAGGCCGACGACCACGCGAGCTTCGTCTCCGGGCTCCGGTCGCTCACCGTGCGCATCGCGCGGTCCCTCAACCGCGTGATGGGGCGGCGGGGACGCGTGCTCGCCGGCCGCACCCACGCGCGCCCGCTGCGGACCGCGACCCAGGTGCGCAACGTCCTCCGGTACGTCCTCCTGAACCGAACCCGCCACCTGGGGGGCGAGCCCATCGTGGACGAGTGCTCCACCGGGCCCTGGTTCCGCGATTGGCACAGTCTGACGGGACCCGTGCCACGGGCTGGGCCCCGAGCGCCCGAGCGGGTGGACAGCGCTGCCCGGACATGGCTCCTGCGGCTCGGATACCGTCGGGCACGTTGAGCCTTGGGTGGCACGGGTGATGCTCGACACGACACGAACCCAGCGAGGTTGTGCCATGTCGAGCCAGATCCGCACCTTTGTCCTCTCCACCGTCGTCGGCCTGTCGGCCGTCGTCGGGTTCGTCGCCTGCAACGGCGGCACCACCAGCATCAACCCTGACCCCCTCCCCGGGCAGACGGAGTTCGAGTCCGACGACCCGTCGGCCGACGCCGGCTCTCCCAGTGCCACGGGCGGCGCCGACGCCAGCACCTCGGCCGACACCGGCTCGGCCGCCCCCACCGTCCCGGGCGACAAGTCGAGCGACGAGGCGGCGCGCGCGATCGAGGAGGCCGACATCGTCAAGGTGGCCGGCACGCGGCTCTACGCGCTCTCCAAGGTCGGCGGCCTGTCCATCATCGACGTCGGCACGCGGGACAAGCTCACCTTCCTCGGCCGCTGGCGCTCGAGCGGGCAGCCGTTCGAGATGTACGTGCGCGACGACGTCGTGCTCGCGATGGTCAACGGCTGGGAGGAGTGGAGCTACGACGGCTACAAGTCGACGTCGAAGCAGACCAGCAAGGTCGTGGCGCTCGACGTCCGCGACGCGACCAAGATCGCGCCCATCGGCGAGTTCTCGGTGCCGGGCGAGGTGTCCGACTCGCGCATCGTCGGCGACGTGATGTACGTCGTCTCGCACCAGAACGGGTACTGCTGGGGGTGCGACGCCAAGCCGGGCACGTTCGTGCTGTCGCTCGGCGTGAAGGACCCGCGCAAGATCGCCAAGGTCGACCAGGTGGGCTTCACCTCCACCACCACCGGCTACTCGTGGTGGAAGCGTAGCGTCAGCGCGACCGACAAGCGCTTCTGGATCGGCGGTCCCGACTGGGCGTGGACCGCGGGCAGCAAGCCGCGCTCGACGATCCAGGCCCTCGACGTCTCCGACCCGACCGGCAAGCTCGCCCTCGGCGCGGCGGTCACCCTCGACGGGCAGATCCAGAGCCGCTGGCAGATGGACGAGGTGGGCGGCGTGCTCCGCGTCATCACCCAGCCGGGCGGCTGGACCGGCGCCGAGCCGACCGTCGAGACCTTCACCGTGAAGTCGTCCGCCGAGGTGGTGCCGCTCGGGCGGACCACGATCAAGCTGCCGAAGCCCGAGACGCTGATGAGCGTGCGCTTCGACGGCAACCGCGCCTACGCGATCACCACCGAGCGCAAGGACCCGCTGTTCACCATCGATCTGACCGACCCGAGCAACCCCGTGCAGAAGGGACAGCTCGAGATGCCGGGGTGGATCATGTACATGGAGCCACGCGGCAACCGGCTGCTCGGCCTCGGGTTCGACAACGGCAACCCGGAGGGCGCGATGACCGTCTCGCTCTTCGACGTCGCCGATCTCACGGCGCCCAAGATGATCAAGCGGGTCAACTTCGGCAAGGGCTGGGCGAGCGCCCCCGAGGACGCCGACCGCATCCACAAGGCGTTCCGCGCGCTCGACGCGGAGCAGCTCATCATGGTGCCGTTCGCCAGCACCGACTGGCGCATGGCCGATGGCTCGTGTCGCCGTGCCGAGAGCGGCATCCAGCTCATCGACTGGAAGGACGACACCCTCACGCTCCGTGGCGTCGCGCCGGTGTGGGGCCAGCCGCGCCGCGCGCTCCTGCAAGACGGCCGGCTGTTCGCGGTGTCCGACGCGCAGGTCGCCACCTACGACATCACCGACCGCGGCAACCCGGTGGGCAAGGCCAGCCTGCCGCTCGCCAACCCCTCGCACCGCGCGGTGGTGGTCGGCGACCACGTCGTGCAGATGTCGCACGACTGGTTCAACCAGCACGCGCAGCTCGTGGTGATGCCGCGGGCCAACGTCGACCAGGCCATCCCGGTCTCGTCGATCGACCTCGGCGCGATGCTCGGCGACGCCTCGTGTGGCTACTACGGGTGGTCGAGCTGGTGGAACGCCCGCATGTTCGTGAAGGGCACCAAGGTGTTCGTCGTCGTGCCGACCTACGCCTACGGGAAGTTCGAGACCAAGGAGTCGACGCTGGTCGGCGTGATCGACCTCGCCGATCCCAAGAACCCGGTGCTGGTCGGCAAGGCCGCGATCCCGCTTGGTTCCTCCGGCTACTACTACTCGGACTACTACTACTACGGCCCCTCGGGCACCGGCGTGCTCGCCGCCGGCGACGCGATGGTGCTGGCGGGCGACACCGTGGTGGCGCTCTCGTCGGAGACGAAGTGGAACAGCGAGACGCGGACCTACGAAGCGCCCGTCAGCCGCCTCTCGACCATCGACCTGCGGGATCCGACCAAGCCCGTCGCGGGCACCACGTGGAACCTCCCGGCAGCGAGCGGCTACACCGCGCTGCAGGTGGCGGGCGGCAAGGTGCTGACCTCGCGCTGGATCCCGACCGGGGAGGGCAAGGTCCGGTTCTACGTCGACGAGCTCGACGTGAGCGACCCGGCCGCGCCGAAGCTCACGCGCTCGATCAACGTGCCAGGGTCGCTGCTCGCCTTCGACGCCGCCTCGTCGCGGGTGGTCACCGTCGACTACAAGCGCATCGTCACCGTCGCCTCCGACTACAGTGACTGCTACGCCAAGGGCACGGCCGGCGACATCCCGCTGTTCGACTGGGACGCCAAGACCTGCGTGATCCTGCACCGCACGCTGCGCAAGCTCTCGGTGTCGGGTTCGACGGCCACGATGCTCGAGAGCCTCGAGCTCCCGAAGCAGCGGGTGGCGCAAGCGGTCGTCGCGGGTGCGCGTGTGCTGCTCCGCGGCGGGTACGACTACTACGGCTACGGCGACTACAAGGCGCCGGTCGACCGGGTGTGGGTGCTCGACGGCGTGCGCGACGGCGCGCTCCGGACGAGCGAGATCGTCCTCGGCAGCGGCTACGGCGGCGGCATGTGGGCGGCGGGCGATCGGGCGGTGCTCTCCTCGGACCGACGTCTGTTCGCGGTCGATCTCGCCGCGGCCAAGGTGCTCCGGACGGTTCAGCTCGACGGCTACTCGTACGCCTCGCACGTCGCACTGGGACCCGACACGGCCTACGCCTCGCTCGGCGACCAGGGGGTGACGGCGATCTCGCTGCAGCCTTAGCGATCTGCCATCCTCCTGCGTCGATGGACGCCTCGCTCGTCGCCTTCGTCTGCTCGGCCACCGGGGCCACGAAGGTGGAGCGGGGCGTCCGTGTGCAGTCGCTGTGGGGAGGCTACGGCGAGCTCGTCCGCCTGCACCTCGTCGGCGGCTCGACGCCCACGGTGATCCTCAAGGACGTCCATCCGCCGCGCGGCGGCGCCGGCCTCTCGCACGCGCGCAAGTGCCGCTCGTACGACGCGGAGGTCACCTTCTACCGTGACTACGCGGGCCGGACGACCGCGGCCTGTCGCGTCGCGCGACCGCTCGCGACGAGGGTCGAGGGCCAGCGCTGGTCGTTGCTCCTCGAGGACCTCGACGCCGCGGGCTTCCCTGCGCGCCGCGGTCGCAGCGCGCACGATCTCCGGCCCTGCCTCGACTGGCTCGCCGCCTTCCACGCTCGATTCCTGGGCGCGGCGCCCGTCGGCCTCTGGCCGGTCGGCACCTACTGGCACCTCGCGACCCGCCCCGACGAGCTCGCGCGGATCGCGGACCCTGCGCTCCGCGCGGCCGCGCCGGTGCTCGATCGCGCCCTCTCGGCGGCGCGGTTCCAGACGCTGGTCCACGGCGACGCCAAGCCGGCCAACTTCTGCTTCTCGGCCGACGGCGGGCGCGTCGCCGCGGTCGACTTCCAGTACGTGGGCGGCGGCTGCGGGGTGAAGGACGTCGCCTATCTGCTCCACGGCGCGGTGTCCGCGGGCGAGGCGCGCGCGTTCCTCGACGCCTACTTCGCGAAGCTGCGTGCAGCGCTGCCGACCGACGTGGACGCCCCGGCGCTCGAGGCCGAGTGGCGGGAGCTCTATCCGATCGCCGCCCGCGACTTCGAGCGGTTCCTCGCGGGCTGGTAGTCACTCGCGGCGCGTGTAGAACACCGTGACGTGCTCGGCGTCGCTGGAGATGGTCTTCCAGCGATCGGGGCCCTCGACGACGTAGGACGCCTGCTCCTCCGCGCCGTCGAGCTGGAACGAGAGGGTGTGCGCCTTGGGATCGACGGCGTAGCGCGCGACGAACGAGGCTCCCGAAGGGCCTGGCGACGGCGCCGCGACGAACTTCCCGCCTGCCCACTGCCCGTGCTCGAGCACGCCGTCCTTGGAGAACCGCGTGGCCTCGCTGCTCTTCGCGGCGTCCGCCCAGGAGACCGTGCTCGTGGTCCACGTCCCGACCACCCACGCTCGGTCGTCGACCGCGACCGTGGGCGAGGTGGCCGGAGGCTTGGGCCCACACGCACCGACGAGCAGGCCGAGCGAGAGGAGGGAGGCGCGCACGGCGCCAGTATCGCGCGATTCCAGGCCGCCCTACCATCCCCGGATGACGCGAAGTCGGGCGCTCCTCCTCACCACGACCCTCCTCGCCGTCGCGCCTTCCGCGCGCGCCGACGGGCCGGGGCTCCCGAACCTCACCTACCCGTCGACCGACGTGTTCAAGGTGATCGGCCGCATCGACACGACCACCGGGGCGCCGCGCGCGCACGGCACGATGCACATGCACCGCGGGCACCTCGCCATCGTGTTCGCGCCGGATTCGGGCAAGGGGCTCGGGGGCTTCGCCTTCTTCGATGTCTCCGATCCTCGCGCGCCGAAGCTCGTGGGCAAGCGCGACGACGAAGAGACCAAGCCGATCCGCGAGGGCCACGGCTACGGCATCCACGACGACCTCGTGTTCCTGCAGACCATCCACGGCTTCTCGGTGTGGGACTGGTCGGACCCGAAGGCCGCGAAGAAGGTCGGCGAGGCCGTGCTGCCCGGGATCGAGGAGAGCGACTACGGCACGGGCGCGTGGTGGCTCTCGGTGCAGTACCCGTGGGTCTACCTCGGCGGCTCGTCGAACGGGCTCTACGTGGTCGACGTGTCGGACCCGAAGGCGCCCAAGCTCGCGGACCGCGGCGGCAAGCCGAACCCCATCCCGACCACCCAGCTCGGCGGGTTCCGCGTGGGGCCCACCTTCGCCGTCGGCAACCTGCTCGTCGTGACCTCGATGGACGAGCCCGGCTACGCGACCCTCGACATCGGCGACCCGGTGCAGCCGCGGGTCCTCCGGACGCGCCGCGTGGGCATCCCGGTGTCGTACTCCACGATGGTCAACGGCAACCGGATCTACGGCGCCGGCAACGACAACAAGATCCACGTCCACGACATCGCGAATCCGGCGTCGTTCTTCGAGCTCGGCGCCTCGCCGGTCGGGGGCGCCGACAAGGGGGGCTACCTGCAGGTGCAGGACGGCTTCGCGCACGCCGGGATGGGCACCAACTACGCGAAGTTCGACCTGCGCGACCCGACCGCCTTCACCCTCGTCGGCAAGGCCACCGCTGGCATCCCGGGCACCGACGAGGACTTCGCCAACGTGATGGGCAACCTCGTGTTCGTCGGCGACGACCACGGCCACGGCACCTCGATCGTGGTGCACCAGGCCGCGCCCGACACCACCCCGCCCGAGGTGAACATGGTGGTGCCACGCAACGGGGCCAAGGCCCAGCCCGTGACGTCGCGCGTGGGCCTCACCTTCACCGACGCCATCGACGTGCGCACGGTGGTGGTCGGCAAGACGTTCTTCGTGCGCGAGGCCGGCACGACGACCTCCGTGCCCGGGAAGACGAGCTACCAGACCGGCATCCTCAACTTCGCCCCCGACGCGCCCCTCGCGCTCGACAAGACGTACGAGGTGGTGGTCCCCGAGGGTGGCATCGCCGACCTCGCCGGCAACAAGACGAGCAAGGCCTTCGTGGCGGCGTTCTCCACGGGGGTGGGCGGTCCCGCCGGTTGCACGCTCGACTCCGCGAGCGCCTTCGAGGTCGGCAAGGCGGCGACCTTCACCGTGACCGCGCCCACCGGCGCCGGCCTCGTCCAGTCGTGGGACTTCGGCGACGGCTCCGCGCCGACCAAACCCGACGCCTCCGCGAGCGCGAGCCACACCTTCTCTGCGCCGGGCCACTGGATCGTCTCGGCCACGGTGTCTGGCAAGGACGCCGTGGGCAAGGACGTCGACACGAGCTGCACCAAGCTCGTCACGGTGACCCACCCCCTCACCGCGCTCGCGCCGACGCGGTCGAGCGCGCTGGCCCTGGATCCGAAGCGAAAGCTCCTCTACGCGTGCAACCCCGACGCCGGCACGCTCGCGGCGGTCGCCACCGGGACGCGCACCAAGACGTTCGAGGTGCCGGCGGGGCGTCGGCCGCGCACGGTGGCGGTCGCGCCGGACGGCTCGGTGTGGGTCGCCGACGAGGGCGATGACCAGATCGTGGTGCTCGACGGCGCGACCGGCGCGACGCTCGCCAAGGTGCCGCTCGGTTGGGGCGCGGCGCCGTTCGGGATCGCCTTCGCGCCCGACGGCTCGGCCGCGTTCGCGTCGCTCGGCGGGCC
>CAZUZY010000078.1:0-26576 GCA_964624885.1 uncultured Polyangiales bacterium | reverse complement strand
GGCCTCGTCGCGCGGTTCCACGCGGCGACGGCGGGCCTCGACCACGCGTTCGCCTTCCAGCGGCCCGGGGCCCACGACACGGACGCGCACCTCGCCCGGCTGGCGGCGGCGCTCGAGCGGGGGAGCCCTTCGGTGCAGGCCCTCGGCGCGCGCATCCTCGGTCACCCCCGGCCTTCGATCCCCTCGCTCCCCCTCCGCATCGTCCACGGCGACCTGAAGATCACCAACGTGCTGTTCGACGAGGCCGGCACGCGCGCGATCGCCCTGCTCGATCTCGACACGCTGGCGCACGGCACGCTCGCCACCGAGCTCGGGGACGCGCTGCGCTCGTGGTGCAACCCGGCGGGCGAGAGCGCCGAGCGCGTGGCCGTGGACGAAGCCGTCTTCGCGGCGGCGATCGAGGGCTACGCGGCCGGCGATCCCGGGCTCTCGCGCGTCGAGGTCGAGGCGCTCGTGCCAGGGCTCGAGACCATCGCGCTCGAGCTCGCCTCCCGCTTCTGCCTCGACGCGATCGAGGATCGGTACTTCGGGTGGGATCCCACCCGGTTCCCCTCGCGCGTGGCCCACGACGAGCGCCGCGCCGAGGCGCAGCTCGCCCTCGCGGAGTCGGTGGCCCGAGCGCGCCCACGGCTCGAGGCGCTCGTGGCGCGCGCGTTCCGCGGACAAAAATAAAACGCGCCGCAGCGGCCCGGGGGGGGGGACAGGCCTCGCTGCGGCGCACCTGGCAATAGAGCAAACGGTAGGCCAGCTCTGCGCGACCAGAGATCAACGGGTTTGCTCCCCTTCACCTTTCAGTCCTGAAAGACTCGTTGCAGACCGCGTGCAATGAACCTGGCCGGATTGCGCTAGCGCAAGCGGCGGCGGCTCTCTTCAGTGCTCGTGACCGTCGGGCGCCTCGGGCTCCTGGTCGGGGAAGTCGAAGCTGGGCGGTGGATCGTCCTGCACGCGCTTGGTCTCGAACACCCACCACTTGCCGCGGTGGAGCACGACGTCGACCTCGCCCGCGTGGGTGCCCCAGACCGAAGCGCGCGGATCCTTGCCGTCGTCGTAGGTGGTCTTCATGAGCACGAGGTCGAAGTACTTGGCGAAGGCCATGCCCGCGCGGTAGTCGCCTGGGTTCCACTCGAAGTTGGGCGGTGGATCGGGCGGCATCGTCTCCCGCTTGTAGTGCACGGGCAGGCTCATCGTCCGCGTGAACGAGAACGCCACCTCGCCGCCGTTGCGGGCGACGTAGTAGGCCGGCGAGTGCAGGAGCGACCACTGCTCGGTGGCCTCGATCTTCGGGTGCCACACGAGCCCGGTGATCCGCCGGCCCTTGGGCATGGCGTCGAGGATCGCGTCGAGGTCGGCCATCTCGTGGCCGACCGCGCCCATGAACAGGAAGAAGCTCGCCGCCGCGCCGAGGCCGACCGACACGCTCATCAGGCGCACGAGCTCCTCCTTCTCGGGCAGCGCGCGCGGCGCGAACAGCGCGGCGGTGACGACGATGAAGAACGTGAGGCGC
The DNA here is from genome assembly GCA_964624885.1 of uncultured Polyangiales bacterium. Classification (GTDB taxonomy): domain Bacteria; phylum Myxococcota_A; class Polyangia; order Polyangiales; family JADJMO01; genus JADJMO01. The sequence goes on along the minus strand of CAZUZY010000078.1, from coordinate 25,072 downwards.
TCGAACACGAAGTTGGTCGCCCAGAACACGTGGGGGATGACGAAGTAGGCGACCAGCGAGGCCACGAACATCCACCGCAGCTGCGCCGGCGCTTCGTCGTCGGGGTCGCGGAACAAGGCGGCGAGCAGCAAGAGGCCGAGGCCCACGCCCAGGATCTTCTGGTCGAGCATGTCGGCGCGCAGGCCCGCGCCGTAGCCGAGGAAGCCCTTCACCTTCTGCATGGCGAAGACGTCGTTGCCCTCGTAGGCGCCGTACTCGAAGTTCTGCCAGGCGAGCCGCTGCTGGCGCCGGTAGACCCACGCGCAGAACGCGACCGCTGGCAGGAGCGGCGCGCCGATGCGCAGGGCCCGCCCCACGCGCGCGAACAGTCCCTCCCGGGAGACCTGCACCTTGGTCACGATGGCGACCAGCATCAGCATGTACACGAGCGCCGAGGCGAGCAGGTGGGTCCACGCCCCCACCGTGGCGAGCAAGGCCGTGAGCAGGTCGAAGCGCACGCGCCGGGCCTCGGGCACCAGGCCCTCCTGCCGCGCGAGCACGCGCGCGAGCACGAGGAGCTGCACCGCGGCGCCGAGGCCGAAGTTGATGAAGCCCCAGGCGAACGTGTACCCGACGAACACTGGCAGCACGAGGAACGCCCGGGCGCGCGGCCGGCCGGTCGCCCGGCAGAGGGCCAGCGCCGCGAACCCGAGCAACACCATGTAGCCGCTCACCACGAGGCGCCCGGCGGTGTCGATCGGCACGACGAGGCCGACGCCGGCGACGAGCACGTGGAACGCCGAGTTGTAGCTGAGGAGGTTGGTCTCGAAGAGCGCGCGCTCGGGCGCACCGCTCGCCATCATGCGGCGCAGGGTGCCGGCGAGGGCGAGGTGTTGCGGGTAGTCGACGAGCGGCAGGAGGCGCGTGCGGAACAGGCCGCCCACGAGCAGCAGGATGGCGCCCCAGTAGGCCAGGGTCAGCGATTTGCCGCCGGCGTCCCACGACGGGGCGGTGCGCGAGAGCTCGGCGTCGGCGCGCGCGTCGAGCGGCGGGATCTCCTCGTCTTCGGCCATCGGCCCGCATCGGTACTTGAGCCGGGCGGGCGAAGGAAGGGGGTCAGGCCGGGGGCTTGTTGCACCCGAACACGACGTCGACCGCCTTGACCTTCTCGGCCTTGATGTCGGCGCAGAACGACCCGTAGAAGGTGACCGTGTTGGTGGTCGGATCGTAGTCCCAGCCGTTGGTCTTGGTGGTGTCGCGGGGCACCTCGGTGCTCTTGTCGAAGAACGCGAAGATCTTGGTCGAGTCCGGGGGGGTCTTGCCGAGCTTGAACACGCAGCCGAGCGCGGTGCTGCCGATGGTGGTGAGCGCCTTGTCGAGCGAGGTCGCGTCCTCGGCCTTGAAGAACTTGGGGCTGGCCGCGGCCGCGGGGACCCCGCCCGCGGCGGCGAACGAGTCCATCGCCGCCGTGTCGACGGCGCTGCCGAACCCGACCACGAAGGTCTTCACCCCCCGCTTGGTGGCGAGGTCGGTGATGGCCGCGAGGGTGCCGGCGTCGCCGCCCCCCGCCGTGCAACCCGCCTGCGCGCCGTCGGTGAGCAGGAGCACGTAGCTCTGACGGGTGGTGTCGCCGAGCCCCGGATCGGTGGCGGCCTGCTTCATGGCGGTGTCGATGTTGGTGACGCAGGGGCCGTCCGGGAAGAACGGGTCGGTGGTCTTGAGCGCGCTGCTCAGCATGGTCGAGATCTTGGTCTCGTTGCCCGGCCCGAGCGGGATCGGGATCGCGCCCTGGTTGCACTTGTCCGCGTCCGTGTCGGGGAACATGATCAGGCCGAAGCGCAGCTTGCCCTTGTACTTGGTGGTCATGTCCGAGATCGCCTGCACGGCGATCTGCCACTTGGTGAGCGCGCCCACCTTGGTGGTCATCGAGCAGGAGCGATCCAGCACGATGAGCACGTTGGACGGGACCTTGTCCGCGGACGCCGACTCGGCGCCGCAGTCTCCGCCGGGCAGGCAGGCGGGCTTGCCGGTCTCGGGCGTGATGCACTTCATGCCGGCCTTGCAGTCGCCGTCGGCCGCGCACGAGTCGGCGTCGATGCAGCGGTTGAGGACGCTGCACTTCTGCGGCGCGACGCACGCGGGCTTGCAGTCGGTCGTGAGGGTGTCGCCGAGGCCGTCGGGGGCGCCGTCGAGGTCGAGGCCGCCGCCGGTGTCCGACGGGTCGAGCGGGTCGCTCGAGCCACCCGCGCTGCTGCAGGCGACCAACAGCCCACCCACCAAGACCGCCGTGAGCCCCATCTTCAGCACTGCGCGCATGGCCTGCCTCCCCGGTCGAACGCCGACCTGCGAGTATGGCACGCGTGGCTCTCGCTCGCACCCTCGGCGGGATGCTCCTGCCCGCCCTCGCCATCCTGGTGGCGGCGAGGGCGCTGCCTGCGCTGCACCTCGGCCCGAACGCGGCCGCGGCGGTCGTGTACGTCGGAGCGACGCTGTGTGGGGTGGTGGGGGTCGCCGCGACCCTCCGCGGCACCGACCGCCCCATCGTCGTCGCACCGCTCGGGGCGGCGCTGCTCGTCGGGTGCGCGTTCGTGCCCACCAGCGCCGCCTGGCTCGCGGCGCCGGTGGCCAGCGCGCTCGTTTCGCTGGCGGTCGGACTCGGCGGCGCGATCGGGCTGCGGGTGCAGCACGTCGGGCACTTCTTGCCGGCCGCGGCGATGGCGGCGGCGGCCGACATCGTCAGCGTCACCGCCTCGTTCGGCCCCTCGCACGCCATCGCGGAGAGCCCGCGCGCGCTCTCGCTGCTGGCCATCTCGTTCCCGGTACCTGGCACCCACCTCGCGGCGCCGGCGCTCGGCGTCGGGGATCTCCTGTTCTTCGCGCTCGCCCTCGGCGTCGCGCGGGCGCACGCGCTCTCCGCGGTGCGGGTGGGGGTCGCCGGGTACCTCGGGATCCTGCTCGCGGGGCTGCTCTCGGCGGTGCTCTCGGCCCCGATCCCCGCGCTCCCGGCGATCGGCGGCGCGATCGTCGCGCTGGTGCCCGAGACGCGGAAGGTGCGCCGCGCCGATCGCACGGCGACCACCATCGCGATCGGGCTCGCGCTCCTCGCCCTCGCGTGGGCCCTCGTCCGTGCGAAGATGGCGCGGCCATGAAGCGCCTGCTCTACGCCCATCGCGGCGCGTGCGCCGAGCTCCCGGAGAACACGCTCGAGGCGTTCGCGCTCGCCCTCGAGCTCGGCGTCGACGCCCTCGAGACCGACGTGCACCTGACGCGCGACGGGCACGTGGTGGTGTTCCACGACGACACCGGCGCTCGCGTCGCCGGCATGTCCGCGCGGGTCCGCGACTGCACCCTGGCCGAGCTCCGCACCTGGGACCTCGGCAAGGTGCGCGGCCTGCCCCCCCACCGCATCCCCACCTTCGACGAGGCCCTCGCTCGCTTCCCCGACGCGCTCTTCAACGTCGACGCCAAGGAGCCCGCGGTGATCGACCCCCTGCTCGCGGTGATCGAGCGCCACCGCGCGGCCCACCGCGTGCGCCTCGCCAGCTTCTCCGCACGCAACCTGCGCAAGATCCGGCGACTCTACGGCGGCGAGACGGGGCTCGGCGACGAAGAAGTCGTGCGCTTCCTCGTGCAGCCGCGGGCGCTCCCCCTGCCCGGCGACGCCCTGCAGATCCCGCGGGCGTTCGGCCCGCTCCGCCTCGACGACCGGCGCACGATCGACCGCGCCCACGCGTTCGGCAAGCGCGTGGACTACTGGGTGATCGACGACGCGGCCGAGGCCCAGCGCCTGTTCGATCTCGGCGCCGATGGCGTGATGACCAACGACCCGCGCGCCCTCCGCGAGGTGCGCCGATGACCCTCGTGCTGCGACTCACGACCGGAGCGCGGACGATCGAGCCGGTCGAAGCCCACGCCATGCTGTCTCGACGCGCCGGGCTGCCGGGGGCCTATGGCTGGGACCAGGCCGTCCACGTGCTCCGCGCCCTCGAAGCCCAGGGCGCCTTCGCGATCGAGCTCTTGCCGCTGGCGCTGCCGACGAGCTGGATGGTCAACGCCAAGGCCACCTCCCGCACGTTCCGGGCGTGGCTCACCCCGCGCTGGCACGCTGCGTTCGCCGGGTTGCTCGCGGCGCTGGACCCGAGCCAGCCGTGGCCCGACCTCGACAGCGCCGCGATCCAGGGCTTCGTGGAGGAGCTCACGCACGCCCCCGGTGCAGGCCTCGCCGCCCTCACCAAGGTGCTCGCGCTGCTGCGGCCTTCGCTCGTGCCGCTGATGGACGACTCCGCGCTCGCGGTCGCACTCGGCGCGGTGCCGCTGCCCGAGACCGACAACGAGCCCACGGCCGGACCGGAGCACTTCACGCCGATGATGGACTGGTTCCACCGCGAGCTCGTGCGCAACGAGCGCTCCCTCGTCGACCTCGCGCGCGACCACACCGAGGCGGTGCTCGAGCCCGCGCAGGTGCTCGACCGGGTGCTCTGGTACGTGAGCTTCGGCCACCGCCACTTCCCGGCGATCTAGCGGCTGGCGGCGAGCGGCGAGGCCGACTACGGTCGCCGCGTGCCGAGCGGCAAGGACGTGTTCTTCTACGCGATCCCCGGCGCGATCGCGGTGGTGGCGGGCGTGCTCGCCTACCGCGCGTTCCGCGACCGGCCGTGGGAGCCACCCAAGGACTCGCCGGAGCTCGTCGCGCTCTCACCATGCGGCGCCGGCCACTACCGCTGTCGCGACGGCAAGGTGCAGGTCACCACCGGCGAGGAGCGCGACGCAGGGCTCGACCGGTGCGTGTTCCGCGAGGTGCAGACGTGCAAGTTCGTGTGCGCCTCCGACGGCATCGTGCTCACAGGGGTCGACGACAAGACCGCCAAGGCGCAGCTCTGCGACCCGCCCAACGATCTCTCCACGCTGATCTCGGAGGAGAAGAGCTACCTCGACGGCCTGGTCACCGAGGCCGGCGTCTGCGAGGGCGACGGCTACATCCCCACGCCCGACAGCATCGAGCAGTGCATCCTCAAGAGCGGCAAGGACCCGAACGCGACGGGCGTCGTGTTCGGCCGCATCAAGTGCCGGCGCGGCGTCGTGCCCACCGCCGATCGCACCCCGCGCCTCGTGTCGCGCGCGGCCGCCGTCTCGGTGTGGTGCAAGCGCGACCCCGCCGCGGTGCCCGAGGCGCCGGTCGACGGCGGCGCGAACCTGGGAGCCGACGCCGGCGATGCCGGTGATGCCGATGCGGGGGACGCCACCGACGCCAGCACCGACGCAGACGTCTCGGGCTAGGGGTCGAGCGCGAGCCACCCGAACGCCGCGGGGACGTGAAAATTGGGCTTCTTCGTGCGCGGAGGGCTCCAGGCGAGGTACCGGCGAGGAGCCTTGCCCTCCATGCGGTAGAGCCCGAGGCGCAGGCGCGCGCCCGGGCTCAGCGCCTTCACGATCTCGGGTGCCGCGAGGCGCAGCTCGAGGTGCGCGGTCTTCTTCGCGGCATCGACGCGGGTCACGCGGGTGAGCTTGCTCGACCAGCCGACGTCGCTCTTGCCGTGGTCGACCGACAGATCCAGGAAGTGGCCCTTCGGACCCACCTCGATCTCGAAGTACTGCTCGGGGGTCGCGGGGGTCGGGTCGACGAACAGCTCGACGCAGTCCTCCTGGTAGAGCTTCGCCCGCTCGGCCTCGAGCGGGAACGCGTCGTCCACGAACAGCCCCGTGCCCTCCACGTCGAACGCGGCGTAGAGCGCGCCCTCCTCGCCGGGCCGGAACAGGAAGCGCGCGCGGGTCACGTGCGGGGTCTTCTCGCCCGCGTAGTCGGTGGCCCACGCGATCTCCTCGGCCGAGGCCCAGAGCGGGTCCGACGCGCCGAGCGCAACGTCGCGGGTGACCTTCTTGGCGTGGACGGTCGGCGCCGCGGGGACGGGCGCCGCGCCGCTCCCGAGCTCGAAGCCCGCCATGCCGAAGAACCGCGTGGGCCGCGGCCCCTCGATCAGCGCCGCGCCGTCGCCTTGCGTCTCCACCTTGTGGAGGTCGAGCGCGAAGCGCTTGGCAGCAATCGTCAGCAAGGGCGAGGTGCGGTGCCCGCCGAGCTCGGCGGCGAGCGCGGCGTTGTCCCAGAGGCCGAGCACCTGCGCGACGACGCGGTCCACCGCGACGGGGTGCGTGCCACCCACACCGAGCTTCTCCTTGGTCGGGAACAGCTTCTGGAAACCGTCGCCCATCATGCCCGGCGCGCCCTCGGCGAGCACCACGTGCGGCGCCTCCACCTCGAGGACGTCGGCGATGCGCTCGCCGAACGCCTCGAGCGCGGCCACGTAGGCGGCGCGGTCTCCCTCCTTGGCCTTCAGCCAGGCGTTGAGCTCGCGGTGCATGCGCGCCTTCTGGCGGAACGCGGGCGCCGCGTCGGAGAGCATGATCGTGCCCTGCACGCCCTTGATCGCCGCCGAGAAGACGCCGAACCGGTGGGCCTTGATCTTGGGGAGCGAGATGAACAGGCCGTGGTCGAGGTGCTCGGCGAGGAGCTTGGGCACGAGCAGCGTGGGCGCGCGCGTCTTCTCCATGCCGGTGACCGCGAGCGGCTTGCCCGGCTGGTCACCCTCCACGTCGAACACGCCGTCGTCGTCCATCGCCACGAGCGGCACGTGCTCGTCGGCGGTCATCGCGGCGTAGCCGGAGACCTCGACCAACTTCTTCCAGTCGGCGTGGGTCGCGCCCCAGCCCTCGGCGACGGTGATGCGGGTGTGCCCGCGCTTCTTCAGGCACTGGATGACGCCGCGGACGAACTCGGGGTCGGTGATCCGCCCCTTCACGCCGTCGTCGCCGTCCTTGCCGCTCTTGAACCAGTCGAAGCCACCGAGGTTCGGCTTGAGGAGGATCGGGGTCTCCTTCGGCCGCTTCGGCACGACGGCCTCGCAGAGCCGCTCGCCGATCGCGCGGGGGCCGTCGCCGGTGAGGACCGTGACCTTGCTCGTGTCGTGATCGAGCCGGGCGTGGGTGCGGGCGCGGAGCGCGGCCGCGTCCACCTTGCCCGCACCGACCACGGGCGGGCCGGCGTCCCACGACTCGGAGGCCTTCGAGACCACGTCGGCCGACCCGGAGCTGGAGACCGAGGAGACCGCGCTCGGGCTCGGAGCAGGGGCCCCGGCGTCGCTCGACTTCGCGCCGCGCGAGCAGGCCGCGGTGAGCAACAAGAACCCAGCGAGACGAGGACGCACGCGCTCAGAGCTTCTTGCAGCGATCGAGGCCCTTCTTGGCCTCTTCCTCGACCTTGGTGCCCGCGGCGAGCTTCTGGACCTCGGCCCAGTGGGACTGACAGGCCTTCTTGTCCTTGGCCTCTTCGGCCCACTTGGCCGCGAAGCCGTGCGCCTTCACCGTCGGCTTGAGCTTGATCGAGGCGTCGAGATCGCCACGCGCGCCCGCGAGATCGCCCGCCTTGTGCTTGCACGCGGCGCGATCGGTGTAGACGTCGACGGTCGGCTTGGCGGCGATCACCGTGTCGAGGACGGCGACGCACCCCGCGAAGTCCCCCGTCTGGAACAGGCCGAGGCCGGCCGCGCGCAGCAGCTCGTTGTCTCCCTTGGCCTTGCCGATCGCGTCCTTGTAGGCCTTGGCGGCGGCGTCCTTCTGACCGGCCGCGAGGAGCTCGTCGGCGTGGGAGAGCCGCAGGCTCGCGTCCTCCGGCTTGAGCTTGCTCGCGTTGCCGAACGACTTGGCCGCCTTCTCGTGGTCGCCCTTGCCGGCGAACGCCCAGCCGAGGTTCGTGTGCAGCTCCACCGACGCACCCTTGGTCGCGTCGAGCCCCTGCTTGCAGACCTCGATGGCCTCGTCGAACTGCTTCTTGTCGATGAGGATCGCCGAGAGGTTCACCGCGGCGCCACTGTTCTTGGGGTTGGCCTCGAGCGCCGCCTTGTAGTGGGTGATGGCCTCGGCGTCGTTCTTGTCGCCCTCGGCGCAGACCCCGAGGATGAAGTGGGCGTCGCCGTGCTTCGGCGTCTTGGCGAGCACCGCGCTGGCCTTCTCCTTGGCGACGGCGCAGTTCTTCGCCTCGAGCGCCGCCTGGGCGTCGGCGAGCTCGGGCGCCACCGCGTCGCCGCTGGCCGCGCCCTTGGGCGGCTTGTCGAGGTCCGGCTTCGGCCCCTCGGCCTGGGAGGGCCCGGCGGGCGAGCACGCCACCGCGGCGAGGGGACCGACGGCGACGAGCGCGACGAACAACAGGTGCTTCATGATGCGATGCCTTCCCGGGAGAGTCTTTCGATCGCGGCGGCCACGGTGGACTTGATCTCCTCGCGACGCGCAGGGCTCTGCACCTTGCCGCCGTCGAGCTCGGTCACGTAGAAGCTGTCGGCTGCGCAGGCGCCCTCGGTGGCGATCTTCGATCGCGCGATCGACAGCTGCAACCCATGGAGGGCGCGGGCGACGGCAAAGAGCAGCCCGGGCCGATCTTTCGCGTACACGTCGATCACGGTGAAGCGCCGGGAGGCGCGGTCGTCGATCTCCACGCTGGTATCGACCGCCGGGCTCGGCCTTTCTTTGAGCGGGCCCGCGCCCCGCCGGTCCCGGAGGAGGCCGACCGGGTCGACCCGACCCTCGATGAGGTCGGTCAGGTCGGCCTCGAGCCGCCTGAGCTCGCGCTCGCCGAGGGGCTCGATGGCCTCGTCACCCTCGCGCGCGGCGCGCCGCACGCTGAAGAAGTCGACCGCCTCGCGGGTCGCCGCGGTGCCCGGGCGCTCCCACACGAAGATGTGCGCCGTGAGCACCTCGAGGCGGTTGGCGGCGAGCGCGGCCGCGAACGAGAGCAACAAGCCGGGCCGGTCGGGCGCGACGACGATCAGCTCGAGCGTGTCGGGGTGGCGCGGCGGCACGTGATCCACGACCACGCACGCGGTGCCGCGCCGCAGGACCACCCGGGCGTGGGCGGCGACGGTCTCCCCGGCGTGCCCGATCAGGTAGGCCTTGGGCATCCCGTCGACGAACTGGTCGAGGGCGGGCACCGGCCACGCGGCCTGCGCCTCCTTGCGCACCCGCGCCAGGAGCTCGTCCGCCGTCTCCTCGCCGCGCTGGCTCGCCGCGAGGTGATGGCTCGTGGCGAGGAACAGGTCGTCGAGCATCCGCGCCTTCCACGTGGTCATCGCGGTGGGCGAGGTGGTGGAGATGTCGGCGACGGTCAGCAGGTACAGGTGGTGGAGCCGCTCGATCGGCGAGCCGCCCGAGGCGCGCATGAGGTCGGCGAACGCGGCCACCGTGCCCGGATCGTCGAGGTCGCGGCGCGTGGCCACGTGGTACATCGCGAGGTGCTGCAGGATGAGCCAGTGCACCTCGGCCGTGTCCTCCTCGGAGAGCCCGAGGCGGGCGCAGATGGCCCGCGACATCTCGGCGCCGCGCTCGCCATGGCCTGCGCCACCACCACCCTTGCCGACGTCGTGCAGCAGCGTGGCCACGTAGAGCGGCACCTTGCGCGGGAGGTCGCCGGCGAGGCGACACGCGAGCGGGTACTCGGTCGCCACCGCGCCCCGCGCGAGCGCGCGCAGCCGATCGACGGCGGCCACGCTGTGCACGTCGACCGTGTACACGTGGTAGATGTCGTGGTGCACGCGCCCGACCACGGGCTGGAACTCGGGCACCATCGCGAGCAGGAGCCCCACGTCGTGCATCTGACGCAGCACCGAGGGCGTGTCGGGGTTGCGCTCCGCCGCGTCGCAGAGCGCGTCGAGGAACAGCCGCGAGGCCTCCTTGGAGGCGCGCAGGGCCTCGCCGAGCGCCGGGTTGTGCAGCGCCTTCGCCACCGCGTCGCGCGCGTACGGGTAGACCGGCAGGCCCCGCTTGTGGGCCGTGTGGTAGAGCCGCATCGCGAGCGCCGGATCGCTCGCCAGGTCGGCCAGGTTCTCGAGCGTGGCCTGGCCCTCGAAGCTCTTGATGCCCGGGGCGATCGCCTCGCCCAGGGTGGCCGAGCGGCGCGGCTTGCTCGGGGTACACACGTCGAGCACGCGCTCGACCATGCGCTCCACCGTGCGCGCGTGACCGTAGTAGCGCTGCATCAGGCGCTCGGCGGCGATCGCATCGGGCTCGTCGGGCTCGACGCCGACGAGCACGCGCCCGAGCTCCTCTTGCGCGTCGAAGGTGAGCCGGTCGCTGCGCCGACCTGCGCGCGTGTGCAGGCGCGCGCGTACCGCCCACAGGAACGCCTCGGCCTCGGCGAGCTCGTCGTGCTCGCGCGGCAGGAGCACCCCGAGGCGCACGAGCTCGGCGGTCTCGCGCACGCGGTAGCGTGCGCGTGCGGCCCAGCGGGCGAGGTCGAGGTCGCGCAGGCCCCCGGGGCCTGACTTCACGTCGGGCTCGAGCAGGTAGAGCGAGCCGCCGTAGCGCGCGTGGCGCGACTTGCGCTCGTCGCGCAGGCGCTGGACGAAGCTACCGAGCTCGCCGGTGAAGAACCCGGAGAGGGCGCGCTCGACCAGCTGCTCGACGCGGGGCCGGGGCCCGGCCACCACCCGCAGATCGAGGAGGCTCGTGGCGGTGGAGAGATCCGTGCGGGCGAGCTCGAGCACGCCTTCCGGGTCGATGACCTGGTGCCCGACGTGGAGCCCGGCGTCCCAGAGCGGGTAGAGGAGCGCCTCGGCGACGTGCTGCGCGTCCTCGGGGCGTCGGTCGACGACCAGCCGCACGTCGAGATCGGAGTGGGGCGCGAGGACCCCTCGGCCGTAGCTCCCCACGGCGGCGAGGGTGCAGTCGACCCAGCGACTCTTCTTGGACCGCCCCTTGCCTGCGGGCGGGGAGAGCGTGGCCTGGGTGGCGGGCAGCAAGGCGGAGAGCAGGCCGTCGATGGCACGCGCGAACGTGCGACCCGACTCGAGGGCGACGCGGGGGTGGCTGGCCAGCGCCACGCGCTCGTCGAGCGCACGACGGTACTTGACCACGTACTCGCGTAGGCACGCAGCGAGGCCGGGAGCTTGCGCGGCGAGCGCAGGGGACGCCATGCGGAGGCTGGCGGTATGGCGCGGTGTCCCCTCTGGTGCAAGGCGCACCCAAGGGAAACGTGGCAACATCTCAAGGTCGTGCCCCCCTCCGTCCCCCCGCCGCCCTCGCCGGGCAGCTCCGTGCCGCCCGAGTCGTCTCCCTCCGAAGGAGGCACCCGCGAGGGGCCGCCGCACTTCTCCATGTTCGGGGTCCCCGTGCGGGTGACCACGGGGTTCTGGGTCATCTCGCTGCTGTTCGGCATCTCGTTCCGGAGCAAGATCGCCATCGGGCTCGCGTGGACCCTCGTGCTGTTCGTCTCGGTGTTGCTGCACGAGCTCGGGCACGCGCTCGTGGCCCGTCGCTACGGCGCGCACCCGTCCATCACGCTGCACGGCTTCGGCGGGCTCACCACCTACGCCGATCCAGGCGGCCTCACCCGGCCCCGCCGCGCGCTGATCTCGCTCGCCGGCCCCTTCGCGGGCTTCCTGTTCGGTGGGCTCGTGCTGTTCTTCACGCGGTCGGTGTTCGTCGGCAAGCTCACCGCGAGTCAGCAGATGATCCGCGAGATGATCGCCCTCGTGAACATCGGGTGGGGCATCATCAACCTGCTGCCCGTGCTGCCGTTCGACGGCGGGCACGTGCTCGAGGCCGCGCTCGGTCCGAAGCGCGCCATCACGACCCGCGTGGTGGGCGCGGTGCTCGGGGTCGCCGTCGCCGCCGCTGCGATCGCGCTCCTCAAGCAGGCGTTCATCATCCCCCTGTTCTTCGGCCTCGCGGCGTGGACCAACTACCAGCAGGCTCGCCAGCTGTGGGCGGCCGGCATCGACCAGCGCGACGGCGTCGAGGCGCTGCTCCGCGACGCCCGCTCGGCCCTCGAGGCCGGCGATCTCGACAAGGCGTATGCGCTCGCCCAGGAGGTCGTGCAGCGCGCGCAGACCCTCCCGGTGCGCAACGGCGCGTTCACCGCCCTCGCCTGGGTCGCCATCACCCGCGGCAACGGCGCCCTCGCGCGCGCCGCGGTGCGCGAGGTCACCCCGCAGTGGGCGGTGGATCCCTACACGCTCGCCGCGGTCGAGGACTGCGCGGGCGACGAGGACGGCGCGCGTCGGGTCCTCGAGGAGGCCCGGCGGCACGGCCTGCGCGCGGTCGAGATGACCAAGTTGCACGTGGATCTGCTCGCCCGTCAGGGCCGGATCGCCGAGGCCGTCGCCCTCGCCTTCGAGGACGCCGATCTCCTGCCCGTGGCCGACGCGCGGGCGGTGGTCCGCGCGGGCATCGAGGCCGACGTGCTCCGCCCCTCCGCCGAGCTCGCCGCGCGCCTGTTCGAGCTGCACCGGCAGGCCGAGGACGCGGTCGAGGAGGCCCGCGCCCACGCCCTGCTCGGAGACGGCACCGCGGCGCTCACGGCCCTCGCGCACGCGGTCGCCGCGGGCGGCCTCGACAAGGCGCGCTTGCTCGCCGACCCGGCGTTCTCCCCGCTCAGCTCCGACCCGCGCTTCTCGACGCTCGTCGGGCCCTGATGTGCCAGAGCGGCCGCGGCCGTTCTACATCATGCCGCCAGCGCCGCCGCCGCCGCCTGCGCCCTCGGCGGACAGCGAGTTGAGCGCCTCGCGGAGCTCTTCGGCCTCGGCGTTGGCGCCGTTGTGCACGTAGGCGAGGAGCACGACGAAGCCCTTGGGGAGCTCGGCGACGATGAGCACGCCCGCCGCCGGGGTGCCCTCCTGCGACGCGTGCTCGTAGTCCCAGCGGGTCATGTCGAGGCCGTTGACCTTCGAGCGGACCCCCTTCTCGACCATCGCGTCACCGAGCTCGAGCTTCAGGGTCTGACGCGCCTCCTTGCCCTTGGCGATGGCGTCCTTGGTGTTCGGCGCGCCGAGCACCACGAGGCCCGCGGTCTGCCCCTTGTGGAACGCGGCGACCAGGGCGCCCTTCTGCGCCCAGCCCCACTGCGCGGGGACCTTGATCTTGGTGTTGTATCCCTCGACCGGCTCCCACGTGTTCTCGTCGGCGACGCCCTTGCGCATCTCGGACTCCTTCGGCTTGCCGCCGAGGCCGAGATCGTCGTCGTTGTTGTAGCCACCGGTGTTGGGCCGCTTCTTCGGGCCGCACCCGAACGCAGTCAGCGAGGCAGCGAGGAGGAACAGAGGGAGCAGACGCATGCCGGAGAGCCTACACCGGTTCGGGGCTCTTTGCCTCGACGTCGGCGGGCGCGCTCGGACCAGGCCGGGCCCGGAAGCCCATCGCCACCACCAGCAGCGAGAGCAACCAGAACGGCCCGTCGCCGAGGACCTCGTAGACCGTCTTGCCACGCATCCAGCGCACGCTGCTCGCGCGCGCGGCCTCCTCGAAGATCGGCGTCTCCTCGAACGTGCGGCCCAGCGGATCCACGAACGCCGACACGCCGCTGTTGGTGGCGCGGACCAGGAACCGGCGGTGCTCGACCGCCCGGTATTTCGCCAGCGCGAGGTGGATCGCCGGCTCGGTCGATTTGCCGAACCACGCGTCGTTGGTCATGTTGACCAGCAGATCGGGGTCACCGTGGCTCACGATGCTGTTGGTGAACCGCGGGAGGATGTCCTCGTAGCAGATGAGCACGGTGATCTTGTGCGCGCCGAACGGGATGGCCTCGAGGCTCTTGCCGGGGGTGAGCTGGCCGCTGTTGGGGCTCATCTCGTAGAGCTGCGGGAACGTCTCGCCGAACGGGATGTACTCGCCGAACGCGAGGAGGAACGTCTTGTCGTAGACGCCCTCGACCTTGCCGTCGGGGTGCACCAGCGTCGCGCTGTTGTAGAGCTTGGCGCCGGTCTTCCGGGTGAGCCCGCCGCGCCGGAGGATCACCCCGGTGAGCACCGGGGTCTCGAGCTTCTTGTCGGTCCCGGTGAGCACCATCCGCTGCATCACCGGCGAGAGCACGTCCTCGGGGATCAGGTAGTTGACGGCGGTCTCCGACCAGACGACCAAGTCGAGCTTGCCCTGCTGCTCGAGCTTCTTGGTGAGGTCGCGGTGGATGCGCGCGGCGTCGCGCTTCTCGGTGCCGGTGAGGGCGAGGTTGCCTTGCACGAGGCCCACCCGCGCGGTCTCTGCCGCGTCGATGCGCTTCTGCACCATGGGCATGCGCACCGCGCCATAGAGCGCGAGGATGACCGGGCCCGCGAGGCCGAGCCCGAGGCGCAGCCGGTCGAGGGGGCGCTGGTCGAGCTTGGCCCACGCGAGCTCCGCGGCCGCGATGCTGCCCCCCGCGAGCGCGACGCCGATCCCGATCGGCCCGCCCAGATCGGCGAGCTGCATCAGGAGCGGCACCTTGTGGGTCTGCGCGCCCGTGTACCAGGGGAAGAGCAGCGGATAGAGCAGCTCGCTCGCGGCGAGGGCGGACACGAACACGAGCCCCGGCGGCCAGCCCCTGCGCTCGGCACGGCCGTGCAGCCAGGCCATGAACGCCATGCGCCCGCCCTGGTAGGCGCACAGGATCACCATGAAGAGCGCGCAGAGCGGCAGCGGGAACCCGCTGAACGTCTGCAGCATGGTGAGCAGCCAGTAGAACCCGAGCAGGTTGCAGGTGAGCCCCTGCAAGAGTCCGAGCAGCAGCGCGCGCCGCGGGGTCTGCCCGCGCAGGGCGACGAGCAGCGGCGCCCAGCACACGAAGGCGAGCGGCCAGACGTCGGTCCCCGGGAACGCGCCCCAGTAGAAGACCCCGGAGAGCACCGCGAGGGCGGCGGCGTGCTTGAACGGCAGCGGCGTCGTCACGGCGCGAAGCCTCGCGAGGCGGCGGGCGGATGTCCACTCGGCGCGCCGGGCTGGCCGTAGTAGCCCGCAGCGATGACCCGCGCCCGGAAGGTGGGAGTCGCGCTGACGGGCCTCGTCGTCGCGCTGTTCCTCACGCGCGCGGGGTGCATGCTCGCGAGCCGGATGAAGCCGCCGGGCGACGGCGTGGTGTCGCTCCCGCCAGGGCCTCCGAAGCGGGACGGCGCGCTGCTGCGCTACGGCGAGAGCTGGCTGCGCAAGCGCGGCAGCGTCTGGGAGCTCGGCCTCGCGGGCCCACCCACGGCGCGCGGCGGCGCCGTCTCCACCCTCCTGCGCAAGCAGATGGTCGACGACGAGCACGAGCTCTATTCGGGCTTCGAGAAGGCGGTGCCGTTCGCGCCCGCGCGCTGGGCCATCATGGACCTCGGCCGCTTCGGCTATCGGCACGTCGATCAAGGCATCCCCGAGCCCTACCGCTTCGAGATCCTCGGCATCGCCACCGGCTTCCAGCCGGACCCCTTCACGGGGATCATGCCGAGCTACCAGCGCTTCACGTTCCTCTACGCCGTCTACGACATCGCGCTCTCGTTCGAGAAATCACCCCTCATCGGGTGCACCACCTTCACGGTGCCGCCGAGCACGCCCGCCGCGACCGGCGACTCGCTCGAGGCCGAGAGCAAGGGCCACGCGTTCCTCGCGCGCAACTTCGACTTCGAGGCCGGCGACCCGTTCGACCGCGACAAGGTCGTCTACCTGGTGCGCGAGGCCGACCGCATCCCCTTCGCGTCGGTCGGCTGGCCGGGGTTCGTCGGCGTGGTCTCGGGCATGAACCGCGAGGGCGTCGCGCTGGTGGTGCACGGCGGGCGCGCGAGCCAGCCCAAGACCACCGGCATCCCGGTCGTGTTCTCGCTGCGCGAGGCGCTCGGCCGCGCGAAGACCACCGAGGAGGCCGTCGCCGTGCTGTCGGCGCACGACGTGATGGTCTCCCACATCGTGATCGTGACCGACGCGAGCGGCGACACCGCCGTGGTGGAGCGCGCGCCCGGAAAGGCCGCGTTCGTGCGGCGCACCAAGGCCGCGCTCGCCACCACCAACCACTTCGAGGGGCCGCTCATGGGCGACCCACGCGACACCGAGGTGCGCGCCAAGACCAGCACCCTCGCGCGCCGCAAGCGAGGGGACGCGCTGGTCGCGAAGCTCGATCGCCCGGGCGTCGCGAGCATGGTCGACCTGCTGCGTGACAAGAAGGGCCCCGACGGCGAGGACATCCCGCTCGGCGACCGGCGCGCGATCGACGCGCTCATCGCGACCCACGCGGTCGTGTTCGACACCACCGCGCGCACGGTGTGGGTCAGCGAGTTCCCCCACGTCATGGGGCGCTTCGTGCGCTTCGATCTGCGCACGCTCCTGGCCGACGGCTACACGCCGACGGGCGCCGCGCCCGAGGTGGTGACGGTCCCGGCGGACCCGCTGCTCACGAGCGGCGGCTACGACCTCCTGCGCCTGGGTTATCTGTGACGCGGCTGCCGCTCTCGCCGCTTGCGGTGGGTGTCGTACGCCTCGAGGCCGGCGCCGCGCGCTACCTCTCCCGCGTGCTGCGGCTGCGGAGCGGCGACGCGCTCGAGGTGTTCGATCCGAAGGCCGGCGTCTCGGCGAGGGCCGTGGTGCGGGTCGACGGCGAGCAGGTCGAGCTCACGGTCGGCGAGACCGTCGCAGCGCCGCAGCGCGCACCTCTCGTCCTCGTGCAGGGCTACCCGAAGGGCGACAAGCTCGCCGACGTCGTGCGCGACGCGACGGAGATCGGCGCGACGCTGGTGATCCCCGCGCTGTGCGCCCGATCCGTCGCGCGCCCCGGCGAGGATCGCGCGGCGGCCAAGCAAGCGCGCCTCGCGAAGGTGGCCGAGGAGGCCGCGCGGCAGTGCGGGCGCGCGGAGGCCCCGGTCGTGCTCGCGCCGCTACCGTGGGCCGAGGCGATCGCAGTGGCCCGGGCGCACACCGATCACGGCGTCGTGCTGTGGGAGCGCGCCACGGTCCCGTTCGCCCCGAGCGCCGGCTCGCTCGCGGTCTGCATCGGCCCCGAGGGTGGGCTCGAGCCTGCCGAGGTCGAGGCGGCCCAGGCCGTCGGGTTCGTCGCCCGCTCGCTCGGCGACACGATCCTGCGCACCGAGACGGCAGCCACTGTTTCCCTGGGCGCCGCCATGGTGGCCCGCGCCGGGAGCCTTTACGCGAGCCCCCGATCGGACTGACCTCGGCCGGTGGACTTCGACACCATCGTCATCGGCGCAGGCGTCGTCGGCCTCGCGGTCGCCGAGGCGGTGGCGCGCCGCGGACGCAGCACGGTGGTCCTCGAGCGCCACGGCGCGTTCGGCACCGAGACGAGCTCCCGCAATTCCCAGGTGATCCACGCCGGCATGTACTACCCGGCGGGCTCGACGAAGGCGCGCCTGTGCGTGCCCGGCAACCGCTCCCTCTATGCCTGGTGCGCGCGCCACGCCGTCGACCACGCACGGGTCGGCAAGTACATCGTCGCCACCTCGCCGGAAGAGGAGCCGGCCCTCGACGGCATCCTCGCGCGCGCGAGAGAGAACGGCGTCGACCGCCTCGAGCGCGTGACCGCGGCCGAGATCGCCCGCGAGGAGCCGCACGTGCGCGCCACCGCCGCGCTGTGGTCGCCGAACACCGGCATCGTGGACGCGCACCAGTTCATGGCGAGCCTGGTCGCCGAGGCCCGCGCCCACGGCGCCGATTTCGCCTACCAGCACCGCGTCTCGGGGATCGCGCGCGAGAGCGAGGGATACGCGGTGACGGCGATCGACCCGCAGGGCGAGCCCGTGACGATCACCGCGCGCTCGGTGATCAATTCGGCGGGCCTCGACTGCGACACCGTGGCGGCCCTCGCCGGGATCGACGACGCGGAGCTCCGGCTCACGTACGTGAAGGGCAGCTATTTCCGCGTGCGGCGCCGCGGCTTCGTGCGCCACCTGATCTACCCGGTGCCCCCGCCGAAGCTCGCCGGCCTCGGCGTGCACGTGACCCTCGAGCTCGACGGCGCGGTGCGCCTCGGCCCCGACGTCGAGGTGCTCCCCGACCGCCGCCTCGCCTACGAGGTCGACGAGGCGCGCGCCGGCGCCTTCCACCAGGCCGCCTCGCGCTACCTGCCCGACCTGCGCCTCGACGAGGTGTACCCGGATCAATCGGGCATCCGGCCCAAGCTCACGCCGCGCCACGGCGGCGTCCCGGATTTCGTGATCCAGGAAGAATCCGCGCGCGGGCTCCCCGGCCTCGTGAACCTCGTCGGCATCGAGTCGCCGGGCCTCACCTGCGCGCTCGAGATCGGCGCCCTCGTGGAGACGCTGCTGCCATGAGGCGCCTCCTCGTCCTCGCCGTGCTCGCGGTCGGCCCCTCGGCGCGGGCCTTCGTACCGCCGACGTTGGAGGTCGCGACCGGCAGCTGTCCGCGCGGCATGGCGGCGATCCCCGGCGGCACCTACAAGCCCTCGACGGAGCCCAAGGAGGTCACCCTCTCGCCGTTCTGCATGGACCGCACCGAGGTGACCGTCGCCGCCTACACGCAGTGCGTGAAGGAGGGCCACTGCGGCGAGCCCTGGCGCTGGGACGGGAGCGACACGAGCTGGAAGGAGCACGCGATGTGCAACTTCCAGCACCCGCAGGGGCGCCTCGATCACCCGCTCAACTGCGTGGACTGGAACCTCGCCAAGGCCTACTGCGCGCACCTCGGCAAGCGCCTGCCGACCGACGTCGAGTGGGAGTGGGTCGCGCGCGGCGGCGACGCGGGGTACCAGTACCCCTGGGGCAACAGCCCGCCGGTCATCACCCGCATGAACGTGTGCGGCGACGAGTGCGTGCAGAACGCCGCCAAGCTGGGGCTCACCTGGAAGGCGATGTTCCCGACCGAGTCGGACCCCTGGATCGAGACCGCGCCGGTCGGCAGCTATCCCCCGACGCGGTTCGGGCTCTACGACATCGCCGGCAACGCCTGCGAGTGGATCGACGGCGGCGACGACGACGACCGCCCGTACCGCGGCGGCTGCTGGAGCGCGTGGGGGTTCACGGGCGTCGAGGCCGTCGTGCGCGACACGCAGAAGGCGACCGACCTCAAGGCCGACCTCGGCTTCCGCTGCGTGAAGTGAGGTCTTTCAGGCCTCCTCGGCGACCACGCGGTTCTCGAGCGCGCCGAGGCGCTCGATCTGCATCGAGACCACGTCGCCGACCTTCAGCCACAGGTTGTCGGTGATCTTCGAGCCGTTGAGCTCGAGGAGGCAGCCCGTGCCCACCGTGCCGGAGCCGATCACGTCGCCCACGTGCAGGTCGACGCCGTAGCTCACGCGCTCGAGGATCTGGGCGAAGGTCCAGTTCATCTCGGCGACGTTGCCGCGCGAGTACTCCTTGCCGTTGATCGACGCCGTCATGGTGAGGTCGAAGACCTTGCCGTTCGGGGTCTCCCGGGTCTTGTCGGCGAGCTCGTCGAGCGTCACCAGGTAGGGCCCGAGCGCGGTCGCGAAGTCCTTGCCCTTGGCCGGCCCGAGGGAGAGCTTCATCTCCTCCATCTGGAGAGCGCGCGCCGACCAGTCGTTCATGATGGTGAGGCCGAACACGTGCGCATCGGCAGAAGCCGCCTTCACGTTGCGGCCACGGCGGCCGACGACGATGGCCGCCTCGAGCTCGTAGTCGAGCCGCTCGAGGTGGAGCGGGAGCACGCGCACGTCGCCCGGCCCGATCACCCCGTGGTGGTTGGTGAAGTAGAACACCGGGAACTGGTCGAACTCGGGGATCATCTCGAGCCCGCGGTTGCGACGCGCGGTCAGCACGTGCTGGCGGAACGCGTAGCCGTCGCGCATCGAGGGCGGGCGCGGGATCGGCGAGAGCAGCTGCACCTGCGCGAGCGCCACTGTGGGGAGCGCGCCCTCCTTCGCCCGGGCGAGGAGCGCGGTCGCGACGGGCATCGCCACGTCCTGCCGGTCGATGAAGCCCACGAGGTCGCGGCCGTACTTCTCGCCGACGTCGTGGCCGGTCTTCTGGTCCTGCTCGTGCCAGGCGAACGCCGCCGGAAGATCGAGCACGCGGTCGTCGCCGAGCAGGGCGCCGAAGCGCTCCACAGTCCCCTCACGGAAGGTCACGAGCTTCATGGCGGCGGCAAGCTACAGCGAAGCCGTACGGCGCGCGAGGGGGCTTGCGTTCCGGCCCCGGGCACGAATGAATCGCCATTCATGATCACCTTCGAGCCCGACGAAGAGCAGCAGCTCATGGTCTCCACGGTGCGCGAGCTGGCGGCGCAGAAGCTCCAGCCTCGTGCCCGCGAGATCGAGGCGGCGCGCGCCCTGCCGGCCGACCTCGCCGCGGCGCTCGCCGAGCTCGGGCTCTCCACGCTCGGGGTGCCGGAGTCGGCGGGCGGCGCGGGCGCGAGCGTGCGCACCCAGGTGCTCGTGGAGGAGGAGCTCGCCGCGGGCGACGCCGCGGTGCCGTTCGCGATGGCCGGGCCCAAGGCCCTCGGCCTCGCGCTCCTCGAGCTCGGCTCCGCGGCGCAGCGCGATCGGGTCCTGCGCACGTTCGTGGACGACCCCACCCGCGTCGGTGCCGTCGCCTGGAGCGAGCCGCGCCCGAGCGCCGAGCCCGGCTTCTCGACCACCGCGCGACCGGACGGCGACGCCTGGATCCTCGACGGCGAGAAGGCCTACGTGATCGACGCGGGTCGCGCCGCCACGTACGTCGTGTTCGCCCAGGTCGACCGCGCCGCGGGGTGGGCCGGCTTCGGAGCCTTCCTGGTCGACGCCGCGGCGCCGGGCCTGACCGTCGGCGCGCGGGCGGTCACCCTCGGCCTCGACGCCGCCCACTTGGGCTCCTTGAAGCTCGCGGGCGTGCGCGCCGAGCGCCTCGAGACCGCGGACGTGGTGCGCGCCACGCTGCGCTTCTTCGCCCGCGTGTCGCTCACCGTCGCCGCGCGCGCGGTCGGCCTCGCGCGCGCTGCCTTCGACACGACCCACGCCTTCACCGCCGAGCGCAAGGCGTTCGGCAAGCCCATCGGCCACTTCCAGGCCGTCGCGTTCAACCTCGTCGATCGGCTCGTCGACGTCGACTCGGCGCGCGGTCTCGTGTGGCGCGCCGCGTGGACGCTCGACACCCACGGCGACGACGACGCGGCCGTCCTCGGCCATTGCAGCGAGGCCGCGGCCGAGGCGCTCGAGGCGGTGCAGCGGTGCGGCGCCGACGCGGTCCAGCTCCACGGCGGCGCAGGCTTCGTCCGCGACTACGTCGTCGAGAAGTACATGCGCGACAGCAAGCAGCTCGCGCTCTGCGCCCCCACCGTCGCGACCAGCGACGCGCTGTTCGCCGCGATCTCCCTCGGCCGACCGCTCGACGGCGCATTGCTGCCAACTCCTGACATCCAGCCGATCTTCACCTGAGCCCGTGCAGCCCGGAAGTGACGTCGCGGAGGGGCCGAAGGCGCCGGAGCGGCGGGCACGTAGGGCAAACAAAGGAAACATGGACTTCTCCCTGACGAAGACCCAGCAGCAGATGGCCGAGGCGCTCTCGAACCTCGGCAAGTACGTCATCCGGCCGATGTCGCTCGAGATGGACCGCACGCACGTGGTCCCCGAGGCGTTCATGAAGCAGTTCGTCGCGCTCGCCGGCTCGCTGCGCAGCGACGAGGTGAACGCGGCGCTCGGCGAGTCGGTCGAGCGCCCGGCGCCCACGAGAGAGAAGCCGACCCAGGCCAACCGCACCGCGCTGGTGGGCGCCGAGTGGATGGCCTGGGCCGATGCGTCGCTGCTCCTCTGCCTGCCCGGTCCGGGCCTCGGCGGCCCGCCGATCCGCGCGACCGGCACCCGCGAGCAGAAGAAGAAGTGGTTCGGCATGCTCGAGGAGAAGAACGCCGCCGGTGAGCTCGCCTGGGGCGCCTACGGCCTCACCGAGCCCGGCGCCGGCAGCGACGTCTCGGGCATCCGCACGAGCTGCCGCAAGGACGGCGACGAGTGGGTGATCAACGGCCGCAAGTGCTACATCACCAACGGCGCGCGCGCGTCGTGGACCGTGGTGTTCGCGACCGTCGACCCCGAGCTCGGGCGCGGCGGTCACCGCGCGTTCGTGGTCGAGAAGGGCACGCCGGGGTTCTCCGTCGGCAAGATCGAGGACAAGCTCGGCCTCCGCGCGAGCGAGACCGCGGAGCTCGTGTTCGACGACTGTCGCGTGCCCGAAGAGAACCTCCTCGGCGGTGAAGAGGCCTACGGCACCCGCAGCACCGGGTTCCAGACCGCGATGAAGACCTTCGATGCGACACGCCCGCTGGTGGCCGCGATGGCCCTGGGCATCGGTCGCGCCGCCTACGAGTACGCGCGCGACTTCGTGAAGGACCGCTACCTGCTCTCGCGCCCGATCCCGCGCTACCACGTGCTCGCCGATCGCCTCGCGCGCATGCACCGCAAGCTCGAGGGCGCGCGGATGCTGGTGTGGAAGGCGGCCTACCTCGCCGACACCGGCCAGCCCAACGCGAAGGAGGCCTCGATGTGCAAGGCCGCCGCCGCCCAGGCCGCGGTCACCGCCTGCTTCGAGGCCGTCGAGATCTGCGGCGCGGAGGGCTCGATGCAGGGCGAGCACCAGCTCCTCGAGAAGTGGTTCCGCGACATCAAGGTCTACGACATCTTCGAGGGCACCGGGCAGATCCAGCGTGTGGTCGTGAGCAAGCGTCTGTTCCCCGACCTGCGCGCGTTCTGAACGGGCAGTCCGCCGCCGTGACGCGTGCCCGCGGGGTGCTACCGTCGAGGCATGGGGTGGAACCGCGCGGGCGCCGTGATCTTGCTCCTTTCGACGGGCTGCGGCGCGCGCACGGGGCTCCTCGTGCCCGACGCCGAGCCCCCGCCCGACGCCTTCGCCGACGTCACGACCGATGGGCTCGTCGACAGCGGCTTCGACACGGTGACCGACGTCGGCCTCATCGACGCGCCGCTGCCGCCGCCCACGCTCACCTTCGACGTGCCGTTCGAGCTGCCACCCACGCCGCCCAAGGGCACCATCGCGACCGGCCTCGCCACCATCAAGCAGGTCGACGTGGCCATCGTCGTCGACACCACGGGCTCGATGTCGGGGTCGATCGACAACCTGCGCACCAACCTCAAGAGCTCGGTGATCCCCGGCATCGCCGCGGCGATCCCCTCCGTCGGCCTCGCAGTGGTCGACCACAAGGACTACCCGATCACGCCGCACGGCTCGGACGGCGACTTCCCGGCGCTCGTGCGGCAGACGGTCACACCCGACGTCGCGAAGGCGCAGGCCGCCCTCGACGGGCTCGTCGCGAGCGGCGGCGGCGACGGCCCCGAGGCCCAGATCCCGGCCATGTGGCACACGCTGGTCGGGGGCGAGCTGCGGTGGAGCGGTGGTGTCCTGCCAAAGCACTTCCCGCCGGCGGGCACCGTCGGCGGGGTCGACTTCCGCCCGGGCAGCCTGCGCATCGTGGTGCTGGTCACCGACGTCGACTGGCACGACTGCGACTACGCGCCGGGCGTGCTCTCCCCACCGTGCTTCTCGACCCTCAGCAAGGCGTTCGTCGAGAACAACGCGCGCTTCGTCGACCTCACCACCAGCTTCGGCACCGAGCTGCAGGCCGACCGGCTGTCCGACGAGACCGGCAGCAGCATCCCCCCGAGCGCGTTCGGTACCGCGTGCGGTGGCGCGTGCTGCACGGGGGTGAGCGGCGCCCCGCGCCCGCCGACCGGCCCCGGTGGCCGCTGCCGGCTGAACTTCCTCCACGAGGGCGGCAAGGGCGTGAGCGACAGCATCGTCCGCGCCATCCAGGCCATCAGCATCGGCTCCACCTTCGACGTGATCGCGCAGGTGTTCGACGACCCGAGCGACGCCGTCGACGCCACCAAGTTCGTGAAGAAGGTGCGCGCCATGGACGAGGGCGACGCGCTCAAGGGCTGCGCCGCCCACGCCGCCAAGGACACCGACGGCGACGGGGTGAAGGACCTGTTCGTCGCCGTGCCCACCGGCACCCGCGTCTGCTTCGAGGTGACCCCGCAGATGAACACCAGCGTGAAGCCCACCGCCGAAGACCAGTATTTCCAGGCCGTCCTGCAGATCATGGGCCTGCCCGGCCTCGTGCGCCTCGACACCCAGACCCTGCGCTTCCGGGTGCCGAAGATCGGCAGCGTGGACGCGGGGCCGTAGGCCTCGCTCAGGCGTCGAGCACCGCGCGCGCCGTCTGCTCGAGCGTGCGCTTGGGAGCGTAGCCCAGGTCCTCGCGGGCTCGCTTGTCGTCGACCATGCACACGTAGCGGATGTGGTCGAGCTCCGGCGCGGGGAACGAAGAGAGGCGGAAGTCGTAGAGCCGCTTGAGCACCGTCTTCGCGAGCGGGTGCGGCACCGGCAGCGTGGACTTGCCGACCGCCGAGACCAGCCGCGACAGCGGGAGCGGCGAAGGGCCCGCGAGGTTGAAGATGCCACGCACGCCGGGTCGCAGCGCGAGCTCGATGGCGCTGACCACGTCGTCCTCGTGGACCACCTGGACCATCGGGTCGAACCCCATCAGCGTGGGCACCACCGAGAGCCGCAGGTAGTTCGAGGGCGCGTTGCGCACCGACCCGAGGATGTGGACCGGCCGCAGCACGACCGTCTCGGTCTCGGGGTGCTTCCAGAAGAACGACTGCGCGAGCATGTCGACCTCGACCAGGTCGCGGATGTCGGGGAAGCGCTGCCCGCCGAGCAACGGCGCGTCCTCGGAGAGGAACTGCGCGTTGTCGGGCTGGGGGCCGTACACGTTGGCGCTCGAGAGCACCACCAGCTTGCCGATCTTGTACTGCGCGACGTACTCGAGGAGCTTGGTGAACGCCGACACGTTCCAGGAGTGGTGGTCCTCCGCCGAGGCCCGCGGGTCGTGCATGATGCCGAGGTGCACCACGGCGGCCACGGCGCCTGGACCGCCGCGGAACACGTCCTGCGTCTTCTTGCGGCGCAGATCGACCTGCCAGTGCTCGACGTCCTTGGGCTTGCCCTCGAACGGGCGGCGATCGATGCCCACCACGCGCGTCTTGCGGTGGAGCATGCGGCACACGCGGCGACCGAGGCGGCCACACACGCCGGTGACCACCACGGCGGGCTCGGCCTCGGTGGACCGCGGCGCGGGCGGGGGCACGGAGACTCGCTTCGGCACGCTGACCCGTCGCGACTCGGTCATCGCGGTCAAGGTAGCCGGCGCGACGGCCGGCTGTCACGACCGACCGCTCGTCACGTCGCGTCAGGGAGCAGCAGGATCTTCCCGACCACCTTGCCGGCGCGCGACAGCGCGTGGGCGGCCTCGGCCTCGGCGAGCGGGAACCGCGCCTCGATCACCGGCTCGAGCTCCCCCTTGGCGAGCGCCGCGACGAGCGGGCGCAGGCGCGCGCCGTCGGGTCGCCCGAGCACCG
>CAZUZY010000077.1:0-26733 GCA_964624885.1 uncultured Polyangiales bacterium | reverse complement strand
AGAGACGCGGCGCACGCCGGCCACCACGCGGAGCCCGACGGCGCAACGGCGGCCACGGTGCAGCAGCCGGTCAAGGTCGACAACGACCTCTACGTGCGCGACTACGGCAAGTGCATCCTCTGTTACAAGTGCGTCGAGGCCTGCGGCATGGACGCGCAGGGCACGTTCGCCATCGCGGTCGCCGGCCGCGGGTTCGACGCGCGCATCTCGACGGAGCACGCGGCCCCCCTGCCCGACTCGGCCTGCGTGTACTGCGGCAACTGCATCGCGGTGTGCCCCACCGGCGCGCTGATGGCCAAGACCGAGCACGACCTGCGCGCCGAGGGCGCCTGGCGCGAGCCGGAGCAGAAGCAGACGGACACCGTGTGCCCCTACTGCGGTGTCGGGTGCGTGCTGCGCCTGCACACGCAGGACGACCGGATCCTGAAGGTGACGTCGCCGTTCGAGTCGAGCGTGACCAGCGGGAACCTGTGCATCAAGGGCCGCTTCGGCTTCGGCCACGTGGCCGGCAAGGAGCGGCGCTAGCGCCGTTCAGAAGAAGAAATCACAGAGCTGCACCCGGGAGAGCTCCCACCGACCCGCCTTGCACACCGCGAGGAACGACCGAGAAACGCCCTCGTAGCAGTAGCGCACACACGTCTCGCCCTCACGCCGGCAGGCGCTGATCGGGAGATCGATCGACTCCATCGGGCAGCGTATCGGCAGACCTCCATCGGCGGTCGAGGTGCCGTCGTGGGCCCCATCCACGGCGGCTCCATCGGCGGCGCCTCCCGCCTCGACCCCGTCGGCGTCGGCGGGCACGTGCACGACCGCACCGCACGCGCTCAGCGTGCCCAGAGCCACGCCCATTCGACCGAGCAGACGCATCTGAATGCTGCATGCCTCAGGGCGTACAGCCGCAGGTGGTGTTGGGCTCCCAGCCGGTCTTGCAGTGCCAGTTCTCGAGCGCGCCGCACGCGTTCGGGTAGTTGCAGTTCAGGCCCGCGCGCGGCCCGAGGCAGCCCGAGCCGACCTCCCACGCGTCGGGGCGCGGCGGGCAGCCCACCGACGAGGGCGCGGCCTTGCTCGTGAACGGCGTGTCCGTGCAGCAGCTGTAGCGCGCGCTCGTGCCGCCCGCCTCGCCGCCGGTGGCGCACGGCGAGCCGACCTCGAAGTACACGATCGCCTTGGTGCCGCAGGCCTTGGTCGCGGCGGCGAACCACTCGGTCATCGTGCGACACGTGGCCGACTCCTCGATCTTGCCCATGCACCCCGGCACGCCGCAGATCGGTCCGTCGAGCAGCGGGACCACCTCGACCTTCGCGTCGGCGCTGTCGGCCGCGGCTTCTTCGGGAGCGTCGCTCGGGCTGGACTTCGCGTCTGCCTCGACCGCGACGTCGGCGCCCCGCGCGGTGTCGAGGACCAGCGTGTCGCGGGCCGCGTCCACGGGGGTGAGATCGTCACGACCCGCGCTGCACCCGGCGACGAAGAGGACCAGGAGCGCCCCTCGGAGAGCGCCGGAGAGGTTCGTCATGGTCCGAGGATGTACGATCGATCCGTGGCCGGGTCGACGGGCGTCAGCCTGCCATCGGCACCCGGGCATCGAGCCGTGCGCCCTGGCACAGGCCGACGCACCACGAGCACGGCGCGAGCGCAGATCGTGCCCCGTTTCGGGCCACGTCGCGAGGCATGCCCGTTGCTCGGCAGGAGGCGATGCGCCCCTTGTTCCTCGCCTTGCTCCTCGTCGGCTGCGGTGCCCGCGTCCAGTCCGAAGAACCCGCGGACGGCGCCACGACAAGCCCCACGGGGAGCCCCACCGGCACCCCGACCACGAGCCCCACCGGTGGCACCGACAAGGGCGACGCGGGCTTCACCCCGCCGCCGGGCTGCGCGTTCGAGGGCCTGCGCGCGCGCGACTTCGGCGAGGCCTGCTACGACGAGGCGCACTGGAAGGAGGTCGCCGCCGACGCCTGTCAGTTCAAGGGCGGCGTCGCGAGCTTCGCGCTCGAGAGCGGCTGCGGCGTGTTCCGCTACCGCAACTACCGCTGCTGCGGCGCCGACGGGGTCTGCACCGACCACCGCGACGGCGGCGAAGGGAGCTGCAAGGACGAAGCGCTCTGGCGCAGCTACTCGGTGAAGGAGTGCGAGCTCGAGAAGCGCACGCTCGCCTCGCTCACGTTCGACACGCCGTGCGGCCCGACGGGCGCGGGCGGTTCGCACGGCGCGACGTACCAGTGTTGCAAACCGTGAAGGGCTGAGACGTTCTGCCACCGCGCGGAGCCGTGTCCTTGCGCTGGAGCGCGGTGGTTGGTTCGCGGCGCGTAGAACGATCCCGCGAGCGCCGACGCACCTACAGCGAGGCGCGAGCGTCGATCGCCGCGCGATCCGATCCATGGCGCGCGGGCACGCACGTTGCTCCCCGCGCCACCATGCGAACCCCTCTCCTCGCGTGTCTCCTCCTCGTCGGCTGCGCCGGTCGCATCGAGCCCGAGCAGACGTCCGATGCCTCGGCCTCCGAGGCGAGCACCGAGACCGCGACGACCACGAGTCCCACCACGACCACCACCCCGATCGTCGACACCGGTGTCGCCGTCCCCGAGGTCGAGCCCCCGCCGAAGGGGTGCGATCCCACCGCCGCCAAGGGCGCGCTCGTCGACGCGCTCGGCACCGCCTGCCTCGACGAGGCGCAGTGGAAGGACGCGGCCGCCACCGCGTGCAAGGCCAAGGGCGGCGTCGCGAGCCTGCGCGTCGGGCCGGCGTGCGGCTGGTTCCGCTACCGCAACTTCCGCTGCTGCGCCGCCGACGGCACGTGCACCGAACGCCGCGACGGCAGCGAGTCGAGCTGCAAGCCCTTCGGCGTCTGGCGCGGCTACTCCGACGACGACTGCACCCGCGACGGCCGCACGCTCACCGCGATGACCCTCGACACCCCGTGCGGACCGACCGTCGCCGGCTACCAGAGCGCCCAGTACCAGTGCTGCCTGTGAGGTCCAGCCGCGGTTGCGAGTGATCGACGACACACCGCGACGGCGGCGACGGCAGCTGCAAGGACGAGGCGCTCTGGCTTCAGAGTCTCGACTTGCTGGGCTTGAAGATCCCGAGGGGGATCCCTTGCGGATCGACGAGCAGCGCCATCGCATCTCCGTCAGGAAGTACTTGCGGCGGAAGCAACACCTTGGCGCCGAGGCTCGTGGCTCGCGCGAGGGTCACTTCGAGATCGTCCACCTCGACGAAGAGTTGAACGAACGGCGTCGCTTGCGGGGGAGCCGGCCAGATCCCACCCTCGAGCCCTGATGCTCCCGTGGAGATCTGCCGATACCCGAGCGCGTTGGCGTCGGTGACCTTCCAACCAAACGCGCCCGAGTAGAACTCCGCCAGGGCCGCTGGATCGCGGGCGAGAAGCTGGAACTGTCGAACAGGATTTGCCCGAGGCGTCGGCTCGTCCGCGGCACGGTGCGCCGTCGGCGCCTCGGCCAGGCGTCGCGACACGTGGTCCCAGAGCGCCAGGTCGAAGGTCGTTCCGTTCGTGTCGAGACGAGAGGTCCACCGGGTCGAGGACTCCATGACCAACAGCCCGGCGTGCGCGAGCCGTTGAACTGCGACGTTGACCGAGTCGGCGTCCGTGTCGAGAATCCGCGCGAGAACTCGAACGTCGGGCGTGAAGTCCTCCTGCGCCACACAAGCCAAGATGGCTTCGTGTATCGGGTCGACGAGGATCGCTGCTGCTTCGGCGACGACTTCGGAGGCCCGACCGCTCGCGCTACGCGCCTCGTCGACGAAGGCCTTTCGTAGAGTGTCCGAGACGTCGAGCTCTCGCCCGAGTCGCTCGATCATCTCGGGAGTGAGCTCCCGGCGACCACGAAGGATCTGCGAGAGCGTGGCGTGGTCCACTCCGAGTTGGCGCGCGAACGCGCGGAGGGAGTAGCTCTCGTTGCGGGCACAGCGGCGCGCAAGCTCGGCCCGGAGAAACGCCAGGAAACTCGTCTTCATGAGCGTCCAGTAGGCGGGAGTGAAGACCAGACCGCAAGCCACGCACCTCCAGAACCGGGGCAAAGTCTTTGCCCCACTTTCGCGGCGTGGTGTCGGCGCCAGTCGGGTTCCGCAGAATCGGACGAACTCCGCCCTGCTGGTCGCTCGAGTCATCGTTGCTCTCGGAGTCGACTCTGGACTGAGGCGGAGTCGACTCTGGCTGGAGGTGGAGTCGACTCTGGCTGGAGGCGGAGTCGACTCTGGAGCGAGGGTCTGCGCGTGCCTGATTCGTTCTGGCCCCGCGGATCGACACGCTGGGCTGCGTCAGGTCCCCGTGCTGCTCGTGCGGCTCTGCGCGAAGACGTTCGCGGCCACGACCGCTTCGGTCACGGTGGTGGCCATGGTTGCGCCCGAGGACGAGGAGCTGGAGGACGGTCCGTCCATGAAGCGAGCTGTCACCGTCCTTCACTTACCTGCCGTTGTACACGGCCGGGATTGCCGACGACGGTCCCTCTATTCATCGTACACCGTGGGCATGCGCCTGTGGAGGAGATGGGGCGGTGAACGGGCACGGTGGCAAGGCCGTCTCGCGGGCGTAATTAATGACTATGCCCGAACTCGGCGCGAGCAAGAGTATTGCGTCAGCGCGCGCCTAAGTCCGCGATGACGCGTCGCCACTATGTTGTCTCATCGCAAGCAACAATAATGGCACTTGCGCAGAGCGATTTGCGACGTCAGGCTGGCTGGACTTTGGGCAAGGCGACCTTCAATCGATCGAACCAGGTCGTCATCGCCAGCATGATGCCGCTGTCGCTCGAGAGTCGGGTGGGCGGCACGATCGAGTTTCCCGTCGGCCCGATGATCGACACGCTCGGGATGCGCGGCGGCACCCTGCTCGTCACGCTGCGCGACGCCGCCCTCTGGGGCGAGGCGGCCCTCTCCGTTCGGTTGGTCGGCGCCTACACGTCGCCCGAGGATGCCCGCCCTCTCTTCGCCCGCGACGCCGCAGCAACGGCGCGCATCACCCAGGCCAACTCCGGGTCGCTGGTCGCAGTGCCCGTCGGGGACCTCTGGTCGCCGCTCGCCCTGATGCAGACGTTCATTCGCTGGGAGCAGGGCAACTTCTCGCAGGGCATTCCAGGGATTGGCTATCTCGACGTCGTGCTCGCCCAGAACCCGATGGGCTTCGAGATGCCGCCCGGCCCGCGCAACCTTCGTGGGCTTCAGCTCTGGCTGCGAGCGGACGCCGGCATCCGCGCGCAGGGCACCACGATCAACACGTGGCAGGACCAGTCCGGCAACAACTTCGATGCGGCGACGGCCTTCGGCGCTCCGCTGCTCGTCGAAGGCGCGCTCAACGGCTGCCCTGGCGTCTTCTTCGACGGGGCGAGCTTCATGCAGACGGTGCCGTTCCCGCTGACCACCTTCACGATGTTCGCGGTGTTCCGTGGAACGGGCACGCCGGGCATCCTCGTCGAGCACAGTGTCGATGCGAACAACAACCCGGGCTCGGCGGTCTACACGTCGGTCGGCTCCACCATCACGGTCAACCGCGCGAACACCATCTCCGCGAAGGACCTGACGCCCCAATGGGGCACCGACAACGTGAACCGCGTGCTTCGTCACGAGTACGCGGGGACGCACGCGACCAACGCCCTCTACCTGAACGGCTCCCAGCAATCGATGACCGACACGGTCTTCGGTCAGCCGGGCAGCAGCTCGACGGGCGACCAGCCCCTCAGCATCGGCGCTCGGCCTGGCCTTCAGGTGCCTTTGTTGCCTCTGAACGGGCACGTGATGGAAGTCGTCGTCTACTCCCCTGCGCTCGACCCCGCGGACGCACTCGCGCTCGAGCGCACCTATTTCGGGCCCCGATACGGGCTCACGATCGCGTAACCAACAACAGGAGACAGAACATGGCCGGAGCTCAAGTGAACGTCATCCGCAAGACCGACTACGGTTTCAGCATGCCCGTCAGCACGAGCCAGGACGTCGTCCTGGCCCCGCTGATCGACACGCTGGGCTGGGTCAGCGCCGTGCTGATCGTGCGGCTCTACGCGAAGACGTTCGCGGCCACGACCGCCACGGTCACGGTGGTGGTGCAGAACGCCATGGTCGGACCCGAGGACGAGACGACCGTGCTGGTCCCCAGCACTGACCTCGCGACGGCGCAGATCGTGAACGCTGACGTCGCGCCCAAGCTCATCCAGTCCGTCATCGCCCCTGGAACGCAGGGACTCGGACGCTACATGCGCGTGCTCATGCGCTATGCGCAGGGCGCGAACCTGGGCGCGCAGACCTTCACGCTCGGGATCGACTTGGTGGGAAGGTCGGCGTAGCATTCCGCCAGTGCAATGGCATTCATGGGCCGTCGGCAGCCGTATCACGCTTTCATGCTCTTTGGACGTCTGACCGAAGTAGCGTTGGCGTGTGTCTTACTCTCCTGCAAGCACGGTGACCCGACTGAGTCCATGCCCAGTCCGACAGGATCCGCCGAACCTGCGATTGAGGCGTGCGTAGCAAAGCGATCACCGTCCGACTCCGTCGTTCAAGTCTCGTCGAGCAGCAACGGACAGACGGGGGTTGAAGTGGTTTGCCTTGCATCCGACCACGACGGTGATTGCCTAGTACGGGTGCTCTCAAAGATGTCATTCCCCAAGGCACAACGAATGATTGTCACTCGTTCTGGCCACGGAAAGTGGCCTGATATTGCCCGCGTTATTCCATTTGATCAAGCATCCGCAATATTCTTAGAAGCGGGTTGCAAGCTCTAGAGGTGTTCCATGGATGGACGTTTGGGCGAGTACAAGCTTGGCGATCCGGATCCTTGGAAGGGTATGCCGCGACTTGAGGTCGAGGAAGGCAGTGCCCCAGGCAGCGTTGTTCATGTGTTCAAGGGTAGCGAGGTGTCCCTCGAGTCTGGACCCGACCCAGTCGAGATTGATGGCAAGCCCTACTGGAGCATATGGCTTAGAGACCGCAAAGGGGCAATGGAGCAAATACTAATTCCCAATAAGGGAACTGCTCCGGTTGTTCGCAGATACGGGCTGCTTGACCCAAAGGGGACCGTTCTGTCTCCAATTCCTCCGGTAGTGCCTCCTGTATCAAAGCCGACTGTCAAAAAGGGATGGGACGAGATCATCAGAGAAATTATCAAGGCCCTGGAGAAGTCTGAGAAGACGGGAAGTAAGGTTGCGACTCTGGGAGGAAAGCCGGGTATTCGAGGAATGACCGGTTCAACAGGAGGCCTTGGCAGTTTGCTCGGTTCGGCCTTTGGGTCCACAAAGGGTCGTGGAGGCATGGCCGGTCCGCTTGGGCGTGGAGGATCGAGAAACGGCTCCGGTGGCTCCAGTACCTTAGCCGGTGGCGGCTCATCGGGGTCGACCGATCGCGATCCGTTTGGTGGTGGCCGAGAGTCGTCGTGGAAGCCGTCTGGGAAGACGCCCACCGTTAGTGTGGGGGACGGAAGCGCTGGAGGCAGCTCTGGTGCCCCAAGCGGGAGCTCTGATGATGATCTTGGCGATGATGACGTTGGCGACACAGATGAATCGACCGATCCGAGTCGCGAGAGGGGCGGTGGCAAGGGCGATACGAAGAGTGGCGACCGCAAGGGCGCAAGCCATGGGAGCGGGGGCACCGAAGAGGGTGAGGGCGAGGAGACCGAGGGTGACGGCGACGAGACCAACACTCGCGGCACCCCGAATCCCATGGATGATGGCACTTCGCTGTCCGCGGCCGGAGACCCAATTTCCGCCGTCGTCACGTTCGGTGCAACGAGGCTTGCTCTTGCCCAAGCCGGCACCTATCGCGGTCCACGGTCTGATGGCGCGCTGAACGACGACTCCTCACTCGCCAGCGCAGATATCGACTGGAGCATGGTCGGCTTCGATCCAACCATCGACCCGACCCCCTATGCGGGTGCCGCCTTGGCCGGCGGCATGGGCCCCGCGGCAATCCGCGACGACTACACAGGTGCGGTGTCGGCGACCAACGGTGGCGGTGGCAGCACCGGCGGGCTTCGGCCGAGCGCCGTGGGCGTAGGCGGGGGTCCGATCCTAGCCTTCCGACCCGACGTGGACTCGCCGACCGACCGAGGCAAGGTCGACGAAGCGACCATGCTCGTCGATCGCTTCACGACCATTCCAGGTAGCTCGGGTGACACGCCGGGCAGCGGTGGTGATCCCGCGGCGATGCGATCCTCGACCCCAGCCGTAGGCGGTAGTGGGAGCACCATCGGAACCATCGGCGGTATGACGCTACTCGGTGCGGCCATGGTCTCGATCGACCGAGGGGTTGGCAAGGTCCAGCCAGGCGCAGTCGCGGGAACCTATCGACGGAAGTAGTATTCTCAACGAGCGTCGAGCTCGAGAGGGCGGTCCGTCCATGAAGCGCGTTGTCACCGTCCTTCTGATCGCCGGCTGCTCGCACGCCGACCCGGCACCGCCCGCCGGGCCCGTCGACGACGCCGCGGTGGATGGCGATGCAGCCACCGATGCGCCGAAGGGCCCCAGCCCGACCGAGCTCGCGCGCTTCGAGAAGGTGCGCGCCGAGATCGCTGCGGTGATGAAGAAGAGCCGTATCCCCGGCGCCTCCATCGCCGTGGTCCTCCGAGGACAGCTGGCCTTCGCGGAAGGCTTCGGCGTCAAGAAGGAGGGGGCCGAGGATCCCGTCACGCCCGACTCCCTCTTCCGGGTGGCCTCGATGACCAAGCCCATCGTCACGATGGGCATCCTGCAACAGGTCGAAGCCGGCACCATGGCGCTGGGTGACCGGCTGCGGAAGTACCTGCCGAAGTTCGATCGGAGCAGCGGCGATCCGAACGCGGTCAAGCTGCAACACCTGCTGTCCCACACCGCCGGGATCCCCGACGAGGGTCCCTACAAGTGCAAGACCGATCCGTCGTACATGGCGACGTGGCTCACCGCCCGGAACGTGGAGCCGCTCTGGGCGCCGCCGGGCCGGCTCTACAACTACTCGAACGGCGGCTTCGGCCTGGCCGCCTACGCCCTCCAGGAGGTCACCAAGCAGCCGTTCACCGCTTACCTGAAGGACAACGTCCTCGCCAAGGCGGGCATGGAGACGGCGACGTTCGACCCCGCCGAGGCGAGCGCGGACCAGACCTTCGGACACGACCGCGCCAACAAACGGGTGGTCGACTTCACGAACGAGGACTGCGCGGTGATGCGTGGGTACATGGGCATCATGGCCTCGGCGAAGGACTACGCGCGCTACGCCCAGCACGTCATGGCGAACGACGGCGTGCTCGTCCAGGCGGACTCTCTCGCTCAGATGGAGGCTCCGACCACGCCCACGGGGTACGGCGCCGACACCATGGGACTCGGACTATTCGGGAACGACTGGCGGGACACCCACCTCGCCTTCCACGACGGGCGTGCGACAGGCTGGGAGTCCTCGATGGTCATGGTGCCGAGCGAGCGCCTCGCCGTCATCATCCTGGTGAACGTCGACGACTACTCGCCCATGCAGCTGGCGCTGCGCAGCATCGACCTGCTCCGTGGGACGGACAGCCCCCCGCCGGACTACACGACACCGGTGTCCACCTGGGACGTCTACGCCGGTGAGTACGAGGACCCGTTCGCCTGGCTCGGCAAGATCACGGTGACCAAGTCCGCGACCGGCCTCAGGATCTCGATCCCGGACCACGGGGTCGACCGGGCTCTCGAGCAGACGGGTGGCGACAGCTTCGCGTTCGACTACGAGAGCACGTGGCACTCGGGGACGTTCTTCAAGGACAGCTCGGGCGTCGGCGAGTACATCGCCACACGCTTCGGCGTCGCGAAGCGAACGGCGACCTCGCCCCCACCTCCCCCGGCGGCCCCCGCTCCGGGACCGGCGCCCAAGGCGACCCCCGCCTACGACCCGGTGATGTGGGCCCATGCCCATGACCACCGAAGCTCCTGGCTCCGGCCATAGCAGGCCGTTCGGAACGGAGGCGACTCGAGCGCTTTGCCTAGTGGACCCAGGCGGAGTCGACTCTGGATGCAGGCGGAGTCGACTCTGGACGACGGCGGAGTCGACTCTGGATGCGCTCAAGCGAGCCCGAGCCGCGCCGCCGCGAGCGCGGCCTCCGCCTTCGAGGCGACCTGCAGCTTGTGGTAGATCGACTTCACGTGCCCCTGCACCGTGCCAAGGCCGATGCCCAGCGCGTTGGCCGTCGCCGCGTAGGTGTGCCCCCGCGCGAGCAGCCGCAGCACCTCGCGCTCGCGTGGCGAGAGCGGCCCCTCGTCGCCGGGCTGCGGCGTGGGGATCAGCGCGTCGAGCACCAGCCGCGCCACCATCGGCGACATCGGCGAGCCCCCCGCGTGCGCCTCGCGGAGCAGGGCCGGCAGCTCCGTCAGCGGCGTCGACTTCAGCAGGTACCCGCGGGCCCCCGCGCGGAGGGCCGAGAGCACCGTGTCCTCGTCGTCGAACACCGTGAACGCGACGATCGCCGCGTCGGGTCGGTCGAGCAGCAGCCGTCGCATCACGTCCGTGCCGCTGCCGTCCGGCAGCCCGAGGTCCACCAGCGCCACGTCGCACGCAGCGCCGGCCGCGATCGCCTGCAGCGCCTCCGCCACCGTGGTGCAGGTCGCCGAGAGCACGACGCGGTCGTCGGCCCGGAGCGCGCCCTCGACGCTGCTCCGGACCCACGGGTCGTCCTCGACGATGAAGACGCGCATGGAACGAACGTATCAGAACGCGTCGCACCCCGTGAGGGCGCGGCCCAGGATGAGCGTGTGCACCTGGTGGGTGCCCTCGTAGGTGAACACGCTCTCGAGGTTCATCGAGTGACGGATCGCCGGATAATCCAGCAAGATCCCGTTGCCGCCGAGGAGCGCGCGTGCCTGCCGGGCGATGTGGAGCGCGGCGTGCACGTTGTTGCGCTTGGCGAGCGAGACCTGCTGCGGGCTCAGCTTGCCCTGCTCCTTGAGGCGGGCGAAGTGCAGCGAGAGGATCTCGCCCTTGGCGATCTCGCTCGCCATCTCGACCAGCTCGTGCTGCACGAGCTGCTTGCTCGCGATCGGCACGCCGAAGGCCACGCGGTTGCGGCAGTAGTCGACCGCCGAGTCGTAGCAGGCCTTGGCCGCGCCGAGCGCCGCCCAGGCGATCCCGAAGCGCGCCTGGTTGAGGCACGCGAGCGGACCGCCGAGGCCCTTGGCGCCCGGGAGCAGGTTCGCCTCCGGCACGCGCACGTCCGTCAGCACGATCTCACCGGTCGCCGAGGCGCGCAGCGACATCTTGCCGTGCACGGTCGGCGTCTCGAACCCGGGCGTGCCGCGGTCGACGAGGAACCCGCGGATCGACTCCGGCCCGCCGACCACGTCGTTCTCCTTCACCTTCGCCCACACGATCGCGACCCCGGCGAACGGCGCGTTGGTGATCCACATCTTGCTGCCGTTGAGGATCCACCCGTCGCCGTCGCGGCGCGCGTAGGTCTTCATCGAGCCCGGGTCGCTGCCCGCGTCGGGCTCGGTGAGGCCGAAGCACCCGATGAGCTCGCCCTTGGCCATGCGCGGCAGGTACTTCTGCTTCTGCTCCTCGGACCCGAAGCGGTGGATCGGGTACATGCACAGCGAGCCCTGCACGCTCGCGAACGAGCGCATGCCGCTGTCGCCGTACTCGAGCTCGGCGAGCGCGAGGCAGTAGGCGACCGAGCCCATGCCCGCGCAGCCGTAGCCCTCGAGGTTCGCGCCGAGCAGCCCCATCTCCGCCATCTCGGGGATGAGGTCCTTCGGGAACTCCTCGTCCTCGTAGAGCTTGGCCGCGCGCGGCAGGAACCGCTCGCGCACGAAGCGGCGCACGCTGTCGCGGATCATCCGCTCTTCTTCGGTGAGCAGGGTCTCGATGCCGATGAGGGCGTCGAGGGGCATCGCGTCGACCATCTTGGACATGGGTCAGCTCTCGCGGGGGGTGAAGGACTCGGCCGGCGCGTACTGCGGCGGCCACGGCATCGCATAGCCCTGTTCGAACGCGGCGTGCCGCGTCCAGTAAGGATCGTAGAGGTGGCCGCGGGCGAGCAGCACGAGGTCCGCGCGCTCGGCGGCGAGGATGGCGTTGGCGTCGGCCCACGACGAGACATTGCCAACCGTCATGACCGGCACCCCGGCCTCGTTGCGCACGCGGTCCGCGAGCGGCGTCTGGTAGAGCCGGCCGTAGTACGGCTTGCCCTCGGGGACCGTCTGACCCGACGAGACGTCGAGGATGTCGGCGCCCTCGGCCGCGAGCGCCTTCGCGATGGTCACCGCCTCGTCCGGCGTCGTGCCGCCCTTCCACCAGTCGGTCGCGCTGATGCGCACCGAGATCGGCTTGTGCTTCGGCCAGGCCGCGCGCACCGCCCGCAGCACCTCGAGGGGGTAGCGGAGGCGCCTGTCGAGGCTGCCCCCGAACTCGTCGTCGCGGCGGTTGGTGAGCGGCGAGAGGAAGCTCGCGAGCAGGTACCCGTGGGCCATGTGGAGCTCGAGCAGGTCGAACCCGCACCGCTCGGCGCGCTCGGTCGCCGCGACGAACTGGTCGCGGATCTGCTCCATGCCGCGCCGGTCGAGGGCGCGGGGCACCTGGCTCTTGCCCTCGAAGTAGGGGATCGGCGACGCCGAGACGATCGGCCAGTTGCCCGACTCGAGCGGCAGATCGATGCCGTCCCACATGCGCCGCGTCGAGGCCTTGCGGCCGGCGTGCCCGAGCTGGACGCCGATCTTGGCGGGCGTCGTGTGCACGTAGTCGACGATGCGCTTCCAGGCCGCGACGTGGGCCTCTTCGTACAGGCCCGCGCAGCCCGGCGTGATGCGCCCCTCGGCGCTCACGTCGGTCATCTCGGTCATCACGAGGCCGGCGCCGCCCATGGCGCGGCTGCCGAGGTGCACGAGGTGGAAGTCGCCCGGCGTGCCGTCGACCGCGCTGTACATGCACATCGGCGAGACGGCGATGCGGTTCGGGATCGAGAGCTCGCGCAGCCGCAGCGGCACGAACATCGGCGGCGGCGGGCGTGGCGCGGTCGCGCCGTGGCGGGCGGCGAAGTCCTCGTCCACGCGGGCGACGAAGCCCGGGTCGCGCACCTTGAGGTTCTGGTGGGTGATGCGCAGCGACCGCGTCAGCATGCTGAAGGTGAACGGCAGCGGCGCGAGCTTGCCGAAGTAGCGCTCGACGTCCTCGAACCACTCCATGCTCACCTGGGCCGCGCGCTGGATCGCGTCGACGCCCGGCCGGCGCGCCCGCTCGTAGTCGGCGAGCGCCGCGGGGAGGTCGGCGGCCCGCAGCTCGCCGCTCGGGGGGCGGGTCCTCTTCATGGCGTCGACCAGCGCGATCGCGTCGTCCATCGCGAGCTTGGTGCCCGAGCCGATGGAGAAGTGCGCGGTGTGGGCGGCGTCGCCCATCAGGACGAGCTGGCCCTGGCCGGCCGGCACGTGCCAGCGCCGGTTCTTGATGGTGGGGAACTGCCGGAAATGGCTCTTGTTCCCGATCAGCCGGTGCCCCTCGAGCTCCTTCGCGAAGAGCTTCTCGAAGTAGGCGATGGTGGCCGCCTCGTCGTCGACGGCGAGGCCGCTCCGCTGGAACGTCTCGTCGGTGCACTCGACGATGAAGGTGGAGGTCGAGGCGCCCTCGGTCTCGGACTTGGCGAGGTACTGGTAGGCGTGCACCCGGAACAGCCCGGCCTCGTTCTCCACGAAGAAGAACGTGAACGCGGGGAACGGCCGCGTCGTGCCGAGCCACACGAACCGGTTCGGCCGCGGGTCGACGGTGGTGCCGAAGTCGTGCTGCGCGCGGAACAGGCTGTTGATGCCGTCGCAGGCGATGACGAGGTCGGCCTCGGGGAGGCCCTGCACGTCGGAGAGGTGCTCGATGCGCACGCCGAGCGCGAGGGCACGCCGGGTGAGGATCTGCAGCAGCACCTTGCGCGACATGCCCGAGAAGCCGTGGCCGGTGGAGGTGAGCACCTGCCCGCCGTAGTGCACGTCGATGTCGTCCCAGTGGTAGAAGCTCGCCGCGATCTCGGCGTAGCTCTCCGGGTCCACCTGCTCGAACTGGGCGAGGGTCGCGTCGGAGAACACGACGCCGAACCCCCACGTCTCGTCGGGGCGGTTGCGCTCGTGCACCAGGAGGTCGAGCGAAGGGTCCAGCTTCTTGGCCAGGATGCTGAAATACAGGCCCGCCGGCCCACCGCCGACGCACGTGATCTTCATGGACGTACTCCTGCATGCTCGGCGGTGTCGTCGTCGTCCGAGGCCCGCTCGGCGACCTCCGTCACCACCATCGTGACCAGCCTGGCGTAGGTGCTCTCGCCCTCCGCCGCCGTCGCCTCCGCGGGCGCGCCCGTGTAGGCCCGCGTCATCCCGATCCCCGCGAAGGTCACCTCGCCCTCGCGCAGCGCGGCGGCGAGCGAGATGTCCAGCTTCGGCAGGAGCGCCGCGTCGCCGACCAGGTCCGCGCGCGTCGCGAGGACCAGCGAGGTCTCGTAGCGCCCGGCGTGGCAGTCGCCCCGCTTGAACTCGTCGGTGAGCGTGCGCGCCCAGCGCCGCGTGAGCTGGTTCGGGAAGCTCACGGCGTTCGGCCCCTGCTCGGCCTCGAGGGCCTGGAACGCGGCGTCGATGGCCGCGGCGTGCTCGGGCTCGAGGTGGTTGTTGACGAACGCCACGTGCGAGAAGCCGTCGGCGAGCAACGCCCGCCCCACGTCGAGCAGGAGCGCCGTGAGGGTTCCGGCGCTCACCCCGATGGCGCCCTTGAAATCCCGCGCGTAGCGGGTGACCCCATAGGCCACCGGCGGCGCGACCAGCGTGGTGCGCCCCTTGTCGGTGAGCACCCGCGCGGCGCGCAGGCACGTCTCGACGCTGAGGATGGCGTCGGTCGCGAGCGGCAGGTGCGGGCCGTGCGGCTCGGTGCTCCCGATCGGGACCAGCGCAATCGCCCGCCCCGACGCGAGGGTCTTGGCCAGCGTCTCGGTGTCGAGCTCGGAGAGCAGCAGGGTCACGAGAGGCCCCGCGCCTTGAGGAGCTTCTTGTCGACCTTGCCGCGGTCGTTCTTGGGGAGGTCGTCGACGATCTCGATCCAGCGCGGGTACTTGTGCTTGGTGAGGCGCTCCTTCACGTGCGCCTGCAGCCGCGCCTCCACGCCCTCGCGCGCCACACCGGGGCGCAGCGACACGAACGCCTTGGGCTTGAGCAGGCCCTCGTCGAGCGCACCGACCACCGCCGCGAGGGCGACGTCGGGGTGCTGCAGGAGACACTCCTCCACCTCGAGCGGCGAGACCCAGAGCCCCGACACCTTGAGCAGCTCGTCGGCGCGACCGACGAACCAGAGGTAGCCCTCGGCGTCGATGCGGAACAGGTCGCCCGTGCAGCACCAGTGCCCGTGGAACGTCTTCCAGCTCTTGTCGCGGTCCTCGTGGTAGCAGAGCGCCACCGAGTCGCCCTTCACCCACAGCACGCCCACCTCGTCGGGCGGCAGCGCCGGCGCGCCCGGCCCCTCGGCCTCGCGCGGGAGGATCTTGATCTCGTAGCCCTGCACCACCTTGCCGAGCGACCCGGGGCGCACGTCGCCCGGGCGGTTGGTCGCGTAGATGTGGAACATCTCGGCCGAGCCGATGCCGTCGTAGACCTCGCCGCCGAAGCGCGCGAGCCAGCGGTTCAGGAGCGCCTCCGGCAGCGCCTCGCCCGCCGAGAGCGAGAAGCGCACGCACGAGAGATCGAGCCCCGGCTCGCCGCGGGCCCGCAGCGCCTCGTCGTGGTCGAGCAGCTTGCCGAGCATCGTCGGCACGTTGGTGACCACCGTGGGGCGGTGCCGCAGCATCGCGGCGACCAGGGCCTCCGGCGTGGGGCGCTCGGAGAACAGGCAGGTGGTCGCGCCCACCGCGAACGGGAAGAACAGGTTGGTGCCCGTCGCGTACCCGAAATACAGGCGCGGCACGCTGACGCTCACGTCGCCCTTGCGGTAGCCGACGGTGCCCTTGGCGTAGACCTCGGTGTTGAACGCGAAGTCGCGGTGGGTGTGCACCGCGGCCTTGGACTTGCCGGTGGATCCCGACGTGAACAACCAGATCGCCACGTCGTCGCGCTTGGTCCGGAACGTGTGCGGCGGCGGCGCGTCGGCCATCGCGGCGGAGAGCGCGCGACCCGGCCCGACGTCGGTGCCCTCGCAGGCGCCGCCGGTCGGCACGTCGGGCACGAGCAGCACCTCGCGCACGAACGGCGCGTCGCGGAGCACCTCGGCGAGCGCGTCGCGCACCCGCGGCAGGGTGATCACCACCGAGGCCCGGGTGTACTCGACCAGGTAGGCGAGGTCCTGGGTGGGGGCCTCGGGGTTGCCCATGGTGAGCACCGCGCCGATCTTCAGCGTGGCGAAGATCGACCACACGAAGGGCGGCGTGTCGGGGAGCACGATCAGCACGCGCTCCTCGGGCCGCACGCCGATCTGCTGCAGCGCGCCCGCGAGCTGCTCGGTGCGCGCGCAGACCTCGGCGTAGGTCCACGCGGTGTCGCCGTAGCGCAGGGCGATGTCGTGGCCGAGGCCCTCGCCCAGACGGTCGAAGAGGAAGTAGTCGGCGAGGTTGAACTCTTCGGCGAAACTCGTCACGAACGCCTCCCCTGCTCCGCCTGCAACAGGCGCGTCGCGATGACCACCCGCTGGATCTCGGTGGTGCCCTCGTAGATGCGCAGGGCACGGATCTCGCGGTAGAGCCGCTCGACCGCCACCCCTCGTACGACGCCGAGGCCACCGTGGATCTGGAGCGCGCGGTCGATGATGCGCTGCGCCGCCTCGGTGGCGAACATCTTGGCGATCGCCGCCTCGGTGGTGATCTGGGCCGCGCCCTGGTCCTTGAGCAGCGCGGCCCGCAGCACGAGGAGCCGCGCGGCGTCGAGCTCGGCGCGCATGTCGGCGAGGTAGCCCTGGATCTGCTGCTGCTCGGCGATGGGCTTGCCGAACTGCTTGCGCACCGCGGCGCGGTGCACCGCCTCCTCGAGCGCGCGCCGCGCCATGCCCACCGCGGCGGCGCCCACCGTCACCCGGAAGTTGTCGAGGGTGCCCATGGCGATGCCGAAGCCCGCCCCGAGCTCGCCGAGGCGCAGGTCGTCGCCGACGCGGCAGTCGCGCAGGGTGAGCGAGCCGATGCTGTGGTCGGCCACCATCGGGATCTGCGCCGAGACCTCGAGGCCCGGCGTGTCGCGCGGCACGACGAACGCGGTGATGCCCTTGCGCCCCTTGCTCGGGTCGGCGTTGGCGAACACCACGATGTGGTCGGCGACGGGGGCGTTGGAGATGAACACCTTCTCGCCGGTGAGCCGGAAGCCGTCGCCGTCCCGCACGGCCACGGTCTGCAGCGAGGCCACGTCAGTGCCGGCCTCGGGCTCGGTGAGGCCGAACGCGGCGACGGTGCGGCCCTCGAGCGCCGGCGCGAGGAAGCGCTCCTTCTGCGCCGCGGTGCCGTGCGCGAACAGCGGGAAGCACCCGAGCCCCTGCACCGCGAACAGCGAGTCGGCCGAGCCGCTGCCCCACGCGAGGGCCTCGCGCACCACACAGAGCGCGCGCAGGTCGATGGGGCCGGTGGCCGGCGCGAAGCTGCGGAACAGGCCGGCGCGCCCGAGGGCGGCGATCGTCGCCCGCGCGGTGGCGTCGCCTTCACCGTGCGCCTCGAGGGCCGCGATCTCCGCGACGACGGGCCGCATGCGCGCCGCGAGCGACACGTGGTGCTCGGCGAACAGGAAGCCGAGGTCGTCGGTGGAGCACGACGGGCCGCGCTCCTCGACCACGCGCGAGGGCTCGATCACGGCGCGCCCCGGAATCGGGGCTGCTCCTTGCGCACGTTGGCCTCGTACGCCGTCTTGAAGTCCGGGTGCATCATGCAGATGGCCTGCGCCTGCGCCTCGGACTCGATGGCGTCGTCCAGCCCCATCGTGTGCTCGTCCTCGATCATCTGTTTGGTCATGGCGTGCGCGAACGCCGGCCCCGCCGCGAGCTTGCGCGCGAGCGCCGTGGCCTCGGCCAGCACCGCGCCGTCGTCGACCACGCGGTTGGCGAGGCCGATGCGGTGCGCCTCCTCGGCGCCGACGAGCTCGCCCGTGAAGAGAATCTCGCTCGCCCGCCCGAGCCCGACCACCCGCGGCAGCAGGTAGGCCGCGCCCATGTCCGCCCCGCAGAGGCCGACCTGGGGGAACACGAACCCGAACCGCGCGCTCCGCGCGACGACGCGCAGGTCGCACGCGAGCGCGATCACCGCCCCCGCGCCCACCGCGACGCCGTTGACCGCCGCGATCACCGGGCGCCGAACGCGCCGCAGGTTGCGGATCAGCGCGCCGGTCATGCGCGTGAACTCGAGCAGGCCGGCCATGTCGCGCGCGAACAGCTCGGCGATGATGGCCTCGCGGTCGCCGCCGCTGCAGAACCC
The DNA here is from genome assembly GCA_964624885.1 of uncultured Polyangiales bacterium. GTDB lineage: Bacteria > Myxococcota_A > Polyangia > Polyangiales > JADJMO01 > JADJMO01. The sequence goes on along the minus strand of CAZUZY010000077.1, from coordinate 8,411 downwards.
CTTGCCCTCGCCGGTGATCACCACCGCCCGCACCTCCTCGGAGGCGGTCAGCTGCGGCAGGAAATCGCGCAGCTCGGCGTACACCTCGAAGGTGAGCGAGTTGAGGGTGCGCGGGCGGGCGAAGGTGATGGTGCCGACGCCGGCCTCGAGGGCGAACTGGAACGACTGGGGCTTCACCGGGACTCCTTTCGACCGTGGTTCTCGAGCGATTCGCGCAGGCGCCCGAGCAGGTGGCGCAGCGCCTCGCGGTCGCGCCGGTCGAGCGGCCCGACCAGCTCCTCCGCGAGCGCCGAGTGTCGCTCCTGCGCCTTGCGCGCGAGCTTGTCGCCGGCCGGCGTGAGGAACACGCGGGTGAGCCGGCGGTCGTTCGGGTCGGGGCGGCGCTCGACGACGCCGTCGCGCTCGGCGCGGTCGACGAGCCCCGTGAGGTTGCCCGCGGTGACCAGCATCTTGCGCGAGAGCGTGGCCAGGGTCGGGCCGTCCTCGCGCAGCAGCTGCATGAGGAGATCGAACCGGGCGAGCGAGAGATCGGGGCCGAGCCCGCGCCGCAGCTCCGCGAGCAGGAGGTTCTGCGCGGCGAGCAGGCGCACGACGATCGAAGGCCCCAGCGCGACCTCGCCGCGCGCGTTGGGCGGGACGCTGGGCGGGGCCGAGTCGGGCGCGCGCAGGTAGCGGGGGACCGTGCTCAACCGGCCCCCTTCGACGAGGCCCGCAGCACGGCCGTGGCCTCGATCTCGAGCTTGGCGCCCTCCTCCACGAGCTCGGCGATCCCGAGCAGCGCCATCACCGGGTAGTGCCGGCCCATCTTCTCGCGCCAGATCTCGCCGAGACGCCGCTGCGCCGCGCGGTAGGCGGGGATGTCGGTCACGTAGACGGTCATGCGCGCGATGCTCGTCGCGTCGCCCCCCGCCGCGCGCACCACGGCGAGCACGTTGTCGAGCGCGATCCCGAACTGCTCGGCGAAATCGGCGGTCGGGACCTTCTCGTCGATCCACCCGACCTGCCCGGCGACGAAGAGGATGCGCTCCCCCTCGCCCGCGGTGAGCATGCCGTTCGCGTAGCCCTTCGGGCGCGGCCACCCCTCGACGTCGACCTTGGTCAGCTCAGCCACCGTATGCTCCTCCGTTGATCGCCAGCGCCTGTCCGTGGATGCCCCGCGCCGCGGCGGGCAGGAGCGAGGCGACGGCGTGCGCCACCTCGCTCGGATCGATCAGCCGGTTCTGCGGCGACATGCGCTCGAGGCTGGCGCGCGCGGCCGCGGCCGACTGCTTGGTCTTGTGGGCGATGTTGTCGACCGAGCGCCCCGACATCGCGGTCTCGACGAACCCCGGGCACACCGCGTTGATGGTCACGCCGCTCCGCGCGATCTCGGCGGCGAGCGCGCGCACGAGGCCGACCACCGCGTGCTTGCTCGCGCAGTACGCCGACGTGTACGGGTAGCCGGCGAGGCCGGCGGTGGACGCCACCACGACGACGCGGCCCGACCCCCGCGCCACCATGGGCGGGATCGCCGCGCGGCACAGCTGGAACACGGCGGTCACGTTGGTGGCCATCACCTCGTCCCACACCGCGTCGCTCGTGTCGGCGAGCTTGTGCGAGGCGTCGATGCCGGCGTTGGGCACCACCACGTCCACCTCGCCGAGGGTGGCGCGCACGGCGGCCAGGATCGACTCCGCGCTGCCCCGCTCCGCCACGTTGGCGCGGATGGCCACGGCGCCGATGCGGTGGGCCGTGCGCTCGAGGGCCTCACGGTCCCGGCCCACGATGGCCACCCGCATTCCCTCGGCGATCAGCCGTTCGGCGATGGCCGCGCCGATTCCCCGCGATCCGCCCGTGACCAGCGCTATCTTCCCACCCAGCTCGCCCACCGGGATCCTTTAGACCTAAAGGACCTGCGGCGCAACCGCTCGGAGAGGGGATCCGGAGGCCCGACGCGCGATGAAGCCCTGGTCGATCCACCTCGGTCTCTTCGTGGCGGTGGTGGCGCTCGCGCTGCCGCGCGGGCGGGCGACGCGCGCGCCCGCGGCGAAGGGTGGGCTGCGCGTGGGCCTCGTGTTCGACGTCGGCGGCCTCGGCGACAAGAGCTTCAACGACGCGGCGTATGCGGGGCTCCTGCGCGGCGAGAAGGAGCTCGGCGCGGAGATCGAGATGCTCGAGCCGAGCGGCGCGGCGGACCGCGAGGAGGCGCTGCGGCTCTTCGCGTCGCGCGGGTTCGACCTCGTGATCGGTGTCGGCTTCATCTTCTCGCGCGACATCGACGGCGTCGCCCGCGCCTACCCGAGCGTGCGCTTCGCGTGCGTGGACTACTCACCCCCCTTCGACGGCACCGCGATCCCCGGCAACGTGACCGGACTCGCGTTCCGCGAAGAAGAGGGCGCGTTCCTCGTCGGCGCGGCGGCGGCGCTCACCAGCAAGAGCGGCCACGTGGGCTTCGTCGGCGGCATGGACATCCCGCTCATCCACAAGTTCGACGCGGGCTACCGCGCGGGCGTCGCCGCGGTGTGCCCCCCCTGCACGCTCCACGGCACCTACGCCGGCACCACGCCCGAGGCCTTCCGCGATCCGGCCAAGGGCAAGACCATCGCCCTCTCGCAGATCGGCGGCGGCGTGGACGTGATCTTCCACGCGAGCGGGTCCACCGGGCACGGCGTGTTCGAGGCCGCCAAGCAGCACCCGGGGGTGCTCGCCATCGGCGTCGACGCGGATCAGTGGGACGAGGCGCCGGGCAAGGTGCTGACGTCGATGACCAAGCAGGCCGACGTCGCCGTGTTCGAGGCCATCCACGCGACCAAGGAGCGAAGGCTCGCCGCGGGGATCACGGTGCTCGGGCTCGCCGAGGGCGGCGTCGACTGGGTGCACGAGGGGCCGCACGCGACGCTGCTCACGCCCGCCGTGGTCGCGCGCGTCGAGGGGCTGCGCCGGGAGATCGTCGGCAAGCAGCGCGTCGTGCCGAACGAGTGACGTTCAGAACCCCTTGCAGACGAACGGCGAGGCGAGGGTCGCGTTGGGGTCGGAGCAGGTGCCGACGTTGCAGCCCCACGACGCGCACTCGAGGTCGCGGGTGCACTTCGCGCCCTTGCCCTTGCCGACCGCGCAGACACCGCCGCTGCAGGTGTAGCCGAGGCCGCACTCGAGCGAGTCGGGGCCGCTGCAGGCGCTGCCGACCGGCGTGGCCTTCTTGCAGGTCGGGGTGAAGCTCGTGAGGTCGCAGGTGAGGCCGGTGTCGCAGAGGTGCACGGTGGAGCCCGCGAGGTTGCACGGCGCGCCGGTGCCCACCACGAGGTAGGTGCGGCAGCGCGTGCTGCTCTCGTCGCACCACGAGGTCTCGCCGGGGCCGGCCTTGCAGTCGCTCGAGCGCGTGCAGGTGCCGCCCGGGACCGTGGTGCCGTTGAACAGGTGGCTGCACGCCGAGTAGTCCTTGAGCCACTCGACGAGCGGCACGCCGCACGCGCTGCCGTTCTTGGCCCAGGCTTTGGCGCAGGCGTCGGTGTACGTGCCGTCGTAGGTGGTCTTGCCGGCGGTCATGCCGTTGATGGCGTCCTTGCACCACGCGTGCGAGCTGTCGCTGCAGCCGACGAAGTCCCAGCCGTAACCGAGCTTGGTGCAGCAGGCCTGCAGCCCCGGGGAGCAGGTGGCGGTGGCGATGGTGTCGCAGCTCGCGAGCGGCCCGCCGGCGTCGAAGCCCGTGTCGACGAGGACTCCCGTGTCGACCAGCCCCGTGTCGACCAGCCCAGTGTCGACGAGCCCCGTGTCGAAGGACCCCGTGTCGATCGGCGGGCTCGTGTCGGGCGTCGGGGTGTCGAAGGGGATGGTGGTGTCGAACGCGGTGTCGAAGCTCGGCGCGGTGTCGAAGCTCGGCGCCGTGTCGAAGCTCGGTGCGGTGTCGGGCCCAGCGCCGGTGTCGCGAGCCCCGGTGTCGACGGAGGTGTCGACGAAGGTGGTGTCGACGCTGGAGTCCTCGGTCGCCGAGTCGGCGGCATCCGAGGTGAAGTCGTCGCTCCCGACCTTGCCTCCACACCCGGAGCCGAGGGCGAGGAGCGAACCGAGGAGGAGCAGACGGCGCATGCCCAGCATTGTGCCCCACCGCTGCGGTCGCGTCACGGCGGCCCCCTGCCTCTGCCCACTGCCGTCTAGGGCGACAGGATGAACCCGACCTTGTTGGGTCGAGGATCGCCGCGGGCGATCATGGCGCGGGTCTCCTCGTAGGTCCACCGCACGTGCCGGTTCAGCGGACGCGCGGCCAGTCGCGCCGCGAGGGCGGTCGCGACCTCTTCACGGCCGAGCGCGACGAGGGCGTCCCAGACGTACACCTGCACGCCGCACGCCGCCGTGGAGTCCTTGGCCTCGAACCAGTCGCAGATCGGCGCGACGACGGTGGCGTCCCCCAGCGAGCCGAGGAGGTAGAGGAGGCGATGATGGGGCGTGAGGCGCTCGCCGAGCAGCGCGACGAGGCGTGGGAGCACGCCGACCGGTCGCATCTCGAGGATCAGCTGGGCGGCCTCGTCGTGGAGCTCGGACGTGAACACGCTCTTCGGGTAGGGCAGGACCACCCCCAGCATGGCGAGGGCCCGCTCGGCCCAGCGGGGGTCGCCGTGCGCCCGCTTCTCGAGCCGCGCCTCGTGCAAGGCGCGCGCGGCCTTGGCGCATCGGCCGGCCGTGCGCAGCTCCGCGACGACGAACAGGGCCGCCGTCGCGTCGAACGGATCCAGGGCTTCCGCGGGGCGGCGACCAGCCGGAGGCCTCTTCGCGCGGGCAGCCATGTTCCTGCCGGTAGCGCCTCGCGGAGGAGCGTTCCAGCCTTGCGAGGGGGCCGGCGGGTGCCCACATTCACTCCATGCGGTGGGCGTTCCAAGATCGATGGGACAAGATCCTCCGGCTCGAGGCGATCGCGCACGGAGACCGCAACGCGATCACGGCTCGCGTGGCGGACGCGTTCCAGGAAGCCGGCGCCTTCATCGTCGACACGCATTTCTTCTCGGGGCTCATGACCACCCTCTCGTTCGAGGTGGCTCCGGCGCACGTGCCGGCGCTGCAGGCCGCGCTGGTGAAGGCGGGGCTGCGCCTCGACGAGGCCAGCGTGGCCGTGCTCACCCACGCGGCGCAGGCCCAGGCCGAGGAGCTCGAGGGCACGCTGGCCCTCACCTTCGCCGAGGGCACCGACGTGCGGCACGAGGTGCCGGCGGTCCCGGGCTGAGGGTCCGAGTGACCACCGAGGTGAAGTGAGCGGCGCGGTGGTAGCCTCCCGTCGATGCGGCCCTCGACGCTCCGCTCGGCTCTCGCCGCCGTCGTCCTCGCGGTGACCGCCGGTCCTGGCTGCTGGTGCCACAAGACCGACGAGGAGCGCCTCAAGGAGAAGCTCGACACCACGCCGACCTACCTCTACCTCGCGGTCAAGACCGCCATCCACCCCAAGGCGGCCGACGACGACGCGCGCCGCGCCCGCAAGCTGCTCCTCACGCTGGTCGAGGCGGGTCGAAAGGGCGATCTCGACACCAAGACCCTCGAGGCCAAGGACGCGGCGTCGCTCGCGTGGGCGCTGTGGAAGCTGCGCGGGATCGGCAAGGACGCGGTGCGCACCTGGAAGCCCGCGCCCCCGCCCCCGATCCTCGCGCCCCTCCTCGACGAGAGCGGCAAGCTCGACGGCGCGCTGGAGGCGCTGCTGGACGCCCCCACCGAGCACGCGCTCCTGCTCGCGGGGCTCACGGTGCTGAAGGTCCACCCCAAGCTCGCCGTCCCCATCCCCGAGGAGCTCCTGCTCTACGAGGCGCGCTACGCCGATCCCGAGCAGCTCTCGATCAAGGGGCTCGCCTCCACGGTCCACGCCCTGCGCGCCTACACCTTCGGCAACACCGGCCTGTGCGACCTCGCGGCCGCCGACGCCAAGGCCGTCGAGACCGACGGCGGTGCGGGGCTCGGCAAGGCGAGCAAGGCGCTCTCGGGCGTCGACCTGAGCCTCGGCAAGTCCCGCGAGAAGGAGCTCTCGGCGGCGCTCACGGTCCTCTCGAGCGGCTCGACGGCCCTCTGCTACGTCCAGCGCGGCGAGCCGAAGAAGGCGGTCGAGCACCTGCGCAAGCTGGTCGACGCCACCGACGAGCTCGGCCTCGCGTCCGAAGGCACCGAGCTCCTGCGCGGCCTCGTCGAGTGCGCGGACGGCAACGCCAAGAAGGGGCGCGCCATCCTCGGCGATCTCCGCGACGCCACCAAGGACGCCTCGACCAAGAAGACCGCCGAGGACCTGCTCGCGCACTGCGACCCGAGCGTGCTCGGGGTCGCGCGGCTCGGCGCGGCCATCGGCCTGCTCGCCTTCGAGCACCTCGTGCGCTCGAAGATCCTCGACGACCTGAAGGACACGCCGCTGGTCTCGGCCATCGCGGGGTTCGGCGGCGCCGCCACCGCGGCCCTCACCAAGGTGCAGGCCGAGATCCCCGACGCGAACGCGGTGAAGAAGCGCTTCGTGTTCTGGTGAGAGGTGCGCGAGGACTCACGAGGCGTCACCCGACCGCTTCCCCGCGCAGCGTCCGCCGGAGCAGACCGAGGACGTCCGCCTCCGGCGCGCCGCCGAGCACGTGGAAATAGGCGAACGCGAGGCAGCAGAGGCTGGTCCATCCCCACGCCCCACCGGTGAGCGTCGCGTCACGGTCCTCGGGTACGCGCGTCGCGAGGAGCTCGAGCCACGCCTTCTGGACGTCGGCCTGGCGCGCCCCCGCGTCGATCGCCAACGCGAAGTAGCGGAGCACGCTGCGCGGCTCGTCGCCGAACGACTTCCCCGGCAGGAAGCGCTCCTTCTTCGGGCCCGGGGTGAGGGTCTTCACGAGCGCGGTGTCGCCCGCGGCGAGCGCGACCGCCGCGGCCGCCGTCGACCAGCGGTAGCGACGCAGCGTGGTGACCTTGCGGGGCGTCTTGAACGGGCGGAGGTCGCGCAGCAGCTGGGCGCGCCAGTCGTCGACCGGGTGCCCCAGCATCGCGAGCAACACGAACGCGGCCGTCGGTTCGCTGCCGGTGGAGGCGGGGCGGAGCTGGGTCAGCACGGGCATCAGCGCCGTCACCTCGGCGTCCATCCCGAGCAGCCAGGCGTGCGAGACCCACCGGGTCACCAGGGTGTCGAACGACCGCCCGGCGGGGAGCTCGCGTACGTACGACTGCCACTCGCGGAGCCCGGCCTGCGCAGCCTCGTCCGAGAGCGCGGACATGAACCGCTCGAAGATCGACACCCGCGGGTCGTCGATCGGTGCGGCGCGCGGTCGCGCCCGCGGAGCCGCCGCGGCGTCCTCGAACAGCGCGGAGAACCGGGCGGGGACCTCGCCACGCGGGTGACCTCCCGCGCCCTCGATCGCGAGCCGCGCGAGCGCGAACAGGAGCGCGGGCTCGCACGTGGGGCCCTTGGCGAAGGCGACCAGCGCGGCGCGACAGACGTCCTCGCCGAGCCCGTGGCGGGCCGCGGTCGCGACGTGCCGCACGAGGCCGCCGAGGCTGTCGTGGGTCTTGCTCGCGACCACCGTGCGCGCGAGCGGTCGACCGCCGAGCCCCTTCGCCACGAGGTCCCACTCGCCCACCAGCGCCGCGACCGCCGACGCGCGCGCCTGCACCGGCGCGCGGTGCTCCGAGTTGCCCCAGCCGAAGCCGCGCTTCGACTGCTGGACGAGCGTGCGCGCGTGGGCCGCGGTGACCTTCGGATCGCCGGCGTGGGTGCACGCGAGCGCGGCGTCGGTCAGCGCCGCGTCGATCCACGTGTCGACGGTCGTGTCGGGCGGCCACACCTCCTCGAAGGAGGCGGGCCCGGTGTCGAGGCGACTGCGCGCATCGAGCGCCGCAAGAGCCTCGTCGTGCAAAGGTGACCAGGAAATCGGCCACGACGGCGGTCGCATGCGTCCTCAGAACACGAACGTGGCCTCGACGCCCGACGGGAACGACCACCGCGGCGTGTCGAGGAGCCCCGTGCCCGACTTGTACCGCGTGTACGTCGGGTTGAACGCGTAGAGCCCGAGGGCCCAGTCCTCGTCGAGCCGCACGCGCAGTCCGAAGTTGAGGCGGCTGTAGAGCCCGACGTCGCGGCCTCCGCCGAGGTCGATGGAGAAGGGGAAGGCGAACCGACGGTGCGCGTCGATCTCCGCGTGGATGCCGAGCCGCGCGAACCCGAGCAGGTCGGTGTGCGTGGTCTCGCGATTCGGGATCGACCCGAGCCAGCGCAGCCCGCCGCCGAGCTCGATGAAGTTGAAGAGGCGCACGAGCCCGGTCACCCCGGCCTGGTTGCGCGCGAGCGCAGAGAGATCGCGCCCGCCGTCGAACGCGCCCACCACGCGGACGATCGACCTTCGCCGCGCGGCGTCGCCGAACAAAGGGCGCGCGTCGTCGGCGCGGAGGGGCGCGCCGCCTTCTTCGGGGTCGACCGCCGCGACCGCGTTCGGCCCGCC
>CAZUZY010000076.1:0-26770 GCA_964624885.1 uncultured Polyangiales bacterium | reverse complement strand
CCACGGCGTGCGCGCGCGCGGTCGCGCGGCCCGCGCCGTCTCCCGCGCCGCCGGCCTCGACGGTGACGTCGGCGCCCACCAAGGTGGCCCGCTCCGTCGAGCTGCTCGACTGGAAGTTCCCGACCGAGCTCGGCTCGGAGAAGCGCTGCGTCGTGCTCGTGCCGCGGCCGATCCCGAAGGAACGAAGGCTCCCGGTGGTGATCGCCCTGCACGGTCTCGGCGAGGCCACCGACCCGGAGAGCGGGGCGTTCGGCTGGGCGCGCCGCTACGACCTCGAGAAGACGATGCTGCACCTGCACGACGACCTGCCGCTCGCGGGCGACGTGTTCGGTGGGTTCGTCACGCCCGAGCGGCTCGTCGAGGTGAACGCCGGCCTCGCGCAGCACCCGTTCGAGGGGGTCATCGTGGCCTGCCCCTACATGCCGAGCTTCGTCGGTGGGGGCGCGCTGTCGTTCGAGACCTACGCGCAGTGGATGGGCGAACGGCTGCTCCCCCGGCTGCGGACCGAGGTGCCCGCCCTGCCCGACGCGAAGGCGACCGGCATCGACGGGGTCTCGCTCGGGGGCTGGTGCGCGCTCCGCGTGGGGCTCCACCGGCCCGACCTGTTCGGCGCCGTCGGCGCGCTGCAACCGGCGATCGACCCTTCGATGGTCGACTTTGCGACGGCCCTCGTCCAGCAGAAGCTCGGTGGCCGGCCGCTGCAGATCGTCACCTCGACCGAGGACTACTTCCTCGAGACCAACAAGCGGCTCGACCAGCGGCTCACCCAGAAGAACATCCCCCACGCGTTCCGGATCACCCCCGGCCCCCACGACTACCCGTGGAACAAGGGCGCCGGGGGCGTCGAGATGCTGCTGTTCCACGACCGCGCGCTGCGCGGCTAGCGCTGCTTGGCCCGCAGCCGCTCCGCGAGCCGGCCCTTGAGATCGTCCGGCGCGGGCTCGGGCGGCAGCGCGTGGAGCGCCTCGTCCGTCTGCGCGAGCCCTTGACGGTACGCCTTGCAGGCCGGGCAGATGCGCAGGTGGAAGTCGTAGAGCGCGCGCCGCACCCCGTGGAGGGCGCCTTCGCGGGCCTCGGTGTGGAGCGTGGTGGCGTAGCGACAGACGATCATCGGACGGGCTCCGTGGCGCCCTTCGGCGCCCCTTGCGCGGCGCGCCCGGCGTTCACGCGGGCCTCGAGGGCAGCGCGGAGGCGTTGGCGGCCACGGTGGAGGAGCACACGCTGGTTGGACTCGGTCAGGTCGAGGGCGTTACAGACCTCTTCACTGCTCCACTCCTCGACGTCGCGCAAGGTGACCACGGCCCGCTGCGTCTCGGGGAGCGCCGCGAGCGCGGTGAGCAGCCAGCCCGTCTGCTCCTTGCAGAGCAGGGTCTCCTCGGGGCCGCTGGCGAACGCGGGCGAGCCCTTGAAGAAGCCGAGCCCCGAGAACCGGCCCTCGAGGTCCTCTCCCACCTCGTCGTCCTGGGAGACGAACCGCTTGTCGCGGCTCCTCCGGGTCTTGGCCTTGTTGACGACGATGCGGACGATCCAGGTCTTGACCGAGGAGCGTCCCTCGAACTCACCGATGTGGTCGACGACCGAGGCCCACGCCTCCTGCACGACGTCCTCGGCGGTGGCGCCGCGACCGACGTAGCTCTCGGCGATGCGCAGCAGCGGTCGGTGCAGCGCGTCGACGAGGGCGGACAGCGCCGCCTCGTCGCCCCCCTGGATGCGGGCCACGAGCGCGCGGTCCGGGTCCGCCACGCTCACCCCCTCGTCGACCTCGCCCACCGCCACCCTCCGTTTCTAACCCTCGTCCGGGCCCCTGTACGAAAAATCCTCCACCCCCTGTAACGGCGCCGCCTCGGCCGGGTCCATACCGGCGCACCACCGAGACGTGCACCACAGGACCGGCCCTCGGGCCCACCACGGAGAAGCCCATGAAGCTCTATTTCCACCCCCTCTCCACCTACTCGCAGAAGGTCGTGATGGGGTTCCACGAGAAGGAGGCGTCGTTCACCCCCGAGATCGTCTCGCTCGGGGATCCCGCCGCGCGGGCGGCGTACCTCGCCGTCAACCCACTCGGCAAGCTGCCCACGCTGGTCCTCGACGACGGCTACTCGATCCCCGAGTCGTCGATCATCCTCGAGTGGCTCGACACCCACGTGTCGACCGGCAACCGACTGATCCCCGACGACAAGGATCTCGCCCGCCGCACGCGGTTCCACGATCGCCTCGCCGACCTCTACGTGAACAACCCCACCGCCACGCTGTTCTTCGACAGCCAGAAGCCCGAGGCGCAGCGCAACCCCACCGCCGTCAAGGCCGCGCACGAGACCCTCGACACGATGTTCGGCCTGCTCGACAAGGCGTTCGCCAAGAACACCTGGGCGCTCGGCGACATCTTCTCCATGGCCGACCTTGCGATGGCCCCGACGCTCGGCTACCTGCGCATGCTCAAGCCGTTCACCGCGCACAAGAACCTGGTCTCGTACGCCGGTCGCCTGCTCGAGCGGCCTTCGTACCAGAAGGTCGCCGCGGCGGCCGCCCCCTACCTCGCCGCGATGAAGGGCTGACCATGACCGGCGCCCACCCCGCGTTCGACGCGACGCTCGACGCCCGCGCGCTGGACGCGACGGTGGCGCTCGACACGACGATGGCCGCTCCCTCGAGTGCGGTGTTCCCCGTGGGGACCGGTGCCCCGTCTCGCACCACCGTCCTGCCGCGCCTCGAGGGCGGGAGCGCACACCTCACCCGAAACGATCGCCCCCGCTACCAGCAGCAAGGCCTGCTGGGCGCGGGCGGCGTCGGTGAGGTCGTCAAGACCCTCGACAACGACATCGACCGCGTGGTCGCGGTGAAGCGGCTGCGGGCCGACATGCGCTCGGCCGGCCACCTCGCGCGGTTCGTCGAGGAGATCCGCACCGTCGGCCTGCTCGAGCACCCCAACATCGTCCCCATCCACGACGTCGGCGTCGACGAGGAGGGGCAGTACTTCTTCGTGATGAAGTACGTGGAGGGCGAGACGCTCGAGAGCATCCTCGAGAAGCTGCGCAAGGGCGACCCGCTCTACCACGCCCACTACGGCTTCGAGCGGAGGGTCGAGATCTTCGTCGCCATCCTCGAGGCGGTGGCGTACGCCCACAGCAAGGGCATCCTGCACCGTGATCTCAAGCCCGCCAACGTCATGGTCGGCCCGTTCGGCGAGGTGATGGTGATGGACTGGGGCCTCGCCCGCCGCATCACGGGGCCGAGCGCCGGGCTCGAGCCCAGCGTCGCCGCGAACGACACCCAGAGTCCCTGGGCGACCCACGCCGGCGCGATCCTCGGGACCCCGATGTACATGTCGCCCGAGCAGGCCCGCGGCGAGGCGCTCGACGTGCGCAGCGACGTCTACTCCCTCACCGTGATGTTCCACGAGATGCTCGGGCTCGAGCACTACCTCGAGGGCAAGGAGACGATCGCCGCCGTGCTGCTCGGGGTGCAGGACCAGAAGGCGCGCGCTCCGAGCTTCGTGCGGAGCCCCCACCAGGGCTCGGCCCCCATGGATCTGAGCCACTTCGTGCGCAAAGGGCTCGAGAAGGACCCGAGCCGGCGTTACCAGACGGTGGACGAGATGATCGACCGCCTGCGCCGCCGGGCCGAGGGGTACATCCCGATCCAGTGCCACGTGACGTTCCTCAAGCGCGCGACGCTCGCCTGGACCCACTTCCTCGATCGTCACCCGCTGATCGTGACCGCGCTCCTCCTCTTGATGGTGGCCTGGGCGGTCGCCTCGGCGGCGTGGCTCGCGCGGGGCTGACCCGGGTCGAGGCCGGACGATGACCGGGTGCTAAGCTCGGTCGATGCGCTCGTGGTGGCTCCTCTCCTGCGCGCTCCTCGGGTGCCGCAGCGAGTCTCCCGTGGTGGTCGACGACGCCGGTGCGAGCGACGCGAGCGACGCCGCCGTGCCCACGTATCGCTTCACGGTCGTCGGCACCGACGTGATCAAGCTCGACGACGGGCGGACGTGGACCGCCGAGCGCATCGTCGCCGAGCGTCCCGACGGGCGTCGGACGCTGCTCGCCTTCGCGCCCCAGGCGGCGCGCGGCTCCGTCGTCGTGACGACCCAGCCCTACGTCGCGGTCCCGTGGGGCGTCGAAGAGGTGGACGGACGATTCTTCGCCGCGAAGCCCGACCCGAAGACCGGCCTGGTCCCCGACACCGAGTGCCCGGAGCCCGATCGGACGGGAGGCATCGTCGTCAACCAGATTCCCGCCGACACGCTGGCCCAGATGATGGCCATCGACCTGCTGAACGGGCACGCCGCGCTCACCGTCTACGGGCGGTTCTACACCTGCGGCACGCCGGAGGACGACATCGCCGACGTGGTCGCCGGCTTCGAGCTCCTGCGCACACGCGCCACCCAGGTCGACCCCGCGCGCATCGGCGTGTTCGGCGCCTCGTGGGGCGGGTTCATGGCGCTCCACGGGAGCGCGCGTGTCGCGCCCGCGCTGCGGCCATCGGTGGTCGCGGCGCTCTACCCACCGACCGACCTGCTCGACATGGTCGACCACGCGCGGAACCGGCTCCCGAAGGTGTATCCCCGGCCCGCCGACCTCTCCTTCTTCGCCCCTTACCTGCGCCGGATCGAGCGCGCCCCGGTCCCGGAGCCGAGCGTGCTGTGCGCCGCCCTGCCGCGCGACGTGTTGGTCGCGCACGACGACTGGGACGTGCTGGTGCCCGCCACGGAGAGCGCCGCCTTCCTCGGACGCTGTCCCACCCTGACGCTCGTGCCGTGGGCCCGCACGACGCCGGCCGACTACGGTGTCCTCGGTCTGAGCCACGGGCCCATCGCGGACGACAAGGACGGCACCGTCCCCTTCTCGCGCACGATCGCGCAGCTCCACGTCCACACGGCGCTCGCCACCGCCGACGCCAAGACCATCGTCGAGGCGTACTCCGAGTCGTCGCTCGTGCCCTTCGTCGCGTCCTTGCGCGCCGCGAAGGCCGCGGGGCGCGACGTGAGCGCCGCCCTGGTTCCGCTGCGAGAGCTGGTCGATCCGCGGGTCCTCTTGATGGAGCTCCCGAGCAAGGCGTTCGCGAGCGGCGCGGCGGCGCTCGCCAAGGCGGTGAACGGCGTCTACGGCACGACCTACGACGAGGCCAGCCTCCGCGCGGTGCTCGCCAAGGGACTGCCGTGAGCGGCGCCGCCTGGCCGCGCGCGGTCAGGGCACCGGGGCGAGCCAGACCAGCCGGTCGAGCACCGGCTTGCACGCCGTGCGCGCGTCCTTGTCCTTGGTCGTGCGGCACTGCACCGCGCTGACGATCGGCCCGCCGCGCGCCACCGACCAGGTCGCGATCGCGCCGTCCGCCGAGAGCGCGACCACGCCGAGCGCGGTCAGCCCGCCGATCGTGTCGTCCACCTCGACCGGGGTCACGCCGGAGGCCTTCAGCTGCTCGGTGAGCTCCTTGCGCACCCCGGCCGGCGAGCCGTTGGCCTCGAGCTGACGCGAGAACACCACGAGCATCGTGCCGCCCGCGCCCTCGAGCACCGTCAGCCGGCGCGCGCCCGCGTCGAACGAGATCTTCCAGCCGTCGGGCGCCTCGAGCGACAGCGAAGGCGCGATGCTGGCGCGGAACGACTTCTCGGTGACCACGTCGACCGGCTTGGGGGCCGCCGGCGGCGGCCGACCGATCGGCTCCCGGAGCCCGGAGGTGGCGAGGAACAGCACGACCGCGCCGAGCGTGGCGCCCGCGCCGTAGGCCTGCGCGGCCTTGCGCTGGCCCTCGGCGAGCGCGCCGCCGAGGAAGCCGTAGCCACGCGCGACCGCGGTGAGGCCGGTGAGCCCGAGCACGAAGATCGCGAAGGACAGTGCGTGCTGCCACCATTCGGTGTGGTACGTCATCGGCGCTTGCCTCGGTTCTCGGCCCAGAGCTTCTGCGCGCTCCGGTCGTCCACCACGACCAGGGACTCGACCTCGAACGGCTCGGGGTGGGCCTCGATCGCGGCGAACAGCTGGGTGAGCGCGGGCACGGGCTCGACGAGCCCCGCGTGGCGCCCCGGGAGCTCGATCACCGCCCGCCGAGGCCGGAGGCCGACCAGCACGTCCACCAGGGTCTCGAGGGCGTTCTGGTAGCGCGCCTCGTCGAAGCTCGAGCGGAAACCAAGGCCCAGCACGACGATGCGCTCCACGGGCAGGCGTGGCCGCCCCGGCAGCAGCACGCGCTCGCCCTCGACGCCCGTGAGGCGGCCGTCGAGGCAGAGCCGCGAGAGGTGTCCCGAGGTGCGCCAGTCGACGAGACCGAGCAACCCATGGGGCGGACGCTCGTCGACGAACAGCCCGGAGACCAGGGTGATGCCGCGCTCGACGAGGGCATCGTCGAGGCCGCGCAGATCGAGGTCCGCGACGCCGAACGCGCGCCCCGAGCTGAACGCTGCGGCCCCGGTCATCGGATCACCGAGTCAGCGCGGCGGCGGACGACGGCTCTTGCGGTCCTCGCGCGGCCGCCCCGCCTCGTCGGCGATGCGCTCGAGGATGCCGTTCACGAAACGGGGGGAGTCGTCGCCGCCGAACCGCTTGGCGAGCTCGACCGCCTCGTCGATCACGACCGCGCGGGGGGTGCTCTTGCGCTCCAGCAGCTCGAACGCGCCGATGCGGACGATGTTGCGGTCGACGCGGGGCATGCGCTCGAGGCGCCAGTGGGCGCTGGCCTTGCGGATGGCCTCGTCGACCCGGGGCAGCACGCCGACGAGCTCGCGCACCATGGCCTCGGCGAAGCTGCGCGCGTCGGGCTCGACGCCCTCCTCGTGGACCTCCGGGTCCTCGAAGGCGCGGAAATACTTGTCCAGGGCGGCCTCGCCGTCGGGGAGCACGATCACCCCCGCCTGCGACGCTGCGTCGGTCTTGGCCGAGGCGTCGAGGCCCCCGTCGACACCTGCGTCGAGGGCAAAGAGCACGTGGAGAGTGACCGCCCTGCCGCTCGTCCTTGCGCCCATCGCGCCGCGACCATAGCTCGCAGGTCGGGACCTTGGAAGGCTTGCGCGCACTCTTCGACGCCCTCCGCGACCGCGTGTCGTCGGTGCTGGGCCGTCACGGCCGCAAGCTGTGGTGGATCCACTCGTTCTACGCCCTCGGGCTCGGCGTCTCGGTGCTGCTGTTCGCCCAGAAGGGCTTCGCGGCCGTGCGCTGGCTCTCGGCGACGGTGGTCGTGGCCTGGCTGCTGGTCGTGGTCGTGTTCCGGCTGTTCGGCGGCCGGGCAGAGGCCGAGGCGATCACGAGCGGCAAGCGCGTGCGCTTCCTCGTGATGACCTACGTGCTCAAGAACCTCTACCAGGGGATGCTGTTCTTCCTCCTCCCGTTCTACTGGAAGTCGTCCACGCCGACCGCGCTCAACTTCGGCTTCACGCTGCTGCTCGGGGCGTGTGCGCTGGTGTCCACCCTCGATGTCCTGTTCGACGAGATCGTCATGCGGAGCCGCGTGCTCGCCTCGCTGTTCCACGGGTTCACCCTGTTCGCCTCGTTCGATCTCCTCGTACCCGCGCTGTTCCCCGAGATCACGACCCTGCACGCCCAGGTGGTGGCCGCGCTGGTCACCGTCCTCGGGTTCTGGTCGTTGCACGTCTCGACGCAGGCCTTCGCCAGGAACCGCACCTTCGCGCTCCTGTTCGCCTCCCTCGCGGCCGGCGCCGCCCTCGCCTGGTTCGGGCGCGCCGTGATCCCGCCGGTCCCCATGCACCTCGCGGGCGGCGCGGTCGGCCCCTACGTGCTCGGCGACGGGCGCCTCGGGATGGAGGTCAAGACGCTGCGCGCCTCCGAGCTGCGTCAGCTGGTGGCGGTGACCAGCATCGTGGCGCCGGGTGGCGACACGGAGGGCCTGCACCACGTGTGGCGACGCGAGGGCGAGGAGGTGTTCCGCGCCGTCAAGAGCACCCTGCGCGGTCTCGGCCCGCACGGGACCATCCGCCTGAGCTCCAAGCTCGAGGGCAAGGCGCTGCCGAAGGACCTCAAGGGCGCGTGGTCCATCGACGTCGAGACCCCGGACGGCCAGCTCGTCGGCCGCGTGGGGTTCACGGTCGCCGACTGAGCCCCGGGTTCACGGGCGGGGCGCGGCGGCGAGCACGCGGAACGCCTCGGCGAGGCCGGTGTGCAGCGCGGTCACGTCGTCCTTCGCCCACTCCGCGGGCGGCGCGCGCACGAAGCTCGTCCGGTCCACGCGGTTGTCGAACCGCGCGATCGGCAGGTGGAACGTGCGATCGCGGTAGGTGGTGCCTTGGGGGCCCTGATCCGCGCAGATGCGCGACACCTCGATGGTGTCCTTGCGCGAGGCGCGCCCGAGGAGCCACTCCACGTCGTCGCAGCCGTACTGGCCGAGCATGACCTCCATCGGCACGGAGTGGTGGAGGATCGAGCCCTGCGCGTCGGGGCGCCCGCGCGCGATGTTCTTGCGGCGCGACTCCTCCGGCGTGACCCAGATGTAGAGCACCGACGCCCGCGCGAGGATCTGCTCCGAGAGTTGCTGGAACGCGGCCTGGTAGCCGACCGGCGGGCACAGCGGAAAAGCCGCGCCGTTGGGGCCCCCGCGCGCCGCCTCGATGACGATGGTCTTGCCCTGGGGGTCGATCGAGCAGGTCTTGTTGCGCGCGGCGAGATCCTCGGCGCACTCCTTCTCGAGCGCCGCCGCCACCTTCTTGCGGATGCCGTACGGCACCTCGGCGAGCGCCTCGGGCAGCCCCACCTTGGCGTTCGCGGCGTCGAGCCGGTCGAACAGGTGCTGGGCCGCCGACGGCACCGAGACCTGCCGGCCGTGCATCAGGTCGTCGTAGTCCTCGTTGAGGAGCTCGATGAGCGCGGCCCACGTCCAGTCGTCGAGGAACGGACGGTGCGGCCCCTTGTAGAACACGTACGGCCGACCGTGCGCGCGGAGCTCGTCGTCGATGCGATGCATGAAGTGGACGTACGGGTAGTCGTCGAGCTGCAGCGTCGGCCCGATGTGCATCTCCTGCCGACACTGCTCGGGGCTGAGGTGCGCGAGGTACCGACGCACCTCCGACTTGCCCGACGCTGGCAACGAGAACAGGAGGACGGTGTCGAGGGTGCTGCTCATGGCTTCGGACCCTAGGACGCGGACGACGCGGCCGACATCTCGGCGCGCACCCATGACCGTCGGTCATCGGTCGAGCGCGGCCGTTCAGGGCTCGATCTTCTCGAATTCCCGGAGGACGAGCAGGGCGGCCGCGCCGAGGGCGAAGCTGCGTCGGAGCTCGGGCGACACGCTCTCGTCGACCACGAGGCGCGGTGTCGGCCGGAGCTGGACCGCCGCGACGATCGTCAGGTCGCGACAGCAATGCGAGCGCCACACGCCCTCGCCCTTGCGGTACTCCTCCTCCTGCAGCAGGAAGTTCCAGGTGGTGTCGGCGCCGCGCACGCCGAACCGGTAGCGGAGGAGCTCGACGCCGGGCGTGTCGTGGTCGGGCGCGGGGAAGTGCTCGCTCATCGAACCGCTGAGATTCGCGGCCGTGAACAGGTCGGTGCCCCGCCCGACGACGACCAGCGAGTAGCGCGGCGCCTTCTCGCGCGCGGGCTCGTCGTAGTCGCAGCTCAAACTCGCGGAGTCGCCGAGCACGAGCGAGCTCCGGGAATCCACCGCGCACTTCGCGCGCACGAGGTGGCTCTCCGGGGTCGAGACCTCGAACGTGTACTGGGCTCGGCGGTTGTCCCACGGGGTCCAGACGAGGCGCTGGGCTCGGTAGCCGAGGAACGAGAGGCCGTCGGGGCCCACCTGCGGCGCCACCGCGGGCGTGCGGGCGAGGAGCGCGGCGTCGATCGCGGCGCCCGACGCGCAGGCGCCGAGCAGCAGCAGACAGGGACCGAAGTGCCAGCGCATCGTCGGTCTCTCAGTAGAAGAAGAACGCGAGCCCCTTGTTGGCCTTCTTCGCGGCCTTGAACCAGGCCTTCAGCTCGTCGACCTCGTCCTCGTCCAGGTCGGCCTCGTCGGGGTCGAGGGTCTTCAGTTGCTCGGCGAGCGCGGCGCAGGTCTCGGCCTCGCACGCGGCGATGCCGGGAAAATCCGCCGGCTTCGGGATCGGAACGAACGGCGTACCTCCTCCGTCCAGGGCCTTCGCCACCGCGCGCAGGGGCTTGGATTTCAGCGCCTTGCCCACCTCCTCGAACGTCTCGAGACCCGCGCAGTCGGCGGCGTCGAGGGCCTTGCCCAGGTGCTGGCACACGAGCTCGAGCGCGTAGCCGTACTGGAAGCCGTGCTTGGTCTTCGGCTTGCGGCCGGCCACGAGGTCGGCGAGCGCGGCCTCGATGCGCGGCGCGCCCGCCGCGATCTCGTCGGCGAACGACTCGGCGTTGTCGGCGATCTGCGTCTTCCGCTTCTTCAGGATCGCGGCCAGGAGCTTCTCGTCGTTGCCTCCGACGGCGGCGCGCACGGCCTCGAGATCGACGACGAACGGATAGACGTAGTACCCCATGACCGGAACGTATCAGCCGACGGCGCCCTCGCGCGTGTCTGATCTCCCGGGCTGCGCGGTACATCTCGTCATGCGCGGACACCCTCTGCATCGACGACGCTTCCTCCAGGGACTCGGCACGGCCCTCGCGGTCGGCCCCGTGGTCCACCTGCTCGGCTGCGGGGGCTCCACGACCCCGGGTGCCGCGGCCGACGCGGCCACCGACGGCCTCGCGACCGAGGCCGGCGACGCGATCGTCGCGGGCTTCGCCACCGGCGGCACGGCGGCCATGAAGGGTGGCTACGCCGACCCCTTCGCCGCGAGCCTCGGCGGCGCCTGCACGGTCTACAAGGCCTCCACGCTCGGGCCCTGCCACGCCGCGACGGTGGACCGGCAGGACATCAGCGAGGGTCACCTCGGCCTGCCGACGCGGCTCGCGCTGCTGGTCGTCGACCCCGCGTGCAACCCCGTGCCCGGCGCGACGGTCGAGGTGTGGCACTGCTCGCCGAAGGGCCTGTATTCAGGCGCCGACGCCGCGGACATGTGCACCAACAAGGACGCGGCGGCGCTCGCGGCGCGCTGGTTCCGTGGCATCCGCACGGCCGACGCCAAGGGTCGGGTCGACTTCGACACGTGCTACCCGGGCTGGTACTCGAGCCGCACGGTGCACATCCACTTCACGGTGCGGGTGGGGGGCACCGAGTACGCGACGTCGCAGCTCTTCTTCGAGGACCCGCTCAACGACCAGATCATCGCGAGCCAGCCGCTCTACGCGGACCGCGGCAAGAAGGACACGACCAACGCGGCCGACAAGGTGATCCACGAGAGCGCCCTCGTCGACTACACGATGCAGACCGCGGTGCAGGCGGACGGCGCCCTGCTCGCGTGGAAGGCCATCGTCGTCCACGGCTGAGTCAGGTCAGCGCGCGAGGAACAGGCTCCGGAAACGGTCGTCCTCGAGACGCTGCCGCGCAGCGTGGACGAGCACCTGGCAGAACACGACGAACGCCGGGGCGTGCGCCCCGCGGAAGCCCGACGACTGCTGGTGGACCTCGAAGTGGAACGGGCGCGAGCCGAGCACGCCCGTGACGCGCGTCGCGCTGCCCGAATCGGACGTGTCGCTCACGCCCTGGAGGTCGGGGATGCCGACGACGATCAGCGGCGCGAGGGCGTAGGCGACCTGCTGCAGCGTCTCGAACGCGACCTCGTGCCAGGTGGAGGTCTGGGCCTCGAGATCCACGAACGTGCAACCGCCCCAGTCCGACACCCTCGGTGCGAGCGCGGCCCGGATCGCCTCGCTGACGGGGAGCGTCGCCTGCACCGAGATCGTCCAGGCCGGGCCGTGCGACCACCTCCCCTCTTGCGTCGGCGTGTGGGTCACGTGCAGGGTGAGCTCGACCCAGGCCTTGGTGGTCACGGAAGGGAGGGTACCCGAGAGGGCGCGGCGCTTGCGGCTCAGTCTTCCACGAACCACGTGTCGCGCACGAGATCGTACCTGCGCCCCTGCCCCGCCCCCCAGTGGAAGAAGGCCTGGGCAGGGCCCGCCGACGCCACGCGCCAGCAGCGCGCGAGCCAGGGGAACAGGTCCTCGTCCAGCCAGTCCGAGAGCGAGACGTCGGCCTCCTCTGCCCAGGCCACGACCTCGGGCGGGACGGCTGCGTAGAGCACGCCGTCCGCCACGATCTCGGTCTCGCTCTCGAGGAGCGTGATGCCCTGCTCGCCGCCCACCTCGAACCGGAACTCCGTGACGCCGGCAGCGACCTCGCGGGCGATGGTGGTGGTCGTCGCGGCGCTGAACGAGGCCAGCGTCGCGCGCACGGCGACCCGCGCCGAGGCCTCGTCGTCGATGGGCATTCCCGGCATGGTCGCAAAGGAGCTCGTCGTCGTCCACGCGCCCGTGGCGGCGTCGCGCCGACGTCAGGGCACGAGCACGATCTTCCCGTCGACACCACCCCGCTCGAGGCGCTCGTTGGCCTCACGCGCCTGGTCGAGCGGCAGGCGGAGCGCGATGCGCGGGGCGATCCGTCGCGCGGCGAGCAGATCGAACAGCTTCGGCAGGTCCTCGCGGAACGGCGCCGGGTCCTTCCGATAGAGCGCGGTGATGCCGTAGAAGCTGGCGCGGCGCCCGCGGAGGCGCGCCCCGACGAAGACATCCCAGTAGTTGCGCAAGACCGTGGGGAGGGACGAGGCGCCCATGAACCCGTACCAGACGACGGTCCCGCCCCGGCGCGTCGCCGCGATGCACTGGCGCAGCTGCGCGCCTCCGACTCCGTCGAACGCGGCGTCGACGCCGGTCGGGACGCGCGCGAGCGTGGCCTCGTCGAGGCGGTCCGCGCGACCTTCGATGGGCTCCGCGCCGAGGTCCGTGAGCCACGCGTGGCTGCGCGGGCTCGCCGCCGCGATCACCCGCACGCCGTGGACCCGGAGCAGCTGCACGAGCGCCTGCCCGACGCCCCCGGCAGCGGCGGTGACCAGCGCCGTCGTCCCGGCCGAGAGCTTCGCCGATCGATGGATCGCCTGATGGGCCGTCACGTAGTTGAGGACGAGCGCCACGGCCTCCGCGTCGTCGAGCCCGTCCGGCACCGGCACCCACTCGCGCGCGGCACGCACCACGTGGGTGGCGTAGCCACCGTGGACGAGGAGGGCAGCCACCCGCTGGCCGAGGCGGAAGCCGGTCACGCCCGGCCCGATCGCGTCGACGATCCCGACCGACTCGTACCCGGGCACGAAGGGGGTCGAAGGCGCGTAGGGGTAGTAGCGGCGGCGCATGGTCACGTCGGTCGACCCCACGCCCGTGGCCGTCACGCGTACGCGTAGCTCCCCTCGGCCGGGCTCGGGCAGCGGGAGCTCCACGTTCTCGAGCACGGCGGGGTCGCCCTTCCGGGTCAGCATCGTGGCGCGGTAGGTGGTCGTCATGGAGTGAGCTTGTGCAGCGGCACTCCGCGAGGGAAGCTGTACGGATGCAACGCAAGATTGCGCATGCGCACCGTTCGCTCGACTGGGACGACGCCCGGCTGCTCCTCGGCCTCCTGCGTGCGCCGAGTCTCGCCCACGGGGCGCGGACGCTGGGGATCGACAAGTCCACGGCGAGCCGCCGCATCGAGGGCCTCGAGCGCACGCTCGGCGCGAAGCTCTTCGTGCGCACGCGTGAGGGGCTCCGACCCACGGCGACCGGCGAGCGACTGCGCACGCACGCCGAGCGCATCGAAGCCGAGGTGCTCGCCCTGACCAGCGCGGCCGTCGCCGGGAGCGAGGAGGTGCGCGGCCGGGTGCGGATCGCGACGACCGAGGGGATGGCGACGCGGCTCGTCGCCGGCGGTCTGCTCGATCTGCGGGCGAGCTACCCGGCCCTCGAGATCGAGCTCCTCGGCGGCAACCGGCCCGTCGACCTCGCCCGCGGGGAGGCCGACCTCGCCGTGCGGGTGACACCGTCGCGGGACCCGAGCCTCAAGGTGCGGGTGCTCGGCAAGTTCCCCCTCTCGCTCTTCGCCTCGCCGAGCTACCTGCGGGCGCGCGGGGTGCCACGCACCCCGGAGCAACTCCACGGTCACGACGCGTTGCTGGCCTCCGGCGAGCTCGAGGATCTGCCCGAGTCCCGCTGGCTGCGCGAGCGGCCGGGGGTGCGCATCGTGTTCCGCTCTTCGAGCCTGCCGGCCCTCGTGGAGGCCGCCGTCCGTGGGCACGGCCTGGTCCCGCTCACCCGGGCTTGGGGCGAGAGCGTCGCGGGGCTCGACCACCTCTTCGAGCTCGTGTCGATTCCGAAACGCCCCACCTGGCTCGTCGTGCACCCCGACGTCGCGAAGCAGCCGGCCGTGCGCCTGGTCGCCGACCGCATCGCCACCGCCTTCCGGGCGCTGCCGCGATCGAGCGCCTGAGCGCGAAGGTGACTCAGGGCAGCGGCTGGGAGCGGGCCGTGGGCGCCGAGAACATGTGCGGCCAGCCGTCGCTCCCCCACGTGATGCGATCGACGAGCACGCCGCGTCCCGGAGAGGTCCCCACCTTCCCCGCGACCCACGAGTGGTAGACGTGCACGTCGTCGCCGCGCGGCCCCTCGATCACCGAGCCGTGGCCGGGGCCGCTCCACCACGCGTTGCTGCCCACGATCGGTCGGCTCGCCTTGGTGAAGGGGCCGAGCGGAGACGAGGCGCGCGCGACACCGATGGCGTAGGCGGTGCTGGCGTACCCGTTGGCGCTGTAGAACAGGAAGAAGTTGCCCCCGTGCGCGATCATCCACGGGCCCTCGACCAGCCCGCCCTCCCACGCTTGATCGTTGGTGAGGATCGTCGTGGGGCTGCCGGTGAGGGTCACGCCGTCGTCCGCGAGCGGCTGGATGCGGATCGGCGTCTTCGCGCCGACGGCGTTGCCGTCGACCTTCCAGATCAAGTAGTGCTTGCCGTCGGGCGCGTTGAACTCGTGGGCGTCGATGACGCCGGGGCTCGGATCGTGGACCAGCGGCTTGCCGAGATCGGTGTACGGTCCGAGCGCATCGGTCGCGGTCGCGGCGCCCACGGCGAGGCTGCCGTCCGCGCCGTACTTCGCGCTGAAGTAGGCGACGTAGCGGGTGCCGACCTTGTGGATCTCGGGCGCCCAGAATTGACTCACCGCCCAGGCCGGCGCCTTGCCCGGAGGGAAGATCTCGCCCGCGTTCTTCCAGTTCACGAGATCGGTCGAGGTGCGCAGCGGGAAGCCGCCGCCGGTGCACGCCATCACGTAGCGCGCGCCGTCCTTGAGCACCCCGGGATCGGGGCAGTCGGTCGGCACGACCGCGTTCTCGTACAGGCCCCCGCACTGCTCGTAGCGGAACGACATCGAGCACGCGTTCGACCCCGAGAAGAACGGCTCCCATCCGTTGGTGAGCGTCGCGGTGGACTGTGCGCCGGTGTTCGCGCACCCGCCACCCCACCCGACCGGGCCCTCGACCTCGTCGAACTGCGCGGTGTGGCCGGGCCCGTGGATCCATGCTGCGCCATAGGTGACGCGGGTCGTGCACTTCGAAGCCGGCGCGCTCGGGCAGGACCCCGACTGGTCGAGCGCGACGACGCAACCGCCGTGGCCGCCGAAGTAGGGCTTCCAGCCGTTCGACAGCGTCGCGTAGGAGTTCGCGCCCTCGTCGACGCAGGTCCCGTCCCACGTCACCACGCCGTCGACGTCGTCGAACCGAGCGGGATGGTCGGTGCCGTGGAGCCACGCCGACCCGTAGGTGACGCGCGTGCGGCACGGCGCTGGCGGCGTGGTCTCGGTCGGGCTCGTGTCCTTCGCGTCGGAGCTCCCGTCCAGCGGAGGGGCGGCCGAGTCGCTCCCGACCTCCGCGTCGTCGGCCACCGCGGCGTCGTCCGTCGGCGTGGTGGACGCCTCGGAGGCGCAGGCGACGAGGGCGAAGGCGAAGGGCGCGAGAGGTCGCATCCATCGACGATGCCACGCGCGGCGTGCGCCGAGAACAGGCGCCAGCAAGAGCCCCACCTCCCCCGGAACGCACGGACCGCCGATTCAGAAGACGCCGCCCAGGGAGGCGCCGACCTGCTTCCCGTCGACCCAGGGCAGCACCGTGACGCTCGGTCCCCCTTTGCGGCCGATCGGGCGCCAGGCGAGCAACCCAGCGTCGAGCCCGGTGCCGATCGCGAAGCCGACCATCGCCGCATAGGGCAGATAGGGACCGGGGTCGCTCTTGGACGACGCCACGGTCGCCAGCGCGACGACGATCACGCTGCCGATGGCGCACCCTGGCCGCAGGAAGAACGAGCCCAACCCCGTGAGCGGACGACCGTGCAACACGTGGACGAGCGGGGCGCCCACCGCGAGCGAGACGCCGGCGACCCCGATGATCGCATTGCCGAGTCCCTCGTTCCCCTTGTGATGGACGAGCGCGCCGAGGCCGACGACCGCGACGAACGCCGCGTCCGCGCCGATCACGCCGGCGCCGTACCACTCGCGCGCGGTCGCCTCGTCGGGCGCCGCTTGCGTCGCCGGCTTCGCCTCGAGCGGGGCCTGGTCGCCGCGGGCCAGCGACGAGAATGCCAAGAACGGCAGGGCGACGAGAGGGACCAGTCGCCGATGGCGCATGCCCGGACCCTAGCAGAGGAGGCCTCAGCGAAGCCTTGCTCGCGCCTCCATGAGGGCGAATCCCAGCAGGTTCAGCCCGGGCCAGGCGCGGGGGTTCTCGGCCGCGGGGTCGCTCGCTGCCAGGCCGATGCCCCAGATCCGGTCGGTGGGGCTCGCTTCGACCAGCACCCTCTCCCCCGTCTCGAGCAAGAACGTGCGCAGCGTCGGGTGCTGGCCGAACTTGGCCGCGTTGCCCGCGACCACGATGTCCCACCGCCGCTGCAACCAGATCTCCTCGTCGAACCCTTCGACCGAGCGCCCGAGCTTCTTGGCTTCACCAGGCGTCCGCGCTGCGAGGATCTTCGCCAGGATCGCCGCGTCGTCGAACAGGCGTGCCTTGCTGGCCATCATGTAGTGCTCGGCGGTTCGATAGCCGACGCCGTCGATCGTGAACGGATGGCCCTCCCACCACTGGCTGAAGCACGACTTGGAGATCGAGCCGTCTCTCGCCGGCGCGTGGCCCCAGAAAAGGACCCACTTCGGCGCCCAGCCGCGCGCCAGAGCCAGACTCAGGTCTTCACGCGTGCGCGGCTCGTTCATCGGTCGATCTCACACACGGCTCGGCCATCGTCTCTCGCGGTGTCGCCGCGCGCAAGGAGCTGCGCTGCGACAGCGTGAAGCGCGCGCCCCATCCACCGCACCCGCGCGGGTGGATCGCTACGCAGGGGCGCTCCGACGCCGGCCTTGTTTCCGCCGGATTCTGGCTCGACACCCGACGTGACGAGCCATGGGCGCATGGCATGTCGGATGCTTGGGTTCGGGGCATGAGAACCCCTGCCCTCCTCGCCCTCGCGCTCGTCGCGGGAGGCTGCGGCCCGAGCCCCGATCCCGAGCCCGCGCCCGCCGCGGAGCCGAGCGTGCGCCCCGCGGCGCGCCCCGCGATCGACGTCTCCGGTCCGTCGCGCGCCTACGCCATGGACGCCCTGTTCCTCGGTCGAGTCGACCGCTCGGGTCGGCGGAGCAGCCAGGCCTGGGCCGAGTTCGGCTACGATCTCGACCATCGGCAGACGACCAAGACGGAGGGCGCGAGCTGCAAGGGACAGGTGCACATCGACGGGAAGGGTGGCGTCGACAACAGCTTCGGCCGCGATCTGCTCGAGATGCTGCAGTCGCTGCGATTCGATCTCGAGTCGGCGACCGGCGGGGACATGCCCCGCGGCACCTGGACGTGGATCCTCGTCCTCGACGACGTCGGTGGCGACGACGACGCCAGGGCCGCAGGGCACCTCTACCTCGGGGCCGGACACGCCGGCGCCCCGTCCTTCACCGCCGCCGATCACTGGCCGGCCACCAAGGTGGCGGACTTCCCCGACGGGTACGTGGCCGCGGGCACGTGGGTCAGCGGAACACCGCGCGCGATCGACCTTCCGATGCGGCTCGGAGGCCATCCGCTCGCCCTCTCGCTGAAGGAAGCCTTCGTCACGCTGCGCCTCGCCGACGGCGCCGGGATCGTGGCGGGCGCTCTGCCCCGCAAGAGCTTCGAGCCCCAGTACGTCGCGCTCTTCAACGGGATCCAGTCGTGCATGAGGGGCCCGCACTTCGACGATCTCTTCCGCTCCCACGTCGAGTTCGCCCTCGACCTCCGGCTCGAGTCGGCGGAGGCCTCGGCGCCGTGCGACGCCGTCTCGTTCGGCGTCGGCTTCCACGCCGCCCCGACCGGCTCGGTCCTGCCGAGCGCGGCCCCGATGGAACTGCCCAAGGGTGTCGCCGGGTGGTGCACCGGCAACTTCTTCCCGCAGCTTGCTCCGGGTGCGTACGTCTCGCCGCTCGACGCCGGCACGGACTGATCGAACGAAGTTCACGCCCGCCGACGCGCCCGGTTCACGGCGGACACGCGGCGTCCTCGGCGCCGGCGACGGGGACCTTCGGGGTCCCGGTGGCGAGCCACGAGGCGAGGAAGCACCGGTACTGGTGCTTCGGCGCCTCGGTCTGGAAGAGCACCTCGTGCCCGTCTTCGATGCCGTCGGCCGGGTGCTGGACGAGCACCGCGGTCGCCTTCGAACCGTCGCTCGCGGCGGCGTTCCCGCTCGCGGGGAGCGCGATCTGCGCGCGCCCGACGTACGGGAGCATGGTCCGGATCCACGGCGCGTCGGCGAGCTCCTTCGACTTCTCGTCCAGCGCGTCGCCGGCGAGGTCGAGGCCCAGGGGGAGGCTCGTGGCGTTGGCGATCGACGGCATGATGTAGTGGTCGACGATGCCCTGGACCATCAGCACGTTGCGCGGCCGCACCGCGGCGTCGCGCACGAGGCGGTGTCCGTAGACCATGGGATCCGCCGGCTCCGCGGCCCACTGGAAGAGCGTCAGGGCGACGTCGTTCGCGCCGAGCGTGCGCTCGTACTTCCGGTAGCCGAGGAGGATCTCGATGAGCGGCCGGACCGCGACCGGCTGCGTCTTGTCGATGACGTTGTCGATCCAGCTGCCTCCCGCGCCGCTCAGGATCAGGGCGCCGAAGCGGGGCTCGAAGGCCGCGGCCAGCGGCGCGATCCAGGCGCCCATCGAGTGGCCGAAGAGCGCGAGCTTGCTCGTGTCGAAGCGCGCGCTGCCACCCGCGCCCGGACAGGCCGAGGCATCGATCGTGAGCGCGGCCGCGAGGTCGGGGGTGAGGGTGAGCTCGAGCGCGGACTCGCGGATGTTGTCGCGCAGCGCGACCGGGTTGGCCACGTTGAAGATGGCGAAGTCCTCGTTGATGGTCGACGGGTTCCTCAGGCCCTCGAGCGGCAGCTCGACCTGGAGGCCCGCGAAGCCCACCTTGGCGAAGCCACGCGCGGGCCCGGTGCCCGGTGCGAGCGGAGGTCCGCCGGTGACGCCTTGCCTTCCGCGATCGACGAGCGCGCGCAGCCCACCCGCGCCGGTCTGGATGAAGACGACCAGCGGGTAGCCGGCCGCCGGGGCCGGCGCGCGCGGAATCGTCACGACCAGCCGCGCCTCGTGGTAGGCGCCGAGCACGGGACGACCGCTCTCGTCGAACTTCCACCCCCCCCCGTCCGGAGGGTTCGAGTACGGCGGCGTGCCGTGCTGGAAGTCGGGCATCTTCACGGTCGTCGAGTAGACGCAGAAGTCGTCGAACACCTCGTCGGCCTGGAACGGCTTCTCGGGCACGGGCACCGGCAAGGCGTGGATGGCCTTGGTGAGGACGCCCAGCTCGTCGATCGGCGCGCCCGTGGTGAACACGGTGATGCCCGCGATGGCCTCGACCGGCGTGCCGGCCTTGCCGACCTCGGAGATCGCGCTCGTGTACTCGCCGAGCACCTCGGCGCTCGTGCCCGGCGCGGAGCCACCCGCGAGCGCCTTCATCTCCTTCGAGACGGCCGGGACGAGCGCGGTGGTGACGACCGCCGCGTACCGCTCGCCGGGACGGAGCGGCACGCCCTGGAGCGGGACCAGCGAGAGCAGGTTCGGCGCGCCGTAGGGCCCACCGTCCTCGTCGAAGGAGACCCGGATCGGGTAGCGCTTGCGGTAGTCCGGCGCCGCGGGATCGATGGCGACGAGGAAGACGCTGGAGCCCGGCAGGACGCTCTCGGCGAGCGTGGGCAACCGGGCGCTCCCCAGCGAGCTCGAGAGCTGGAAGTAGATGCCGCCGCTGGTCGCGAACCCGCGGCTGCGCGCCGCCATGGCGACGGCCTGCTTCATCATCGCGTTGCCGTCGGGGTTCGGGAACGCGTCGAGCCGGACGGTGCCGTCGGCCGCGCGCAGATCGTCCGAAGGGAACGGCGCGTCGTAGAAGCCCGCGCGGAGGAAGCTCATGCGAACGGAGACCTGTGGGGCCTCGGGGCTCGCCGTTCCCGAGCTGCAGGCGGCCATCGCGACGACGAGGGCGGCGGCGAGGCTTCGCGAGAGGCGCATGGAGGACGAGCCTAACGTCCCCGTCAGAGCGCGAGTAGCTCGTCGAAGCGGACGAGCACGTGGTCCGCCTCCTCCACCGCGCCGTACCCCCAGGTCGCGTGGGCGAACCGCACCCCGTTCGCCCGCGCGGCCGCGCGGTCCCCCTCGGTGTCGCCGACGAACAGGGGCGTCGCGAGGTGGTTGCGCGCCATCACGCTGCGCAGGTTCGTGGCCTTGTCGCGCCCGGTGTTCCCCCAGCACTCGAAGTCCACGAAGTGCTCGCCGAGCCCGCTCAGCGCGAGGAAGTTCTCGATGTACCCTTGCTGACAGTTGCTGACGATGCACAGCGGCCGCCGCGCGCGCAGCGCGGGCACGAGCTCGAGCACCCCGGGGAACAGGTGCGGCGGCGCCGGCGAGTCGCGCTCGGCGATGGCCACGTTGTCCTCCACCGCGGTCTCGTCGGAGAGCCGCTGCAGGAGCTCGCCCGAGAGCTCCGGGAACGCCGCCTGGATGGCCTCGAAGTGCGATTTCCCCGTCACGGCGCGCACGTCGGCGGCCGTCACGCGGCGCGCGAGCCCGAGGCGCCCGAGCACGCGGTTCCACGCGAGCGCGCAGGTGGCCGTCGTGTCCCAGAGGGTGCCGTCGAGGTCGAAGATCAGCGCGTCGAGCACGCCGCCACGTAGCACGGCGCGCTCGGGCGCCTGACTCAGCCGCCGGCGCCGAAGTTCTGCGTCCAGTAGTGCTTGTAGGTGGAGCTCGGGCCCATGAAGTACCCGACGCCGAGGTGCTTGTACGCGGGGTTCATGATGTTCGCGCAGTGGCCGTCGCTGTTCATCCACTGGGTCATCGTGGCGGCGGCCGTGGCGTTGCCGGCGGCGATGTTCTCGCCCATCGTGCCGCCCTTGTAGCCGGCGGCCTTCATGCGATCGAACGGCGAGCTGCCGTCGAGGCCGGTGTGACTGAAGTAGTTCTTGGTGGCCATGTCCTGGCTGTGCAGGCGCGCCGACTGCTGCAGCTGCGGGTGCATGGTGAGCGGCGGCGCCGGACCGAACTTGCCGCCCGTGCGGCAGTCGGCGCCCGCGGCGCGGCGCTTGTTCGTCTCGTCGAGGATCTGCTGCTCGAGGGAAGCCGAGGCCGGGGGCCACGTGTCGACCGGGCCCGTGTCCGCGGGGGGCGGTGTGCCGGTGTCCTTGGGCGCCGTGCCCGTGTCCGTGGGGCCCGTGCCCGTGTCGGTGGGCGCCGCGTCGGCGCCGCTGTCGTCGGTCACCCCGCTGTCGTCGGTGGGGGCGCCGGTGTCTTCGTCACCGCCTTCGATTCCGCCGCTCGAGCAACCCGTGACGAGGAGGAGAACTGCCAGCCACCCTGAGGGAGCACGCATCCCTGACAGAGTGTCCGACGGCGGCGTTTCGAGCCACCCCCGACCGTCACCGTTGCAACGTTCCATCACGGCGGACGGCGACCCCGCTCCGAGCTCAGCGCACGAACTTGTCGCCGCTCCAGGTGTAGGTGACGTCCTTGCCCCACGGGAGCACGAGCGGCTCGATCCCCGTGTCGGGCTCCTTCCCGAACGGCCACGTCTTCTCGGTCCAGCCCTTGGCCGTGCCGCGCATCAGCTCGATCTTGCCGGGGGTACCCGGCTTGGCCGTCACGATGCGCAGCTGCGCCTCGACCCGGGAGCTCTCCATCGCCCGCGCCGTCTCGACCGTCAGCACCGGCGTGAGCGCGAGCCCCGTGCCCTTGGGCGAAGGCGAGTAGACGGTCATCACCTCGCGCAGCACCTCCTTGTCGCCCCCCGGCCCGGTGAGCTTGGCGCGCACGATCCCCCGGACGATCACCTCGTCGCGACCGTCGCCGGTGAGGTCCTTGGCGACCACCTCCATCACGTCCTTCTCGCTGGCGAACCGCGCCATCGAGACCACGAAGTAGCCGCCGTCGCCGGTCGCGATCACGAGGTCCTTGCCGAACACCGCGGCCCGGCCCTTCTTGCCGATCACCAGCACGGCGTCGGCCTCGACGCGCGGCACGGTGCCCTTCGAGAGCCCCTTCTCCTTGCGGTACTGATCGAGCGCCATCGTCACGAGCTCGCTCGTCGCGAGCGGCTTCGGCGCCGTGGGCTCGACGGGCTTGTTCACCACCACCGGCGGCAGATCCGTGGGCTTCTGCGCGCTCTCCTTGTCCTTGGTGAACAGCGCGCCGTTCCAGGCGAACGTGCGCTCCTTCACCGCGCCCCACGGGAACAGGATGGGATCGACGTCCACCGCGATCGGCTCCTTGTAGCTCGCGACGTCCCAGCCCTTGGGCGGCTGGTAGGTGACCGTCGCGGTGGGCTTCTTGGCCGTGCCGCCGAAGGTGACGACGTCGACCAGCGCGTTGCTCCCGGCGCTCACGAGCGTCTCGTGCCCGAAGATGCGCGCCGGGGTCTCGGCGTTCTTGACGCCGTTCATCGTGTAGACCGACAGCGCCTCGCGGGTGGCCGCGCCGGCCTTGACCCGGGTCGTGATCAGGAGCTCGGTGTGACCGTCCTGGTTGACGTCCCGCGCGTCGACGGCGCTCGGCTCGCCGAGCAGCTCGAACAGGATCCACTGCTTGCCCTCCTTGTAGGTGGGGCCGAGCACGAACACGTAGTGGCCGGCGAAGATCGCGCGCTCGTAGAGGCCGTCGCCGAGGAGGTCGGTCGTGACGTCCCAGCTCACGTCCTTCCACGAGAGCTTCTTGCCCGAGAGCCCCGTCGCGAGCGACTGCTCGGGCTCGGTCGGGAGCCACCCGAGGGCGAGCGGAGACTCCACCGAACCCGGCCCGGTCGCCTTGACGGCCCGTAGCGTGGTGCCGTCGCCCTCGTAGACGCGGACGGCCCCGCGGAGGCCGACGCGCACCTTCTTCGCCTCGGGGAACGCGCTCCAGGGGACGAACGCCTCGACGCCGTACCCCGGCCCCGCCTTGCGCGGCGCCTCGACGATCTGGGCGCCGTCGACGGTCTTGCCCGCGCCCGGCCCCGCCCGGAACTTGACGGCCCCCGCGCTCGAACCCGGGACGCCCGCATAGGCGCCGACCTCGTAGGTCACGTAGTCGGTCGCCGCGCCCTTGCCGACGCCCCCCTTGGGGAAGGCGACGATCAGCGAGACGCAGTCCTCGTTGGGGCCGAAATTCGCGGTCCGGCCGATGGCGCCGCTCTTGACCACCTCGGCGCCGAACCAGATCCCCTTGTCGTCGTAGCCGGCGACCACGGTGGCGGTGACCTTGCCCGCCTTGATCACCTCGCTGGCCGGCGTGGTGCCCGGCCACTCCTTGACCAGACCGTCGATCTTGACCGCGTTGGGGGCGAGATGATCGAGGATCAGGTCTGCATGCGCCGACCGGGCCGCGCCGAACAGGCTGGCGAGGGCAGCGAGGGCGGAACCGAGGGCGACGGTGGGCCGGAGCGCGCGCATGGAGCTCCCATGGTAGCGCGCCTTTCGCTCTTCCCGCGCGGCGACCGACGCGGCTAAGGTCGGCTCGTGCACGTCGCCCCTCGCCTCCTCGACGGACCGCTGATCCTGCGCGCGGCGACCCGGCTCGACGCGCACCCGATCACCCGCATCCTCCGCGAGGGCGCCGACGACGGGCTCGTCACCCGCAGCGACGAGGTCGACGCAGGCGCGGTGTCGCGGCAGATCGAGCTCGCGCGCGCCGCGGCCAACAGCCTCTACGTCGTCGCGGCGCTGCCCGGCGACAACCCGCTCCAGCCCGACGACGACGAGGTCGTCGGCCTGCTGTTGCTCGAGGGCGCACCCCTCCACCGCCTGCACGACGTGGCGCGGCTCACCATGGCGGTCGCCAGCGCGCACCGCAACAAGAGCATCGGCCGCCGCATGATGCAGTACGCGATGGAGGTCGCCGACGCCTCGGGCCGCATCCGCAAGATCGAGCTCCTCACCCGCGCCAACAACGCGAGCGCCATCCACCTCTACACGAGCCTCGGCTTCTCCGTGGAGGGCCGCCTCGCCGCGCGCCTGCGCCTCGACGACGGATCGTTCCTCGACGACGTCTGCATGGCCCGCTTCAAGCCATGAGCACCACGGGGCAAGGGAGACGGGGCCTCGCCTTCGTCGCGGCCGCGGCGATCGCGGGGGCGCTGCTCACCGCGCAGGCGGGCACCAACGCCGGCGCCGAGGCCCGGAGCGGGCTCGCGAGCGCCTCGGCGCGCAAGGCCGCGCCGTCCAACGCGGTCGTCGTGGTCGACGTCGACAAGGCGATCGCCCAGGCCTCCCAGCTCCTCGAGCGCGCCGACAAGCTGCGCCAGCTCGGGGACCTCACCCGCGCCGACCTCGCCGAGGAGGCCGCGCTCGAGTGGGCCCACGCCGCGCACGCCGCGCTCGACGCGCACGAGATCGCGCTCGACGCCGACCACCTCGGCGAGGCCGCCGATGTCTCGCAGAAGAAGGCCGACAAGGCGCGCACGGCCCTCGACGCCGCCATCGAGCGGCGCGCCGCGCTCGCCTCCGAGCTCGCCAAGCTCGACGCCGAGGCGACCGAGAAGGCGATGGAGTCGCTGAGCCAGAAGCCGAAGACCAAGCCGGGCAAGGTGGGCAAGTGAGGCGGCTGCTGCTCGCCGTCGCGCTGCTCGTCGCCTCGTGCGGCAAGCCCGTGCGACCGCTCGTGCTCGGCCAGCTCGACGCCCTCCGCAACGAGCCCGCCATCGCGGCGAGCAAGTCCGGGAGCCCCGCCCTCTACGCGCACGCCGAGTCGCTCCGGCTCGCGGCCGAGCGCGCGTTCGAGGCGGGCGACCCCGCCACCGCCGATCTGCTGGGCGCGCGCGCCGAGGCCGCCTACCAGCGCGCGGCGGCGAGCACGAGGCGCACCATCGCGGTGCTTCGCAAGGACAAGGAGGGCGCGCGCCTCGAGGAGGCCAAGGGCCGGCTCGAGGCCGACGACAAGGCGCGGCTCGAGGCCGAGGTCGAGGCCGACAAGCTCGCCGCCGCGATCGCGGTGCGCAAGGAGGCGCTCGCGCCCCTCGCGAGCGGCCCTACCACGCCGGCCCGCGAGGCGGCGCGCTGGCAGGTCGCCCGCGAGAACGTCGCCACCGCCGACGCGCTGTGCGAGGGCGCCGGGCTGCTCTCGCCCAAGGCCAAGGGCCTCGCCGACGCGCAGAAGCTCCTCTCGGAGGTGAAGGCCAAGGTCGAGAAGGGCGGCAAGGACGCGCCGCTCGACGCCTCCACCCGCGCGCGTGCCCTTTGCCTCAAGGCGCTCGGCGCGGCGCGCGACACGCTGGTCAAGAGCGGAGGCCCCGCGGGGGACGCCCTCGTGGCCGACCTCGAGAAGGCCGGGCTCGGGGTCGGGCGAGACGAGCGTGGCGTCGTGATCACGCTCGCGCAGGCGCCGAAGCCCGCCTCGTTCGAGGGCGCCAAGCTCACCGCGCACGGCAAGGGGGTCCTCGACACCGTGGGCAAGCTGCTCGCCAAGCACCCCGCGTTCGCGGTGGTGCTCGTCGTGCACGCGGCGCCTGGTGCGCTCGACGCCAACCGGGACAAGGCGCGCGGCGAGGCCGCGAAGGCCGAGCTCCTCGCGGTCGGCGTCGATCCCGCGCGGGTGTCGGCGCTCGCGGTCGGCGCGGTCCAGAGCTTCGTCGACGACCCGAAGCGCAAGGCCGAGAACGAGCGCGTCGAGATCGTCCTCGTCGTCCCTTGAGCGTTTCCGCTCCGAGGGAGAGCGGGTGGCCGCGCATCACCTTCGTGCTCGGCAAGGGCGGCGTCGGACGCAGCACCGTCGCCGCGGCGATCGGCGCGTCGCGGGCGGCGCGTGGCGAGCGGGTGCTCGTGCTCGAGTGGACCGTCGCCGAGGCCATCGCGCCCTGGTTCGGGCTGCCCCCCGCGGGGGTCACGCCGGTCGAGGTGGCCGAGAACCTGTTCGTCGCCGACTACGAGCTGCGGTGGGCGCTCGAGGCCTATTTCGTCGATCACCTGAAGCTCCGCCGGTTCCACCACCACGTGGTCGACGGACCGCCGATGCGCCGGCTGATCGAGGCCGCGCCCGGGATCGCCGAGATGCTGTTCCTCGGCCAGCTGTGGTGGCTCTCCACGCTCGCGGCCGAGGAGGCCGGCCTGCGCTTCGACCGGATCGTCGTCGACGCGCCGGCCACCGGACACGGCGCCTCGATCCTCGCCCTGCCCTCCACGCTCGCGAGCCTCGGGGCGACCGGGCTGCTCGCGCTCGAGGCGCGCCGTGTGCACGACATGATGGCCGACCCGGCGTGGACCGGCGCCGTGGTGGTCACGCTGCCCGAGGAGCTCGCGGTCGAGGAGACGCTCGCCCTCGTCCCCCGCGTGACCCGGGATCTCGGGCGCCCCCCGCTCGCCGTGCTCGTGAACCGCAGCGTCGAGCGCCTCGGCGCGGAAGACCCGGGGCCCGACCTCGAGGCGCTGGCCGCCCGGCTCTCGGCGCCGGCGCGCGACGCGC
>CAZUZY010000075.1:0-26792 GCA_964624885.1 uncultured Polyangiales bacterium | reverse complement strand
GGCCTCGGGCTCGAGCTGCGCACCGGCGCGCGCGACGCGGTCCCGGTGCTCACGGGCCTCGCGGTGCTCGGCGCGGAGCTCGGCCCGCGGCTCGGGCAGACCACGTGGCTCGGGGCGAGCGGCGTCACGGCGGGCATGGGC
The DNA here is from genome assembly GCA_964624885.1 of uncultured Polyangiales bacterium. Taxonomy (GTDB): domain Bacteria; phylum Myxococcota_A; class Polyangia; order Polyangiales; family JADJMO01; genus JADJMO01. Next base: position 26,651 of record CAZUZY010000075.1, on the reverse strand, counting down.
CTCGCGCTCCCACGCTTCTGGGGGCTGCGGCTCGGCGCCGAGGTGGACGGTTTCCGTGACGAGAACGGCACGCGCTTGCTCGAGGCGCGCGGGACGCTCCGCTACCGGCACCCGTGCGGGTGTTTCCGGCTGTTCGTGCGCGGGGGGCACGTGCTCGGCCGCGAAGGTGTCGACGTGCTCGCGAGCGCGGACCTCACCGAGAGCCCCCCCTGAGTGCTAGATCTCGATCCCGATCCGCGCTCCGCCGCCGTCGCGGTTCTCCGCGATCGCCTTGCCGCCGTGGGCTTCCGCGATCCTCCGCACCAGCGAGAGCCCGAGGCCGAGCGAGCCCTTCTCCTTCGCCGTCTGGTCCGCGCGCTGGTGGAACGACTCGAAGATCGCTCGCTCCTCGCCCGCGGGGATCCCGGGCCCGCGGTCCTCGACCAGGAACCGTACCTTGTCGCCGACCTGCTCGACCCGCAGCACGTCGACGCCGCCGCCGTGCCGCTTGGCGTTGTCGATCAGGTTGGTGAGCGCGCGCGACAGCAGGGTGGGATCCGCCACCACCGTGGGCGTCACGCCGTTCTCGTCCACCACGAGCAGCCGCGAGGCCTCGACGCCGCCGCGCTCGAGCGCGCGCTTGGCGACGTCGGCCGCCTCGAGCGCGGTGGGCTCGAGCCGCGAGAAATCGAGCCGGGCGCTCGCGAGCAGCTCGCCGACCAGCTGGTCGATCTCCATCACCTCCTCGTCGATCTTCCCGATCGAGCGCGGGTCGCCGAGCTCCACCAGCAGGCGGATGCGGGCGAGCGGCGTGCGGATCTCGTGCGACACCGCGGCGAGCAGCTCGCGCTGGTCGGCCATCTGGCGCTCGATGCGTTCGGCCATGTCGTTGAGCGCCGCCGCGAGCACCGCGATCTCGCCGCGCGCGTCCGTGGGCAGGTCGATGCGGCTCGCGAGCTTGCCGCTGCCGAGGTCGCGGGCCAGGCGCGCGAGCTCGTCGTAGGGGCGCGCGAGGCGACGCGCGACCAACCCCGAGGCCGCCCACACCACCGCGATCGCGGCGAAGATCCCGAGGAATCCGCCGCGCGGCGAGCGCCGGGTCTCGCCACTGCACAGCAGCACCTTGCCCTTGCCGTCGACCGGCGCGGTGAGGAGCGGCTTCTCGCACAGCCGGCCGACGACGAGCAGCGGCACGCCCTCCTGGTTGGTCAGCGTGACGTCCAAGGTGAGGTCTTGCGCGAGTCGCCGCGCGCGTCGCTCGCGCGTCACCGGGTCGTCCCAGGTGTCGCCGAGCTCGTGGCCGACGAGCGTCTTCGCGCGCTCGAGCTCCTTGCGCCAGCTGAACTGCCCGCCGGTGAGGTTGGACACGAGCGAGGTGATCGCCGCGGTCGCCAGGATGGTCGCCCCGAACCACACGAACATGCGACCCCGCAGGCGCGCGCGCAGCAGGTTGCGCGGGCTGCGCCCATGGTGAGGGCCGTGGTGATGCCGGTGGTGATGCCGGTGCCACGGCGGGCAGGGGCGATCGGGCGGGCTCAACGCGTCTCGTCCCGGGCGAGCACGTAGCCCACCCCGCGCACGGTCTTGATGAGGCGCGGCGAGCGCGGGTCGTCCTTGAGCTTCTGCCGCAGGTGGCTCACGTGCACGTCGACCGTGCGCTCGCCGACGGCGACGTCGGACCGACCCGCCTCGGAGAGGAGCGCCTCGCGCGGGACCACGCGGCCGGCGCGGCGGGCGAGCGCGACGAGGATGTCGAGCTCGAGCCCCGTGAGGTCGAGCCGCTCGCCGCCGAGGCGCGCCTCGCGGGCGGCGATGTCGATGCGGATGTCACCGACCACGATGGTCTCGGACAGCGCCTCCGGGGTCGCCCGACGCAGCACCGCGCGCAGCCGCGCGAGCAGCTCCCGCGGCGAAAAAGGCTTGCTCACGTAGTCGTCGGCGCCGATCTCGAGGCCGACCACGCGGTCGGTCTCGTCGCCCTTGGCGGTGAGCATGATGACCGGGATGCGGCTCTTGCGGCGGATCCGGCGGCACACCTCGAGGCCGTCCATGCCGGGCATCATCACGTCGAGCAGCACGGCGTCGAACGCCCCGGCGTCGAGCGCGAGCAGACCGCTCGGGCCGTCCGCGGCCCACGTCACGTCGACCTCGTTCTGCTCGAGGTAGCTCGCGAGGAGATCCTTGAGCTTGAGGTCGTCGTCGACGAGCAACACACGGACGGCCATGGGGGGACTCTATCGCTTTCTCGTGGGCGCGCGGCTCACTCAGCGTCCTTGTCGTGCCAGCGCTTCTCGTTCCGCGCCGCGTCGACGCAGACCTTGGCGACGTGGCGCTCGAAGCTCTGGTGGCGGTCACGGTGGCAACCGCGCAGGTGGCGGAAGCCCGAGGCGTATCCAGCGACCGTGCCGAAGGCGAGCACGGCGATCAGCAGCTTGCGCTTCATGACCAGAACCCTCCCTCCACCATGTCGGCCAGGATCTTGCGCTGCCGCTCGTCGAGGGCGTCGTGGATCTTGGCGAGCGCGCCGACGAAGGCCTTGCGGACCTCCTCGATGCGGCCGTCGTGGCGGGCGAAGGTCTCGCCCATCAGCACGGCGTCGAAGCCGTCGGCGCGGAGCGCCTTGGCGACGTCCTTGCGCGACTCCCGGAGCTCGGCGCGCTGGCTCTTCGCCACGTCGCGGAACTCCTCGACGGCGTTCACGATGACGCGCTCCTGCGCGGGGGTCGCCTCGAGGCGGGCGAGGAGGCGGTAGACGAACGCGCGGGGGCCGAAGCCGAAGCCGCGACCGAAGCCGCGGAAGCCGCCGCGGTGGTGGTGATCGTGGTGGCCGTGGTCGTGGTCGCCGCGGTAGGGGCCGTGGTGGTCGTAGCCGCGATCCCAGCTCTCGGGGCCGCCGTAGCCGGGGCCGCACGCGCTGCGACCGTAGCCGTAGCCGCCGCCGCAACCGCCGCCGTAGCCTCGATGCCAGTGGTGCCCGCGACGAAGGGTGGCGATGAGCCCGATCAGGCAGGCGGTGCCGATGATGAATCCGAACATGGTGCGTGTTCCTCCTTGGGTAGGAAGGAGGGTGCACACCGACTGTGAAGGCGCCGCCGCACCGGGCGTGAAGAAGTGTGTTTTGCCGCACAGGGGCCAAAAACGACGGCGCCCACCCGAGAAGAGGGCAGGCGCCGAGGCCGCGGCGAGTCGTCGGGCCGGACCTGCTGACCTACAGGTTGACCTTGTAGGAGATGGTCTTGTCGTCGCCGGTGAACGGCTTGGTCTTGGCCTTCTTGAAGCGCTGGGCGACGCAGGTCTGGGTGGCGTCGGAGTACGGCGCGGGCGGGTCCTTGGCGAACTCGGCCGAGAGGACCTTGCCGTCCTTGGCCGAGAACTTGAGGACGATCTTCGCGTCGCCGCCCTTGCTGCCGGCGGTCTTGCAGTCCTCGTAGATGACCTTCTTCAAGGCCTCCTTGGTGGCCTCGGCGTCGAACGGCTGGGTCGGCTTCTCGGTCTCCTTGGGCTTGCCGAGATCGACGCCCTTGGTGAAGTCCATCGGCCCGCCGTCGATCGGCTTCTCTTCCTTGCCGGTGAGCTCGATGGTGCCCTCGGCGACCGCACCGCCGCCGGTGACCACGGCCTTGAGCTGGTACTTGAGGTTGGGCTCGTACGGCGGCTCCTTGCGGAGGGTGACGAGGAAGTAGAACGACCGGCCGTCCGTCGAGGGGAACTGCTCGACCTTCTGCACGAAGTCGACGATGCCCTTCTTGTCGATCTTGTAGACCATGAGGTTGAGGGCGGGCGTGTCGAGCGGCTTCTTGAGGAACACCATGAGGTGCAGCGGCCACTTCTTGTCGCTGTTCTCCTCCTTCTTGCTGATCTTGTGCGCCGAGAACCAGCCGGGGCCGCTCACCGAGGCCGGGGGCGCCTGGTCGAGGAACAGGATCTGGCCGGCGAACGCGTCGGCGAGGGGGTCCTTGGCGGGAGGGGCTGCGTCGGCCGTGGACACCGTGGAGGCCGCGAACCCGGCGCCGAGCACGGGCGCGAGGGCGAGAGCGAGGAGGTAGGAGAAGCGGCGAACGGTCGGACGGAGCATGAGCAGACCTCTCTTCGATCGGGGAGCAGCCCTCGGACACGGGGCGGCAGCCAAAGACTACCGCCTCCTGGGCGTCAGACGGGCGAACGTCCCGGTCATTCGAACGAAGGCCGTTCCCACTGTCGACATCTTCCCCACCTGAACGGGACGTTCACCCCTTCGTTCATGAAATCGGAGCGCAGGACCGGACAGGGACAATCCGGCAGCGACCAAGCCAATTGACATGCCGGGGGCGCCCGGGCACATTTTCCGACGGACGTCGCTCGCACGAGCTGCACGTCTCCCCGCACGAAAGCGCCGGTTCCACGACCGGCGAGGCCTCGCTCCCCGAACCAAGGGGGTCGTGGTGGCGGGGGGGGTCAAGAAAGGGAGACATGGCCACGGGTTCCTCGACCAGCGCAGCCGCGACCGACGAGGCGAAGACGAGCAAGTCTTCGGGCCCCGACCCGCTCATCGGCCGGCTGGTCAACGAGCGGTTCAAGATCACGGGCCTCATCGCGCGTGGCGGCATGGGCAAGGTCTACAAGGCCGAGCAGGCGCCCCTCGGGCGCGTGTGCGCGGTCAAGGTGCTCAACCCCAACTACAGCGGGGAGCACGACCCGGAGTTCCACAAGCGCTTCTTCCTCGAGGCGTCGATCAGCGCCAAGCTGACCCACCCCAACACCGTCACGATCTTCGACTACGGCCGCACCGACGACAACGTCTACTACATGGCGATGGAGTTCCTCGAAGGGAGGACCCTCCACCGCGCGCTGCGCGACGTCGGCCCGTTCACCGAGGACCGCGCCACCCACATCGCGCGCCAGATCTGCCGCTCGCTCCGCGAAGCGCACTCGCTCGGGGTCATCCACCGCGACCTCAAGCCCGCCAACGTCTATCTGATCGAGCACGGCGACGAGACCGACTTCGTGAAGGTCCTCGACTTCGGCCTCGTGAAGAACATCGAGGAGGGCAAGGGCGAAGACCTCACCCAGACCGGCCTGTTCATGGGCTCGCCCAAGTACATGGCGCCGGAGCAGATCCGCGGCGAGCACGTCGACGCGCGCACCGACATCTATGCGCTCGGCGTCATCCTCTACGAGATGATCACCGGCAAGGTGCCGTTCGACCGACCCAACTCCGTCAACATCCTCATGGCGCACGTCAACGAGCCGGTCCCCCCGCTCCGCGACATGAACCCCAACGTCGACGTGAGCGAGGCCCTCGAGGCCGTCATCTTCAAGTGCGTCGCCAAGTCCCCCGACGACCGCTTCAAGTCGATGGACGACGTGCTCGCGGCCCTCAAGAAGGCCGGCAGCGGCGCGATGACCGGCACCATGAGCGGCGTCGATCGCTCGGGCGCGTTCGACCTCCTCTCCACGACCGGGAGCTTCACGCCCCAGCCCACGCCGAGCTCGCTCTCGGGCGCGCTCACCCCGCTGTCGCCCGACCCGGGCAGCGGCGCGTTCAACACCACCGGCGCGGGGGCCCTCGCCACCGGCAACGAGCTGCGGCCGAAGAGCAAGACCCCGCTCGTGATCGGGGCCCTGCTCGTCCTCGGTGTGGTCATCGGCATCGTGGTCATGGCGAGCTCGAAGGGCGACGGGCCCTCCACGGCGAGCTCTGGCTCCACCGCGGCGAGTGCGCCCACCACGGGCGCCTCCACCACCACCAAGGCGAGCGCCACCGAGACCGCGCCGGCCTCCACCACTGCGCCGACCGTCGCCGCCGTCGAGAAGGTCAAGGTCGACAGCGACCCCTCGGGCGCGATGGTCAAGGACGAGTCCGGCACGATCCTCTGCGACAAGACCCCGTGCGACATCGTCGTCGACGACAAGCCCAAGAAGCTGACGATCGACCTCAAGGAATACAAGAACGAGACGATCGCCGTGAAGAAGGGCGACCCCTCGCGCCAGGTCAAGCTGACCAAGGCCGCGGTGTGGATCCCCCCGAAGAAGGACGACCCCAAGAAGGATCCGGGCGGGGGCAACCCCAACAAGGACTTCAAGGGCGACCCGTATTGAGGGAGAGCCGAGTCGGCCCGTCGACGGGTGGACTCGTCGGGTTGACTCGCCGGGGCTGCACGGCCACCGAGAACGCATGCTGCCCGCGGACGCCGTCGCCGAGATCACGAGCGGCAAGCCGCGTCCGGCGTATCTCGTGCTCGGCGAGGAGCAGGTGCTCGCGGATCGGGTGGTGACCGCGGCGCGCGCCCACGTGGTCGAGGCCGCCCTCGCCGGGTTCAACGTCGACGTGTTCGACGCCACCGACGCCAAGGACGTGCACCGCGCGATCGAGTCGGCGAACACCATGCCGATGATGGCGCGGCGGCGGCTCGTGGTGCTCCGCGGCCTCGAGCGCCTCGACAAGGCCGGCGAAGAGAAGCCCAAGGTCTCGCCGACCGACGCCCTCGCGGACTATCTCGAGAAGCCCTCGCCGAGCACCTGTCTCGTGCTGGTCGCCACCAAGGTCGACGGGCGCCGTCGCCTCTCCACCGTGGCCCGCAAGCACGACCTCATCGTCGCCTGCGACCCGCTCAAGCCGCACCAGCTGCCCTCGTTCGTGCGCGACGAGGCCAAGCGCCGCGGCAACCCCATCGGGCAGGACGTCGCGTCGGGGCTGGTGGATCTGGTGGGCTTCGAGCTCGCGGGGCTGGTCGACGCCGTCGAGCGCCTCTCGCTCTTCGTCGGCGCGGGCAAGCCGATCGACGAGGACGCGGTCGTCGCCTGCATCGCGCGGGTGCGGGTGGGCTCGGTGTGGGGGCTCTCCGACGCGCTCGTGGCGGGCGACCGGGCCACCGCGCTGCGCCTGCTCGACGAGAACTACGACCCCCGCGATCGCGGCCTGCCTCTGCTCGGCATCCTCGCCTCCGCCATGCGCAAGACGCTCAAGATGCGCGTGCTGCTCGACGCCGGCGCCTCGGTGGACGACGCGGCCAAGCGCGCCGGGGTGGCGCCGTTCAAGGCCCGCGACACCGCGGCGCAGGTGCGCAAGGGCTCGCTCGGCGATCTCGAGCGCGCGATCCAGGTGCTCGCCGAGGCCGACGTGGCGCTCAAGGGCAGCAAGCGCCCCCCGCAGCTCGTCCTCGAGGAGGCGATCCTGCGGATGACGGCTAGGCCGGCGCGACCTTCGCCGTCCGGGTGAGCAGCGCGGCCCCGAGCAGCGCCGCGCCCGCCGCGCCGAGGAAGGCGATCCGTGGGTGCTGCGTGACCAGGAACCCGAAGGCGAGGTTCGCCGGCAGGAGCATCGCGCCGTGCACCGCGTGCTGCGCACCGAACGCGGCGCCCCGGGCGCGGGGGTCGACGAGCCGGGCCATCAGCGCCTTCTCGGCGCCCTCGCCGAGCCCGTAGTGGGCCGCGTAGAGCACGAAGATCAGCCAGAAGCTGCGATACCCGGGCGCGAAGGCGAACGCGGCGTAGGAGAGGGCGTACACGAACCAGCCCATGAGCAGCACCCGCCGCGGGCCGATGCGGTCGGCGAGCGCGCCGCCGGGCACGTTGAGCAGCGCCTTGCCGAGCTGCAGCGTGACCCAGGCGATGGGCACGAGGCGGAGTGGCAGGCCGAGCTGCGAGAGGCGGAACAGGAGGAACGAGTCGGCCGCGGCGCCCAGCGCGAACACGCCCGTGGCCACGAGCAGGAGCCGCGCGTCGTCCGACAGCGGCACGGCGCTGGTCTCGGCGTGGGTCTTCTTCGCGATCACCACGCCGCGCACGGCCCACGCGGCCACGAGCACCGCGAGCGCGCCCGGCACGATCGAGAACCCGATCACCTTGCGCACCGAGAGCCCGGCCGACAGCAGCCCGAACGCGAGGAGCGGCCCGATCACCGCGCCGAGGTTGTCCATCATGCGGTGCACGCCGAACGCGAGGCCGCGCTGGGCCTCGGGGGTGGCCTCGGTGAGGATCGCGTCCCGCGGCCCCGAGCGCAGGCCCTTGCCGGTGCGATCCATGGTGCGGGCCAGAACGATCTGGAGCGGCGTCGTGCAGAGGGCCACGAGCGGCTTGGCGAGCGCCGCGAGGCCGTAGCCGAGCACCACGAACCGACCGTGGCTGTGCCGGCGATCCGCGACGCGCCCGGCCCAGGCCTTCACGAGGCTCGCGACGAGCTCGGCCGCACCCTCCATGGCCCCGAGCGCGAGGGCGCTCCCGAGGAGGGCGGGGAGCAGCGGGTAGACCAGATCGGCGGCCGCATCCGTGAGCAACGACACGGTCCCGAGGGCCCAGACGGCGGCCGGGAGGCGACGGGAGGTGGACCCGGACGCGGACGGAGTGACGGAGTCGGCCAACGAGCATCCAAGGGGGGTGGCTGGTCCTCCCAGCCGTTGTGTCCTACACCAACGAAGTCCACCCGCGTCGTCCGTTTCGAGGAGAATCCACTGAGATGCACGTCCCCCCGAGGATCCGGCCTCAGGTCCAGCTCGCTGGTACCGCCGAGGAAAGCGCTTCTGCCCTGGAGTCCAGCGCCTCCCTGCCCGAGCCGCGAGTGACCATCGAGGCGCGCGCGCCCGTCCCCACGCCGCTCGGCCTGTTCGACATGGCCGTGTTCCGCTGGGACGGCGACGACCGCGAGCACGTGGCGATGATCCGCGGCGACGTCCGCGGCCAGTCCGGCGTGGCCGTGCGCATGCACAGCGAGTGCCTCACCAGCGAGGTGTTCCACTCGCTCAAGTGCGACTGCCGGGAGCAGCTCCACGCGAGCCTCGAGGAGATCGCCCGTCGCGAGCTCGGGGTCGTCCTCTACCTGCGGCAGGAGGGCCGCGGCATCGGCCTCGCCAACAAGATCCGCGCGTACGCGCTGCAGGCCAGCGGCGCCGACACGGTCGACGCCAACCGCATGCTCGGCCTGCCCGACGACGCGCGCCGCTACGACATGGCCGCGCTCATGCTGCGCCACCTGGGCGTCGAGAGCGTCCGCCTCATGACCAACAACCCGCAGAAGGTGGAAGACCTGCGGGCGCTCGGGGTCCACGTGGTCGAGCGCTTGCCGACGATCATCGCGCCGAACCCGTTCTCCGCCGGCTATCTCGAGGCCAAGCGCCTGCGCATGCGGCACCAGCTGCCTCCGCGGCTGCGTGCGGTGGGCGACGCCGACGCCGAGTGACCGCCCTCGAGTGACCGGCCGAGTGACCGCCGGGGGGGGCGCCAGGGTCGCGCGCGGGCCATGGCCTGCGCTATTCCTCGGGGCGTGACCGCGTCTGCGCCGTTCCCCTGGCACGCCTTGCGCCGCGTCTCCGCGGGGGAGACCCGCGCCGTGCGCCGGCTGCGCGCGGCGTTCGCCGGGGTGTCCCTGGCCGCGGTCTCGCGCGCGTCCACCGAGCTCCTCGGGCACGCGGTGCGCGTGCGCGTGCGCAGTCGGGCGCTCGGCCCGGAGGCGCCCGCACCCCGTGGGGGCCCCTCCTTCGTCCTCGAGACCCCCCACGGTCGCGCGCAGGTCGAGCTCGACGCCGAGCTCGTGCTCGCGGCGGTCGGGGCGCTCGCCGGGCAGAAGAACCTCCCCCGCGTCGCCGCCGGCCGCGAGGTCCCCGACGAGGTCGCGGGCGCGGCCGCCGGGATCCTGCAGTGGCTCGCGCGCGCGGCCGGCGTCGAGGCCGAGCTCGCGACCGGGCGTCCGCTGCGGGGCGAGGTGGCGGTCCTCGAGGTGGTGGTCGAGGTCGGCACGCTGCGTGGGCAGGGACGCCTGTGCGTCGAGGTGCCGGAGATCGCGGTCCCCCCGCCGTCCGACGTCCTCGGACGCCTCGGCGGAACGCCCCTGACGGTGCGGATCGTGGGCCACCGCGGCTTCGCGCCCGCTGGCCTCCTCGCCCGCCTCGCGGTGGGCGACGTTCTCGTCGTCGACCCGTGCCCGGCGGTCCTGCTCGGCCAGGTCGCCTTCGCTGCCGAGCCGCTCCCCCCGGAAAACGGCCACCGCCGGGTCCGTCTGGGCCCCGTCTCGGCGGCGCTTGCCGCCGCGCCGCCGCCGTCCGAAGAGGGTTTCCCCATGGCCGACACGGACGAGCCCGGCGCGACGGTCGAGATGGCCGCTCTGCCGCACGCAGGGGAGCCACGCTCGCCCGAGCTCGCGCGGGCGCTGGCCGAGCTGCCCCTCGAGGTGCAGATCGAGCTCGGCACCGCGACCATGACCGCGCGCGCGTGGTCGTCGTTCGCCCTCGGGGACGTGCTCGTCGTCGATCAACGCGTGGGTGAGCCCGTCGCGTTGCGGGTGTCTGGCAGGCTCATCGGTCGTGGCGAGCTCGTCGAGGTCGACGGCGCCGTCGGGGTCCGGATCACGGAGAGGGTCGGTTGATGCGTCGTTCGGTGTTCGTCGTGGTGTCGGTGATCGGTCTCCTCGCCTGCAGCAAGGACGAGGCGGGCAAGGACAAGGGCGCGGCCTCGGCGTCGTCGTCGGGCGCGGTCGCGTCCGCTTCGGCTTCTGCGAAGGCGTCGGCTTCGGCCGAGGTGCCCAAGGATCTGGCGGTCGCCGGCGCGTACGACGCCAAGGCCGGTGAGGTCCGTCTGCCCAAGGACGCGCCGCCGTTCGTCGAGCCCGAAGGCGGCGGGGCCACGGGCGCCGGCACGCTCGCCCTCGTGTTGCCCGCGGCCGACGGCGACGTGACAGGCACCGGCGACGGCGCGCTCGGCGCCCAGCTGTTCAGCGGTCGCCTCGAGGAGGGCCGGCTCACCGGCACGCTCGCCCCCAAGGCGGCCGACGCCACCCCGGCGTTCTGGGGCACCGTCGACGCCAAGGTCGAAGGCAAGGGCGAGGCGCGCACCGTGCAGGGCACCCTCCGCGCCAGCGGCAAGGACGGCAAGATCGTCCGCGAGTCGGCGTTCACCCTGAAGAAGAAGTGAGCGACGTGAGCGGCCGGGCGTGAGCCAGCCCATCCTCGTCCGCGGGGCGCGCACCCACAACCTCGCGGACGTCACCGTCGAGATCCCGCGCGGCAAGCTCGTCGCGATTTGCGGGCCGAGTGGCGCGGGCAAGTCGTCCCTCGCGTTCGACACGATCTACGGCGAGGCCCAGCGGCGGTATCTCGAGGCGCTCGGCAACGTGCCGGGCGTGTCGCGTCTGCCGCGCGCCGACGTCGACGCGGTGATCGGCTTGCCGGCGGCCGTGGCGGTCGGACAGCGCGGGATCGGACGCAGCGCTCGGTCCACCCTCGGCACTTCGACCGAGGTGCTCGACGTGGTGCGGGTGCTCTACGCGCGGCTCGCGAGCGCGCGCTGCCCGGTGTGCAGTCGGCCGCTCGTCGCCGACACCCCGCAGCAGATCGTCGACGCGATCCTCGCGCGACCCGCGGGCACCAAGCTCACGGTGCTCGCGCCGATCGTCCGACAACAGAAGGGAGATCTCGGCCCGGTCCTCGCGCGGCTCGCGCAGGACGGCTTCGTGCGCGCGCGGCTCGACGGCGCGCTGGTAGAGCTCGGGGCGCCGCCCACCGTGGACCCGCGCAAGGTGCACGAGCTCGAGGCGGTCGTCGACCGCATCGTGGTCAAGGAGGGCGTGCGCGCGCGGCTCGCGGACAGCGTGGAGCTCGGGCTGCGCCTCGGCGAGGGGCGCCTGCGGATCCTCTACGAGCCGAGTGAGGTCGCTTCGTTCGCCGCTCGCCTCGTCTGCGCTCACGACGACGGCTCGCTGCCGACGCCGACCCCGGCGTTGTTCTCGGCCAACCACCCCGACGGCGCGTGCGCGACCTGCGGTGGCCTCGGCACACTCGCGCCCAAGAGCGAGGCCGACGAGCGCGAGGACTCCGAGCCCGGTCTGCGCGACGAGCCGCGGGAGCCCTGTCCTTCGTGCAAGGGTACGCGCCTCTCGCTGCCCGCGCGGTGCTTCGACCTCGGCGGCGTCGCGCTCGACGCGCTGCTTGCCATGCCCTTGCCGGGCCTGATCGCGCACCTCGACGGGGTGCTCGCGGGGCTGCAAGGGCAACTGCGTCCGGCCGTTGCGCCGCTGTTCGACCTCGCGCGCTCCCGCCTGGTCGCGCTCGCCGCGGTGGGCCTCGGGCACCTCTCGCTCGGCCGCACGACCGACACCCTCTCCGCCGGCGAGCGCATGCGCGCGCGGCTCGCCACGCAGATCGGCGCGGGCCTCACCGGCGTGCTCTACGTGCTCGACGAGCCGAGCATCGGGCAGTCGCCGGGCGAGGTCGCGCAGATGCTCGGCCTGCTCCGCGACCTCTTGGCGCGAGGCAACGACGTGCTCGTCGTGGACCACGATCTTTCGCTGCTGCGCGCGGCCGACCACGTGATCGACGTCGGACCCGCGGCCGGCCGCCAAGGTGGGCACGTGGTGGCCGAGGGTCCGCCCTCGACGCTCTCTGGTGTCACGGGGCCGTGGCTGCGCGGCGAGGTCGAGCTGCCCGCGGTGAAGCTCGTGGCGGGCAAGGGAGCCTTCGCGGTGAAGAAGGTCCGCGCGGCCAACCTGCGGGACGTCGACGTCGAGGTCCCGAAGGGCGCGCTCACCGCGATCGTCGGGCCGAGCGGCGCGGGCAAGAGCGCGCTGCTCGAGGCCTTCGCCCGGGCGCACCCCGCGGTCGCCGTGCGGGTCGACGACACCCCGCTCGGGCGCACCGCGCGCGCCTCGGCCGCCACCGCGCTCGGGATCCTCCCACGCCTGCGCGAGCTCTTCGCGCAGCTCCCCGAGGCCAAGACGCGCGGGTACAAGGCGAGCCGGTTCTCGCTGCACGCCAAGGGCGGGCGGTGCGAGGCCTGCCTCGGCGAGGGGACCACGCGGGTGGAGCTCGTGCTCTTGCCCGACACCCGCGTGCCGTGCCCGGTGTGTCGCGGCGCGCGCTACGACCGCGAGACCCTCGAGGTGCGCTACCGCGGCGCCTCGATGGCCGATGTGCTGTCGATGGCGGTCGACGACGCGCAGCGCTTGTTCGAGTCGTTCCCCAAGATCCGGGGCCCGCTCGACGCCCTGCGTTCGGTCGGCCTCGGCTACCTCGCGCTCGGCCAGCCGTCGCCCACGCTCTCGGGGGGCGAGGCGCAGCGCGTGAAGCTCGCGCGCGGGCTCGCCCTGGGCAAGAGCGGCAAGGACACGCTGTGGCTGCTCGACGAGCCCACGGTCGGGCTGCACCCGAGCGACGTCGCGCGCCTGCTCGAGGCGCTGGTCGCGCTCCGCGATCAGGGCGACACCGTGGTGCTGGCCGAGCACGATCCGGCGTTGATCGCGCGGTGCGACTTCGTCGTGGAGCTCGGGCCCGGCGCGGGCGCCGCGGGCGGCACGGTGGTCGGTGCGCGGCGCCGCCTTTGACGTGATAGACGTCCGCCCCGATGCCCCTCACCGGCCACGCCACCCGCGGTCTCCGCGCGCTCGCCCACAAGCTCAAGCCGGTCGTGCAGATCGGCAAGGAGGGCGTCACCCCCGGCGTGCTCAAGGCCATCGCGCAGGCCCTGGTCGACCACGAGCTACTCAAGGTGAAGATCCTCCCCGAGGCCCCCGAGGACCGGAAGTTCATCGCAGCCCAGGCCGCCTCGGGCACCGCGAGCGACGTCGTGCAGCTCGTCGGTCGCGTGGTCACGCTCTACAAGCCGCACCCCAAGAAGCCCAAGATCCCGGTCCCCAAGGGCTACACCGCGCCGGCGCCGATCTCCCGCGCCCGCGACGAAGACGAAGAAGAGTAGCGCGCCTGTGCGACCGCGTGACGCAGGTCGCGGGCTTGCGGCGCTCCGGGGCTCGATCCAAGACATCTCGATGCGCGCGCTGCACGTGCTCGGCGGGGGAGCCCTGCTGGCCTTCCTGCCGAGCTTGGTCACGGTCGCGTCCGCCGGGTGCTCGGCGTCGGAGACCCCCGCCGCAGTCACCGGCCCCTGCGCCGACGGCGGCGCGATCGTCCGCCTCGGGAGCTTCACCGACGAGGCCTGCCTCGCGTTCGTGGAGGCCGAGCAGCGCAAGCAGGTGGTGAGCGACCCGACCCGCGCGCCGCAGTGGGCAGGACCACCTGCGGGCAAGCTCTCCGCGGCGACGCCGCCCACGTTCACCTGGTCCAAGGGCACCCTGGCGACGCGCTTCGCCTGGGTCCGGAGCGCGCACGCCCACGGCATCACCACCGGCGACGCCTACGTGCTCACGTTCCGCGACCCTGCGGGCAAGGAGCTGCTGCGGGTGATGACCACCAACCTCGGCTTCGCGCCCGACGCCGCGACGTGGGGCAAGCTCGCCGCGGCCAAGAGCCTCGTCGTCTCCCTCGTCGGCGCGCGGTACACCAACAACGAGCTCGCCACGGGCGTCGCGCCCACCGCCCAGGCCGACCTGACCTTCGCGGTGGAGTGAGCGATGAAGCGCGCGCTGCTGCTCGCGGTGCTGTCCGCGTCGTGCACGGAGGTCGTGCTCGACGACCGCCCCTACGACGGCGGCCCGTGGACGAGCGAGCGCCCGAGCCATCCGATCGACAAGGCGTCGCTCGCGGTGGTCACCAACAACGCCTCCGACACGATCTCGCTGCTCGATCTCGCCAAGAACGAGGTCGTGGCCACGGTGCCCGTCGACCTCGATCCGCTCGCCGTCGACGGCCCGCACCACGCGGTCGTCGACCCGGCGGGCGAGTTCGTCTACGCGCCGCTCGCCTACCCGGCCCCGGCCCTGGCGCTCGGGCCCCACGCCGCGCACGGCTCGTCGACGACGCCGGGGATCCTGGTGAAATACCGCACCAAGGACCTCTCGCGCGTCGGTGCGCTCACGGTGAGCGAGAACCCTGGCGACATCGCGATGACGCCCGACGGAAAGGTCGTCGTCGTCTCGCACTTCGACCTGCGCCGGGCCACCGACGGCATGGCCAAGGGGCTCGCCCTCGAGGAGCTGCGCGCGCCGCTCGCCGTGGTCGATGCGGTGCAGTTCAAGTCACTCTCGCGCCCCGCACCCTGCATCGCCGCCCACGGTATGGCGATGACCAAGGACGGGCAGACCCTGTACCTCGCGTGCTACGGCGAGGACGCGATCGGCAAGGTGTCGCTCGCCGATCCGCGCGCCCCGGTGGTGGAGCTCGCGCCGCTCGGCGCAGCCCTCGTGCGGCCCCCGATCAGCCTTGGCCCCTACTTCGTCGTGCTCTCCGACGACGAGGCCAGCCTCGTCGTGAGCGAGACCGATGGCAAGGCCCTGCGCCGGCTGGACCGCGCCACGCTGAAGACCACCGCGCGCGTGCCGCTGGACGGCGCGGTGTTCGGGCCCGCGGCCACCAGCGACGGCGCGTGGCTCGTGCCCGTGCAGCAGCCCGACCAGCTCGTGCGCGTCGACGCGACCACCTTCGCCGCCACCAAGACCCGCGCCTTCACCAAGGCCGACTGCGTGCGGCCGCACCAGGTCGCGCGGCGGGCGGGGCGCTTCTTCCTCGTCTGCGAGGGCGATCACGTGGCCCCAGGCGCGGTGCTCGAGATCGACCCCGGCACGCTCGAGACGGTGCGCACCTTCGCGGTCGGCGCGTACCCGGACGTCATCGCGTTCCCCGCGGGGCTCCCGTGAGGCGCGCCCTCGTGCTCGCGCTCCTGCTCGGGTGCACGGTCACCGAGGAGCAGGTCGTCACGCCCGAGCAGCGCGGCGAGGCGCTGGTAGACGACCGCGGCTTCTCCGAGTCGAGCTTCAACGCGTTCCAGTGCACCCACTGCCACGCCAAGGTGACGCCGCCCGCGGGCAAGCTGCTCCCCGCGCCTCCGCTCGCCGGTGCAGCGAGGCGGCCCACATTCTGGAACGGGCGCTTCCTCACGCTGTTCGAGGCCGTCGACTTCTGTCAGCAGCAGTTCATGCGCGGCGCGCCGCTCGACCCGAAATCCAAGAAGGCCCTCGATCTCTGGGCCTATCTGCAGTCGATCGGCGGCGCGGGCCCCACCACGGCGCAGCCGTTCCCCGTGCTCCTCGAGATCAAGGATCTGCCGCGCGGCGACGCGGCGAAGGGCGCTGAGGTGTGGGAAGCGGCGTGCAAGGGCTGCCACGGCGCCCCGCACAGCGGCACCGGTCGGCTGAAGCCACCGGTGGGCGACTCCCCGGTGAGCCTCGTGCCCGAGGAGACGATCGCCTTCCACGGCGGCGAAGGCCCCGACGTGATCCGTCAGGTGGTCATCGAGAAGATCCGCCACGGAGGATTCCTCGGATTCGCCGGGCGAATGCCCCCCTATCCGACCGACGTGCTCAGCGACGCCCAGGTCGGCGACCTCCTCACCTTCCTCGGCCTGTACGACCTGAAATGAAGGCGCTAACCCGCTCCGCCTCGTGATCTCGCTCACCAACGTCAGCAAGCAGTACGGCGGCCAGGTCCTGTTCCTGGATTCGTCCTTCCAGCTCAACCCCGGAGAGAAGACCGGCCTCGTCGGCCCGAACGGCGCCGGCAAGAGCACCATCTTCCGGCTCATCACCGGCGAGGAGCTGCCTGACGACGGCGTGGTCGACCGCCCGAAGCGCGCCACCATCGGCTACTTCCGGCAGGACGTCGGCGACATGAAGGGCCGCACGGTCCTCGAGGAGACGATCGCCGGCGCCGGCGAGCTCGCCGACCTGCACCACGAGCTGCACGACCTCGAGGTGCGCATGGGCGACCCGGACGACCCCGACTTCGACCGGGTGGTCGAGCGCTTCGGCGACGTGCAGGCGCGCTACACCGAGCTCGGCGGCTACGACCTCGAGCCGCAGGCCCAGCAGATCCTCGCGGGCCTCGGGTTCCCCCCCGAGCAGATCGACGGCGACGTGGGCCGGCTCTCCGGCGGCTGGAAGATGCGCGTCGCGCTCGGCCGCATCCTCCTGATGCGCCCGGACGTGCTGCTCCTCGACGAGCCCACCAACTACCTCGACATCGAGTCGATCCTCTGGCTCGAGGACTTCCTGCGCGCCTACGAGGGCGCCGTGCTCATGACGAGCCACGACAAGGACGTCATGAACCGCGTGGTCTCCAAGATCGTGGAGATCGACGGCGGGCAGATCCGCACCTATTCGGGCAACTACGACTTCTACGAGCAGCAGCGCGCGATCGACCGCGTGCAGCGCGAGGCCGCCTACGAGCGCCAGCAGTCGATGCTCGCCAAGGAGCAACGCTTCATCGACCGGTTCAAGGCCCAGGCCGCCAAGGCCGCCCAGGTGCAGAGCCGCATCAAGAAGCTCGACAAGATCGAGAAGGTCGAGCCGCCGCGCCGGATCATCGAGAAGACGTTCGACTTCAAGCCCTGCCCGCGCTCGGGCGACGACGTGATCAAGGTCGACCACGTGAGCAAGGCGTTCGGCCCCAAGGTCGTGCACGACGGGATCGACCTGCTCGTCCGGCGCGGCGAGCGCTGGGCGGTCATGGGCGAGAACGGCGCCGGCAAGACCACCCTGCTCAAGATGATGGCGGGCGTCGGCCAGCCGGACTCGGGGTCGGTCACCATCGGCGCCTCCGTGGTGCTCGGCTATTTCGCCCAGCACCAGATGGAGCAGCTCGACGGCCAGAAGACGGTCCTCGAGGAGCTGCAGGCGCACTCGCCCACCACCAACCTCGGCGTCCTGCGCAACCTCGCGGGCGCGTTCGGGTTCCACGGCGACGACCACGACAAGCCGATCCGCGTGCTGTCCGGCGGCGAGCGCGCCCGGCTCGCGCTCGCCAAGATCCTGTTCGACGCGCCGAACCTGCTCATCCTCGACGAGCCGACCAACCACCTCGACATCGTCACCAAGCGCGCGCTCGTGAAGGCGCTCGCCACCTACGAGGGCACGATCGTGTTCGTGAGCCACGACCGCGCGTTCTTGCGCGAGATCGCGACCCGCGTGCTCGAGCTCGCGCCCGGCGTGCGGCCCCACGTGTACGGTGGGTCGTACGACGAGTACGTCTCGGCCAGCGGCCACGAGGCCCCGGGCATGCGCCAGAAGCGCTGAGAGGCTGCCATTCCTCGGCGGCGGGCGTGCCCTTCCCAACCCTGCGCGCCAGGTCCATAGTTAGGGCATGAACTGCTCTATCACCCTCGGGCAGCTGGATTTCACGGTCGGCGACCTCGCGGGCAACGTCGAGAAGATGCTGGCCGTGTGTCAGGCCAGCGCCGCGCCGCTGGTGGTGTTCCCCGAGCTCGCGATCACGGGGTACCCGCCGCGCGACCTGCTCTCGGTGCGCAGCTTCGTCGACGCCGTGGACGCCGCGGTGCTCGACCTCGTCGCGCGGCTCCCCGAGGGCAAGACCGTGCTGTTCGGCGCGCCCCGCCGCCGCGGCGGTCCCGGTCGCGCGCTCGTCAACGCGGCCCTCGTCGCGCGGCGTGGCGAGCTCGTGGCCGAGATCCACAAGGCGCTCCTGCCGACCTACGACGTGTTCGACGAGCAGCGCTACTTCGAGCCGGCGCCGTCGCACCACCCACGCACGTTCCAGCTCGCGGACGGCACGCGCGTCGGCGTCGTGGTCTGCGAGGACATGTGGAACGACCGGATGCTCTGGCCCGAGCGCCGCTACGACCGCGACCCCGTCGCCGAGGCCATCGAGCAGGGCGCCGAGCTCTTGATCAACCTCAGCGCGTCGCCGTTCGTGCAGGGCAAGTGGGACACGCGCCGCAAGCTCGTGACCCACGCCGCGCGGCGCTGGGGCGTGCCGGTCGTCTACGTCAACGCGGTGGGCGGCAACGACGGCCTGCTGTTCGACGGTCAGAGCCTGGTCGCGGCGGCCGACGGCGCGCCGGTCGCCGAGGCGCCGCTGTTCGAGGAGGCGACGCCGACCGTCGACCTCTCGACCCGCACCGCCTTGCCCGCGCGCGATCCGCTGCACGTGCTGCACCTCGCGCTCGTCACCGGCGTGCGCGACTACGCGCGCAAGACCGGGCTCCGGCGCTGGGTGCTCGGGCTCTCGGGCGGCATCGACTCGGCGCTGGTGGCGGCGATCGGGTGCCTCGCGCTCGGCGCCGAGAACGGCACCGCGCTCGCCATGCCGAGCCGCTACTCCTCGGACCACTCGGTGGACGACGCGCGCGTGCTCGCCGAGGCCCTCGGCCTCCGCTTCGAGGTGATCCCCATCGAGCCGGCCCACGCCGCCTACGAGCAGATGCTCTCGGCGCGCCTCGGTCCCGAGCCCGCGGGCGACGTCACCTGGGAGAACGTGCAGGCGCGCGTGCGCGGTGCCACGCTGATGGCCTGGGCCAACCGCGAGAACGGCCTCCTGCTCACCACCGGCAACAAGAGCGAGTGCTCGGTCGGCTACTGCACCCTCTACGGCGACATGTGCGGCGGCCTCGCCGTCATCGCCGATCTCTGGAAGCACGAGGTGTACGCGCTGTCGCGATGGCTCGACGACCACGTGATCGCGGGCGCCATCCCGCGGAGCACCCTCGAGAAGCCTCCTTCGGCGGAGCTGCGCCCAGGGCAGCGCGACGACCAGTCGCTGCCACCCTACGACGTGCTCGACCCGATCCTCGAGGCCCTCGTCGAGGACGAGCTCGGCGTCGAAGGCGCCGCGGCGAGGACCGGCCAGCCGGTGGAGCTCGTGCGGTCGCTCGCGCGCAAGGTGTACCTCGCCGAGTACAAGCGCCAGCAGTTCGCGCCGACGCTCAAGGTGAGCCCGCGTGCCTGGGTGGGCCGCGACTACCCGATCGCCCATGGGTTCCGCGGATGACCGCGCACGGCATGAGTGCGGCCGAGGTCGAGGCCTGGCGCGCGCGGTGGGGCGCGGGTCCGCACGTCACGGTGGACGTGTGCGTGTTCGCGCTCCACGAGGGGCGGCTCGTCGTGCTGCTGATCGAGCGGGGGATCCCGCCCCATCGCGGCGCGTGGGCCCTGCCCGGCGGGTTCGTGCAGCAAGACGAGGACCTGCTGGTCGCCGCGCGACGTGAGCTCGCCGAGGAGACGGGCCTCTCCGACCTCGACGACGTCCAGATCGACCAGCTCGCCACCTTCGGCGCCCCGGGGCGCGACCCGCGGGGGCGCGTCGTCTCGGTGGTCTACACGGCCCTCGTCTCCTACGAGCGCGTCGCGCGGGTGCGGGGCGGTGACGACGCCGCCGACGCGCGGTTCTTCGCGCTCGAGGGGCCGACGCCGGTCGTCGAAGGTCGGCCGCTGCCGCTGGCCTTCGACCACGCCGACGTGATCGCCCTCGCCGTGGAGCGGCTCCGCGGGCGGATCACCTACACGACCGCGCCGTTCGCGCTGATGCCCGAGACCTTCACGCTGGCCGAGCTCCAGGCCGCCTACGAGGCCGTGCTCGGCACCGAGCTGCACCGGCGGGCGTTCCGCGAGCGGATCGAGGGCGAAGGCTGGGTCGTGCCGACCGGCGAGACGCGGGGAGGCCGCCACCGTCCGGCCCGGCTGTTCCGCGCGCGGACCCGTGGCCTCGAGTGGATGCGCCCGTGGCCGGAGGCCAAGAAGGTCCCGGGCGCGCTCCCCCACGAGGGTCGGTAGGCACTTCCGTCATTGGGTACTAGTCTTCCCTTGCTTGTCCTCTCTCGCTGCGCGATCGCTTGCCGCCGCCGCCCTGCTCGCGGCAGGGCTCGGGTGCGCGAGCCGCGAGGCGCCGCTGCGCGCCGACGCGGGCGACGACGCGAGTGCCGACGTGGTGGTCGAGGCGGGCAAGCTCCCGCCGGGGGCCGAGGACGCGCTCGCCGCCAACCACCGCGTGTTCTGCGCCTCGTACGCGGCCTGTTTCCCCGCCTACTTCACGACCCTCTACGGCACCGTCGACACCTGCGTCGCGCGGCGCCTCTCCGCGAGCAAGGCCGCGCTGTTCGGCCCCGGCTCCACCCTCACCACCGACGACATCGTCCTCTGCGGCAAGAGCTACGGACCGAGCATCGCCTGCGACGAGATCCTCCGGCTGTTCTACGAGAACCCGGTCGTGCCCGCCGACTGTCGGCTGCGTGGCACGCTGCCCAACGGCGCGGCGTGTGCCGGCTCCGATCAGTGCAAGAGCGGCGCGTGCCGGTCGAGCGGCGCGGCCTGCGGGGTCTGCCAGGACCGCATCCCTTCGGGCGGCACCTGCACGGCCCACATCGACTGCGCCGAGGGGCTCGCCTGTCAGCGGACCAAGTGCACCCCCTTCGTCGAGCGCGGCTTCGCCTGCGACGACGCCTCGCCGTGTCACGTCGCGGACGTCTGCGTCGCCGGCAAATGCGAGCCCCGCAAGAAGCTGAGCGAGACCTGCAGCGCAGCGGTGCAGGACTGCGACTACACCACGTGGTGCAACGAGACCACGAGCACCTGCGAGCCCATCGGCCTCGGCAAGCTGGGAGGCAACTGCGGGCAGCTCTCGACCGGGGCCTTTGCGCTCTGCGAGTTCGGCCTCAAGTGCAAGGGCGGCACCTCCGGTGTCTGTGTCGACGCGGCGAAGCTCGGTGCCGCTTGCTTCAAGACGGGACCCACTGGCTCGCAGTGCGAGAGTCCCCTCGTGTGTACGGGCACTTGCGTCCAGCCGAGCACCGACACGTGTCGCTGAGCGTCGTCGCGCTGGGCGGCGAAGCGTCCCACCTCGTCCCACACGTCACCGCCAAGACTCGATTCCGTCCTGCGTCCGACACGAGAGGTGCTAGCGTGCACAGTCGACGGTCGAGATGAGCGCGGCGGTCCCGAACGAACCTGGCGGCAACGAAGTCCCGGCCGGCCCCGCAGGGCCGAGCGCCGAAGAGACACTGCCGCGCCGTTTCGGCAAATACACGCTGCTTCGTCGCATGGCGACGGGCGGCATGGCCGAGATCTACCTCGCGCTGCAGCGCTCGGTGGCGGGCTTCGAGAAGCTCATCGTCATCAAGCGCATCCTGCCGGCGATGAACCAGGACCGTGGGTTCATCGACATGCTCCTGCACGAGGCGCGCGTCGCCGCGACCCTCTCTCACCCCAACATCGTCCAGACCATCGACGTCGGCCAGGTCGACGGCACCTATTTCATCGCCCTCGAGCACATCCACGGCGAAGACCTCCGGTCGATCGTCCGCCAGATGAAGAAGAAGGGCGTGACCGAGTTCCCGGTCGAGCACGCCATCGGCATCATCCTCGGCATGTGCGCCGGCCTCAGCTACGCGCACGAGCGCCGCGATCTCGACGGCACCGCGCTCAACATCGTCCACCGCGACATCTCCCCGCAGAACGTCCTCGTGGGCTTCGCCGGCGACGTGAAGATCGTCGACTTCGGCGTGGCCAAGAGCGGCGCGCAGACCCAGGAGAACACCAAGAGCGGGCAGCTCAAGGGCAAGGTGCCCTACATGTCGCCCGAGCAGGCGCGCGGCGAGGAGATCGACTGGCGCAGCGACATCTTCGCCATCGGCGTCATGCTGTTCGAGCTCACGACCGGCAAGCGCCTGTTCAAGGGCGCGACCGAGTTCGAGACCCTCAAGCTCATCATCGAGCGCGACTACCCGCGCCCCTCGTGGGTCGCCCAGAACTACCCGCCCGGCCTCGAGGCCATCGTGATGCGCGCCCTCGAGAAGGACCGCGCCGCCCGCTACCAGTCCGCGCGCGAGATGCAGGCCGACCTCGAGGCCTTCGTGCGCGACGAGAAGCTCCCGGTCAGCAGCATCGCGACCGCGGAGTTCATGAAGATGCTCTTCGAGGAGAAGCTGGCGGCGCAGAAGGAGGCCCTCATGCAGGGCCGCCAGCTCGCCGACATCATCGCCACCGAGATCATCCACAACGAGCGCACCGAGGCGGGCGCCGAGTCGGGGCGGCTCTCCACCACCAACGTCACGAGCACCAGCGGCGGCGCCATCGCGCTCGGCAGCGTGCCCCCCCCCGCCAAGGGCAGCCGCGCCAAGTGGCTCGTGTTCGGCGTGCTCGGCCTGGCCGGCATCGGCGCAGGCGTGTTCGTGATGACCCGTCCCAAGCCCGAGGCCAAGGCCGAGGCCTCGGTGCCCACCGCCGAGCCCGCCAAGGCCAAGGCCAAGCTCGTGGTCAAGAGCGAGCCCGTCGGCGCCCACATCTGGATCAACGGCGAGCCCATCGCCGAGAAGACCCCGGCCACCCTCGAGAACCTTCCCGTCGGCCAGATCGACGTCAAGGTCGGCATGGAGGGCTACGCGAGCAAGACCGAGAAGGTCACCCTCGCGGCGGGGGATCCCGTCACCAAGAACTTCACGCTGCAGAAGGGCGTGGTGATCATCGAGATCGCCGGCCACCCCTCGGGCGCCAACGCGAGCCTCGACGGCAAGGCCATCACCTTCGGCGCGAGCCCCGTGAAGCTCGAGGCCACGCCGGGCGACCCGCACACCCTCATCGTCTCCGCCAACGGCTTCGTCACCAAGACCATGAAGGTCACGGGCGAGATCGGCGAGACCAAGAAGCTCGACGCAACCCTCGACAAGATCGTCGCTGGCGCCGCCGCGCCCCCCAAGACCAGCGAGCCCGCCGTGGCCCCGCCGCCCGCGGGCAACGGCAAGCTGATGGTCTCGGCGAGCGGAGGCTGGTGCAACGTGAGCATCGACGGCAAGCCGCAGGGCGCGACCCCGACCGGCGCCGTCGAGCTGAGCGCGGGCGTGCACACGGTCAGTTGCACCGACTCCAACGGCAAGACCATGTTCCAGTCGAGCAAGGTCAACGTGGGAGAGACGAGTCGGGTCAAGTTCTCCCTGTGACAGTGTGACCGGAGGCACTGTGTCCAGCGAGATGTCCCGGAGCGGTGAGTCCCCGCGTCCCCCCGAGATCGCCTACACCGGTGGGCCCATCGAGGAGGGCGTCACGCTCGAGGGGCGCTATCGCGTCGAGAAGCGCCTCGGCGAGGGCGCGATGGGCGCGGTGTTCCTCGTCGAGCACATCCAGCTCCGCAAGCGGTACGCGCTCAAGGTGCTGCTGCCGGAGTCGGTGGCTTCGCCCGAGATCATCGCCCGCTTCGAGCGAGAGGCAATCGCGGCCGGCAACATCGACCACCCCAACGTGGCGAAGGCCACCGATTTCGGGCGCCTCGCCGACGGCTCGTTCTTCCTGGTGCTCGAGTACGTCGGCGGTCGCAGCCTGCGCACCGTGCTCGAACAAGAGGGCGCGCTAGAGCCGCGCCGCGCGGTCGGCCTCGCGCGCCAGGTGCTCGCGGCGCTCCACGCGGCCCACGCGAAGGGCGTCATCCACCGCGACATCAAGCCCGAGAACGTGATGCTGACTTCGCCCGGGAGCGGAGCAGCGAGCGGCGCCGGCGCCTCTGGCTCGTATCCGTCGCTCGTGCCCGAGGCCGAGATCGCCAAGGTGCTCGACTTCGGCATCGCCAAGGTCACCGAAGAGCTCGCGCCGGCCTCGGAGGCCGCCGCCGACCAGCCACTGACCCGCATGGGCGCGATGTACGGCACGCCCGCGTACATGTCGCCCGAGCAGGCGATGGGCGAGGCCATCGACGTCCGCGCCGACCTCTACGCCACGGGCGTCATGCTCTACGAGATGCTCGCGGGGCGCCCACCCTTCGACGGCGAGCCGCTCGAGGTGGTGATGCACCACCTGCAGGATGCGCCGCCGCCGCTGGTCTCGCCGCGCGGCCCGATCGACCCCGCGATCCACGCGGTGGTCGACCGGCTCCTGCAGAAGGACCGCGCGGCCCGGTACGCCACGGCCCAGGAGGCCCTCGAGGCGCTCGACGCCATCGAGGCCTCGTACCTCGTCGTGGTGGCGCCTGCCGCCGAGCCGCTGCCCCGACGGCGAGCCTGGCTCCCCATCGCCATCGGCGGTGGCGCGCTCGCGTTCGTCTTGATGCTGGCCCTGGTGCTCGGCGGGAGCGATCACGAGCCCGAGGCCGCGCCGGCGCCCAAGAAGCCCAAGAAGGCGCTGGTGGTCGAGTCGTCACCGTCCTCCGCCGGGTCCAAGGACGAAGGGCCGAGCGCCTCGGGCGGGGCGGAGCCGGCCGCCACCCCCTCGGGTTCGGCAGTTGCCGCGGCGTCTGCTTCCGGGTCGGGGAAGGCCAAGGGGCAGAAGAAGAGCATCGTCCAGAAGATCAAAGGCCTGTTCTAGCGGCGGCAGCTCTCCTATATGCGGATCGCCATGTCGACCGCCCTCGAGCACCCCTCGTCAACGTCGAACGTCCACGGCGCCTTCGTGCGCGATCGCCTGGGCACCATCCTCGCCCTCGCGCCGCTCGGGGTCTGGGTGGTCAACCACCTGTGGAACAACCTGGCGGCGTTCCAGGGCGACATCCAGTGGCAGAAGGCGGTCACCGAGCACGCGCACCCCATCTCGGAGCTCATCACCTTCACCATCGTGCTGGTGCCGCTCTTCATCCACCTGATCTGGGGGCTGCGCCGCCTCCGGCACATGAAGCCGAACAACACGAGCTACGGCTACTTCGGCAACCTCAAGTTCCTGCTCCAGCGCCTGTCCGCGCTCGGGGTCCTCGCGTTCCTCGGCGCGCACCTGTGGCTGGCGTTCATCTCGCCGCGGTTCTTCAAGCACGAGCCCGAGCGCTTCCGCGACATCGCTCACGAGATGGCGCACAACCCGCCCACGCTCGTCGTCTACCTGCTCGGCACGCTCGGCGTCGCCTACCACCTCGCCAACGGCGTCTCGTCCTCGGCGATGGCGCTCGGGGTCGCGATCTCGCCGCGTTCGCACAAGCGCTTCGACAACCTCGCCGCGGTCCTACTCGTCGTGTTCCTCACCATGGCGTGGGGCGCGATCTATGCGCTCTACCGCGCCGGCGCCGCGCTGCCGGTGCACTGAGGCCACGCTCTGAAGCCTCGTTCTGAAGCGAAGCCTCGCTCTCAAGCCTCGCAGGCGGGCTCGGACTAGCGCTCGCAGTCGTCGCAGGTGCCGCGGAGCTGGATGGCGACCGCGTTCTTGCGGACGCTGCGCGGCGCGCCGCGCCCCACGTCGAGCTTCACGCTCTCGGCGGGCAGGCACTGCACGTCGCCGCAGCTGTCGCAGACGAAGTGGGCGTGCTCGCGGTCTTCGTGGGCTTGACCCTCGGCGCCGAGCAGCTCGAAGCGCCAGACGTGGTCACCCACGTCGGACCGGCGCACGAGGCCGACCTCGGTGAGATCGATGAGGTTGCGGTAGATGGTGGCGCGGTCCCAGCCCTCGGGGGCGAGCTCCTCGGCGAGGTCTCCGTGGGTGACCGGGCCGCCGTGCGCCTCGAGCCGCTGCAGCACGGCCACGCGGGGCGCGGTGACACGCAAGCCGACCTCGCGGAGGCGGGCGCGGAGGGCCTCCACCGGGGTGCCGGACTTCGCGCGGGCCATCGCAAAACCATAGCCCTCACCGGCCCGACTCGCAACCGGGGCGTCGTTGCATTCGAGTTGCAATACCATCCGAGAGGCGGTAGACCGCAGCCCATGCGCAGGTCGTGGCTCTCCACCGGCTTCGCCCTCGGCCTCGCGCTGGGCGGGTTCGGCGTGGTCGAGCGCGCGCTGGCCGACCTCGTGGGCCCCGTCTGCAAGAACGGCGAGCAGCCCGACTACCCCAAGGAGGGCGACGGACGTCCGGTGGTGATCAAGGTCGAGCTCGTGCTCGGCGCCGACGGACGGGTCGAGAACGTGACGGTGCTGTCGCGGCTGCCGGAGGACGCGCCGAGCGCGCTGGACGCGCGCGCCGTCGAGCACGCCAAGACCCTGATCTTCGAGCCTGCGTACAAGGACGGCGTCGCGATCAAGTCGAAGATCGTCTACGCGGTGCGCTTCAAGCCGAGCGCGGCGTCCGCGGCGGTGTCGGCGTCGGTGTCGTCGTCGGTGAAGCCCTCGGCCTCGGCGAGCTCGACGCTGTGGGGGGGCGCCAAGCCCGCGCCCTCGGCGTCCGCGTCCGTGGCGGCGTCGGCGTCGGCGTC
>CAZUZY010000074.1:0-26832 GCA_964624885.1 uncultured Polyangiales bacterium | reverse complement strand
GCATCGGTTGGGTGGTTGCCCCGCCCGCCCTTGCCGCCCGCACCACCGGGCTGGCCCTCGCCGCCAGGACCCGAAGCGCCGCCGCGGCCGCCCGCGTGCGAGGTGAGCGTGGTGCGCTCGATGTTGAGCTGGCTGTTCCAGGAGACGATCGCGAACGAGGCACCACCTCCGCCGCCCCCCTTGCCCTCGAGGCCGCCGCAGCCGCCCGACCCGCCTTCGCCGCCGCCGCCACCCGAGAAGTACTGCGTGGAGAAGTCGCCGGGGAAGCGGCCGCCGGTGCCGCCCGGACCTCCCGAGCCCCCGGCGCCGGAGCCGCCCGGGCCGCCACCTCCGCCACCGTTGCTGGCGTTGTAGCCCGTCGCCGAGAGCACGCCGAAGCCAGACTTCGACGAGGCGCCGGAGTAGCCCACGCTGCCCGTGGCGCCTGCAACCGCGGAGCCGTCGGCGAGCGGCGGCGTACCCGTGACCCCGCCCTCGCCGGCCTCGCCGGCCGTCCAACCTTTGCCGGGGTACTTGGTCACGTAGAGGCCGCCGAGCCCGCCCCCACCGCCGCGGTTCTCGCAGGTCCAGCCGGGCGGCGGAGTGGTCTTGCCCCCTGGCGCCTGGGTCCTGCACGAGGCGGGGGAGAACGCGGCGCCCGTGCTGATGAAGCAGTCGACCGGGGTGTAGGCCGTGCCGTCGCCGCCGCTCGTCGCAGCCTTCGGCCACACCGGCCCCTCCGTGAACGAGCCGTCCGCACCGGCACCAGCCTCGACGAGCGTGTTGCGCAAGGAGATAGACTTGCTGTCGGCGACGAGGATGCCGATGGAGCTCTCGCCCGGCTTGCTCCCGTCGGGGGCGCGGACCGAGATGCGGTCGAGCACCACACCGTCGACCTTGGAGATGGTCAGCGGGATGCCCGCCGAGGGCGCGATGTCGGCTCGGTCGATGCCGCGCTTCCACGTCGTGCAGTCGAAGCCGCCGAAGATGCGGACGGGGGACTCGATCTTCACGACCTCGGCGTACGTCGCGTTGCAGGCGTAGACGTCGAGCTTCCCTGCGGCGGCGAGCACCAGCGCCTTACCGATCGTCTTCACCGGCGATCCGAACGCGCCGCTCGCCTCGTCCTTGCCCTCCGGCGAGACGAAGACCGCTTTGGTCTTGTTCCCGTCGATGCCGTCGCAGTTGGTGTCCTTGAAGCCGTCGTCGGGCTCGTCCCCACTCGACGACGGGATGCAGCTCGGGGTCTCGGGGCCCGTGTCGCTCGAGGGCGAGCCGCTGTCGGTGGCGAACGGCGAGCCTGTGTCGTCGCCGAACGGCGCATCGCTTTGCGGGACATCACTCGAGCCCGTGTCCGCAGGTGTCTCCGTCTCGCTCGGGGCGGAGGAGCATGCGAGGGTGGTCGCGAGAGTCGAGAGCAGAAGAGCGAAGCGGGGGGAGCTCGTGAGGCGCATGGGAGGGACTCCTGAAGGGGGCGTCGTGGTCGAACGACGTCCCCCTCAGCAGCCCGCGTGCCAGCGAGGATCCCGCGGCAACTCTGGCGAATCGCGCATTCCGAGCGTCGCTCTCCAAGGGACTCCGAAGGACTCCGAATTCCTCCGGACGCACGGCGGTCCGTAGATCGAATGGTAGAGTGCGCCCGTGACACGCACCCTCGCAGACCCTGATCTCGACTCGAGTGACCGCAGGCTCCTGACCAGCGTGCGTGATCACGGCTGGCATGTGATGGGGATTCTCGAAGATGGGGACGAGCCCGGCTGGTCCTTCACCATCGGTCTCACCACGTCGTTTCAGCACCCAGAGCTCGTCATCGTCGGTCTGAAGACCGAGCTCACGCACGTACTCCTCAACAATCTCGGCGAGACCATCCGCGAGGGCAGACGCTACAGTCCAGGAGACTCCGTGGAGGACCTCCTGGACGGCTACCGGTGTGAGGTCATCAAGGTCGACCGAGCGCGCTATCACGACTGGTTGGGCTACGCGCGTTGGTACTATCGCGGCGACGAGTTCGAGGCCCTTCAGATCGTCTGGCCGGACAGGGATCATGTCTTCCCGACAGCCACCGGAGCTCCGGCCGCGTTGGTGCGCATGCAGCCTCTCCTAGGATCCGACCGATAGCGCTATTGGACGAAGCGCGGACGAACCTCTCCGGTGAGGCGCCGGGGACACAGGTCTCTTCTGCAAGGAGATCGGTTGCGCGCCAAAGACGTTCATGGCGTACTCGTTTGCACGATGGCCGCGCGCAAGCCTCCGACCGAAGCGGAGACAGCGGATGCCTCCGTGCGCGCCACGCTGGACGCGGCCGGCGCGCGGCCCGCGATCCTGGTCGCCTGGCACTGCCGGAAGCCCGCGTCTCGCGCACTGCTTCTCCGTCCCTCCGTCCCCATCACGTTGGGGCGCTCGGTCGACACGGAGCTCGCGTTGCCCGACGACGAGCAGCTCTCCCGCCGCCATGTGTCCGTGACCGCGACCGAGGCCGGGTTCCGCGTCGAGGACCTCAAGAGTCGCAACGGATGCTTCTTGGGCGGCCGACGGCTCGTCGACGTCGCCCAGGTCACCGGCAACGCCGTGCTGCGTGCAGGCGGCTCGGTCTTCTTGTTGCTGCGCGATGGACGGCGGTTTGCCACGGGCAAGGTGCAGGTGCTGGATGGCAACCGAGTGCTCGGCCCCGATGGCCTGGAAGCCAAGCGAGCCATCGAGTCGGCGGCCGAAGCGCGACGCACGCTGCTGATCGTCGGTGAGAGCGGCACCGGCAAGGAGCTCGCTGCAAAGGACTACCACGAGGCCACGCGCCTGCAGCCGACGTCGCCTTTCGTGGTCGTCAACTCGTCGGCGATCCCCGAGCCTGTCGCCGAGTCGCTCCTCTTCGGTGCGAAGAAGGGCGCGTACACAGGCGCTGACCGCGACGCCGAGGGCTACTTCGAGCGAGCCGATGGAGGCGTCCTCTTCCTGGACGAAGTGGGCCTGCTCTCTCCCGCAGTGCAGCAGAAGCTCCTCCGGGCGGTCGAGACCAAGGAGATCCTGCCGCTCGGGGCGCGCACGCCGAAGCGTGTGGACGTCCTCATCTGCGCGGCCACCAATGAAGATCTGCGCGCCGCGGTGACGGCGGGGAGGTTCCGCGCGGACCTCTACCAGCGCATCGCACAACGTACCGTGACGCTGCTCCCTCTGCGCGCCCGCCCAGAGGAGATCCCGTTCCTGGTTGAGCGCGCCGTACAGAAGTTCGTCCAGCAGCAGGGAGGTTCGTTCAAGGTCACGGCAGACTTCATCGAGGCGTGTCTGCTGAGGCAATGGATCACCAATGTTCGCGAGCTCACCTCGGCGGTCGACATGGCCTGTGACGTCGCACGCCAGCGCGACGGTGAGTTGCGATCTACCGACCTGCCCGCCGAAGGCCCGGTCACCCCGGAGGAGGCCGTTCTGCTGGAGCGGATGGTCGCCACACAATCCTCTCGCCTCGCCGCGGCCCCCCATCGCCCGGAGGCCGCCACCGTCAAGATGCCCAGCGCGCGCGACTTTCGGAAAGAGAAGTTCAGGGACGCCTACCTGCGAAACGCCGGAGATGTCGCCAAGGCAGCTGCCGAGGTCGGAATCTCCCCCAGCATCGCCTACGACTACCTGAAGGAGCTGCAGCAAGACGGAGCGACTCCGAGGCGCTCCAAGTAGTTCGGAATCGCTCGGAGCTTGCGGCCCCTCGAGACTTCCTGGCGCCACCTCCGACACAGGGCACGGGTCGTGCTTTGACCCGGGCGCATGACCCCGTCCACGTTGGTCCTCAGGATCACGCTCGTCGAGCATTCCGTCGACGTCTTCGACTTCCGGTTCGGCGCGCGACAGGCCATCACCATCGGGCGTGCGCCCGAGAACACCGTGAGGCTCGATGCACCTGCCGTCTCCCGATTCCATGCCTCGCTCGAGTGGCGAGCGCGGGGCCTCTGGCTCTCGGACCTCCACTCGCGCAATGGCACGTGGTTCCTGACCTACGTGCGGTCACGAGTACGCCCGAACGAGCCCCTCCGCCTCCTCCCAGACGAGGACCGCTTCGCCGTCGGCCCCTTCCTCCTGCTTCCCCGGATCGCGCGCGGCGTCGAAGGCGCGCGCGTCGACAACGCTCATCTCAGGTTCGATCCGGCTGGCCGGATGCCTGGGGAGAGCGATCCCGTCAGCCAAAGGGGTGATCCACCCCACGAGGAGGCCGCCGGGGTCGCCATCCGCACACTCGAGCCCATGCCCGGAACCTCGGCACGGATGCGTTGAAGCGCGGCCCACACCGCGGTTGCATGGGAGACCCGAGAGCCGATGGCCTACGACGACGCGGACTTGCCCGATCACCTGCCCGACGGCGGCCTGCCGCTACGGGGCACTCGGTACGTCCTGCTCCGGCTGCTCGGTCGAGGTGGCCAGGGGCGCGCCTACCTCGCTCTCGACCCGAACCTCGATCGTGAGGTGGTGATCAAGATCGTCTACGCCCCCGACTCGCGGTCCCGTGCACAGTTCGCCGAGCGCATGAAACGCGAGGCCGTGGCGATGACCAAGGTCGATCACCCCGCGGTCACGAAGCTCCACACGACCGAAGTCCTTCCGAGCGGCAACCCATGCCTCGTACTCGAGTACGTGCGGGGGATGACGCTGAGCCAGCGCATCCGCCGCGATGGCCCGCTCCCGCTGCGGGACGCACTCCGCATTGCCGGTGACATCGCGGACGGGCTTGGCGCCGTGCACGCGGTGCAGTTCGTGCACCGCGACATCAAGCCCTCGAACGTGATGGTCACAGAGCAGGGGCGCGCGAAGATCATCGACTTCGGCATCGCCAAGAAGGTGTCCGAGGAGAGCGCGAAGGACGGGCACAACACGACCCAGGGGCAACTCGTCGGGACGCCGGGCTACACGAGCCCCGAGCTCGCCTACGCCCAGGTGCCGAGCCCTGCCTCCGATCTCTACTCGGTCGGCTGCATCCTCTACGAGATGCTGACTGGGCGCCCGCCGTTCTCGGGCGCAGATCTGATGGAGGTGCTGAGCCACCACATCCACACGCCGCCACCGACGCTGTCCGCCGCGGGCTTCCAGAGCCCTTGGCTCGTCGAGCTCGAGGGGCTCGTCGCGAGGCTGCTGCAGAAGGACCCGCGTGACCGGCCGCAGAGCGCCGCGGAGCTCAGGCGCCTCATCGGCTCTATCGAGCAGCGTCTCCCGGCCGATGTGCAGATCGCGACGGGCGAGGACGCCTCGAGCGAGGCGCCGACCATGTCGATCGCCTACGACGCGATCACCCGGCAGGACCCCAGGCGCGTGAGCTTCTCGCCCGCGTCTACGGTCACCAGAAGCCATCAAAAAAACGAGGTCCCGACGGTCTCCGCGGGAGGCGATCTTGGCACGACCGCGTCCGCTTCCCCCGGATCAACGGCAGCGGCCGTGGCGCCCGCGCCTTCGGTCGCTATCGCGACGACACCGCTCGTGGCCGAGCGCCGTCGGTCGGGTGGTGTATGGGTCGTCGTCGCTGCGCTCTTGGCGGCTGCACTCGGCGTTGGCGGCACCTACCTGGCCTTCGTACGGACCAAGGGCGCGCCGAGTGCGGCCTCGGCGACGCCTCTGTCCACTGCGACGAGTGTTCCTACCCCCTTGGCGTCTACGACGGCGATTCCGTCGACCGTCACCACACCGCCATCGGAAGGACCCAGCACGAAGACCTCAGAGCCCAAGTCTTCGAGTGCCCCGCCGGTCGCCAAGGGGTATGCCGGCCCCAGCCAGTCGAGCAGCACCAAGCCCGCGGCCATAAGCCCCTCGGTCGCTCCGGTCGCCCCTGGGGCGACTCCGCCGCCGACCCCAACGTCCCCCGCACCGACAACCACTGGCAAGCCTGCCATCGACGATCGCACCTGAGGAACTCATGCGTCGCTTCATCGTACCCCTTGTGCTCAGTGCATCGCTCGCTTTGCCCTCGCTTGCTTGGCGAGTCCGCGCCGAAGACAAGGCGCTCGCCGAGTCGCTGTTCAACGAAGGCAAGGTGCTCATGGACGCCGGCAAGATCGCCGAAGCGTGCCCTAAGCTCGCGGCGAGCCTACGGGCGGAGCGCGCCGACGGCACGATGCTTCGGCTCGGCCTCTGCTACCAGCAGCTCGGCAAGTGGGCCTCGGCGTGGGCGCTCTTCAAGGAAGTGCTTCCGAGGGCCGAGAAGGCCGGGCGGAAGGACCGGGTCGACATGGCGAAAAAGGGGATCGCCGAGACCGAGCCCAAGCTCTCCCGCGTCACCATCAAGATCGAATCCGCGGCGCGAGTGGCAGGTATGGAGGTCAAGTGGGATGACACGGTGCTCGAAGAGGGGGCCTGGGGCACACCGCTCACGACGGACCCCGGCGGACACACGCTCAGCATCAAGGCTCCTGGCAAGAAGCCCTACGCGCAGCACGTCGACATCGGCGGCGTGACGTCGGACAACAAGACCATTCTTGTGCAGCAGCTCGAAGATGAGCCGCTTCAGAAGCCACCGACG
This sequence comes from uncultured Polyangiales bacterium, assembly GCA_964624885.1. Lineage (GTDB taxonomy): Bacteria > Myxococcota_A > Polyangia > Polyangiales > JADJMO01 > JADJMO01. Next base: position 20,366 of record CAZUZY010000074.1, on the reverse strand, counting down.
CCGCCGGTGACTGCCGTCCAGGGCAGCGACAAGGGCAATGTGGTTGAGTCGGAGACGCCGAACCAGCGCCTCAAGGGGTACCTCGCCGTCGGCCTCGGTGTGGTCTTGGGCGGTGTCACCATCGGAGCGCGGTTCGCGGTCAAGAGCGCCAACGACGACCACTTCGCGACCTGCGCCCAACAGACAACGCCCAACTGCAGCGATTCCGAGGGCGTCGCCACGGTCCGCACCTGGGAGGGCATCTCCTTCGCGACGGGTGGGCTCGCGCTCGCCTCGCTCGGCCTCGGCATCTACTGGATCGCTACGGCCCCAGCTTCGAAGCCCAAGCCCCAGGCCGGGTGGAACCTCGCTCCCACCATCGGCGCCAAGGAGCAGATGCTCGTGCTCTCAGGACGCTTCTGACGTGGGCCGCGCATTGCGGCCCCTCGAGAATCGCTGGCGGCGCGTTCCGCCCTCACACGCAGACGCATCGGAGATGGTCACATGAGCGGCGACATGTTTGCGATGGCCGTTGCTGACTTCGGCGAGGCAGGGTGGTTCGTCTCCCTACTCGAACAGGTCAGCGACAATGTGGTCGCCGAGGACAGCGTGGCGAGAGCGCCGGAGGACGCCCTGCAGCAGGTCGTCGGTGCAGCTCCCAGGCTGCGAGAAGTGGTGGCGCACGTGCGCGAGGCCGTAGCCGGGCTGGTGCCGACGAGCGGCTCCGTGCGCGCATTCGCGCTGACGGCGGGGTCTGTCGACGGGCAGTGGGCCGTCAAGGTCGAGATGGGTCAGGGAGTTCAGCACCGCGTCATCACCGTCGAGCACACGCTGCTTCGCGAAGCGTTGCAGGCAGTCCTCCGTAGCGCCTCCGAGCTCGGGCTCGACCTCGCGTGGCTCCTGCGCTTGCTGACGCTTCCAGCCTCCGCGTAGTCCGCGATCCTCTCGGAGATGTTCGGACTCGTTCGGAAACCGCCGGAGTCCGACCGCGTGTCGCAGGCTCGATCCAACGATTTCGGGGCGCCAGCCCCTGGGCACGAGCGGTGCACAGGACCCGTCCCATGGACACGTCCGCATCTCAGCGCCGCCTCGCCATCGCGACCGTCCTCGCCACATGCATCGTCGGCCTGGTCGCTCCCGAAGCGCAGGCGTCGAAGAGCCAATCCCTCTCGACGCGCATCTCCCTCCCGAACGGCCCCGGCTCCATCGCGGGCTTGGGGGGAGAATTCAAGCCGTCGATGGCCTCGGGCACGGCGAGCTACGAGGTCCCCATCGTCGTACCTCCGGCGGCCGCCGGCTTCGTGCCGAGCTTGGCGATGGCCTACGACTCCGGGGGAGGCGCCTCCGACCTCGGTCTTGGTTGGAACCTCTCCGGCGTCCCGCGCATCCGGCGGCGCACCGAGAACGGCCTCCCACGCTTCGACAAGACAGATGCCTTCGAGGTGGCGGGGCTTGGCATAGCGAGCGACCTGCTCGAGATCTCACCGAACATCTTCCGCCCGCAGTACGAGAGCGGTGCCTTCCTGCGCGTCCAGCGGAGCGCCGATGGCGCGACCTGGGAGGTGCGCGACAAGGGTGGGGTCACCTTCCGGTTCGGAGGCGAGGGCTTCACAGAGGGTGAGGAGGGCAAGGTCGGGACCTGGCTGCTCCGCGAGCAGCGCGATCTCTTCGGCCACGTCATCAAGTACACCTGGCGCACCGTCGAGGGGCACGCTCTGCTCGATCGGGTCACCTACAACGACTCGTCCCCCGAGGTTCGCAGCGAGGTCGCCTTCGGGTACGAAGACCGACCGGATCCGCTGACCCGCTACTCGAACGGCTTCAAGGAGCGGCTCACCCAGCGCCTGAAGCGCATCGAGGTCAACTACGGAGGGAGACTGGTGCGTCGGTACGACCTCGGCTACGCCCCCGGTGCACACTCGCGGCTCGCCCAGGTGGTGCAGGTGGGCACCGACGGCACCACGGCGATGCCCACGCTGACGCTCGCGTACACCGAGCCCAAGCTCGCAGTGGACACGACCTCGCTCGTGACCATGACTACGCCGCCGGGCCGCTCGCCCTTGGACCCCAACATCGAGCTGGCCGACCTCAACGGCGATGGGACGGCCGACCTGCTCGTCTCGTCCGCTGGGAAGTTCTCGAGCTACATCAACAACGCGGGCCAGAGCTGGACGCGGCTCGACTGGACGGACAGCGCCTCGCCCTCGCTCGAACTCGGCGCCCTCGGCGTGCAACTGGCGGACGTGGATGGCGACGGCGCGGTCGATCTGCTGGCCAAGTCCCCCGGCTACTTCCGGATGCTTCCAGGCAAGGATGCTCAGACCTTTGGCCCGGCCCTGACCATCACACCCGCCCTCTCCGTCTCGTTCGAGGACCCAGACGTCCGCCTCGCCGACATGGATGGCGATCGTAGGACCGATGTGGTGCTGACGACCACGGCCGGTCTCGCCATCGCCTACAACGAGGGCGGCGCGCGGTTCGCGGAGCCCGTCGTCATCGGCACCATCGATCCGAAGCAGCCACTCCGATTCTCGGACGGTCACACGCAGCTGTGCGACGTCAACGGTGACCGGGTACTCGACCTCTGCTACCTGCGCTCCGGCAGTCTCGTCTACTACCTCGGCCGAGGACGGGGACGGTTCGAGCCGGCCGTCAGCGCGACCAACGTCCCCACGTTCGACCCATCGGCGCCCTTCCAACTCCAGGACCTCGACGGCGACGGGCGCATCGACCTGGTCCGCGTCGGCGTTACCCAGGTCGAGTACGCGCTCGCCTCGGGCGAGGGAGTGTTCGATGCAGTGAAGGCCATCTCGGGCACTCCCTACAAGGGCCCTGACACCACGGTGCGCTTCGCCGACATGAATGGCTCGGGCACGACCGACATCGTGTGGATCAACGTCGCGGGTTCACCCGACAAGGCCTGGCAGTACCTCGAGGTGTTCCCCGCCGGCCGTGCGGGCCTGCTCGCCCAGGTCGACAATGGACTCGGCAAGAAGGTCTCCGTCACCTACTCGCCCGCCGCGGAAGATGCCGCAGCCGCGCGAGCTGCGACCAAGCCCTGGGCGTCCCGCATGAACGTCGGCATGCCCGTCGTGAGGAGGACCGCGGTCGAGAGCGGCATCGGCGACCCCCCGCTCGTCACCGAGTACTCCTACGGCGAGGGCACCTACTCGCCAGTCGAGCGAACGTTTGCCGGCTTCGGAGTCGGCATCGAGAAGGACGTCGGTGATACCTTCACGCCCTCGCTCCTCTCCGAGAACGCCTACGACGTGGGCCTGGTCGACCGAACTCAGCGCGGCGCTCTCCTTCTGTCGACCACCAAGGACGAGACCGGCAAGGTCTTCCACCGGGTCACGACCGCGTACGCGCTCCGCAAGCTCGACCTCGCCCTCGATGGCCGGGTGGTGACCTACTCTCACAAGACGTCCGAGAAGCTCGAGCACATCGAGGGAGACACGAAGGCCGCGAAGGTCACGTTGACCGAGTGGGAGCAGGACGAATTCGGCAACACCACGGCCGAGAAGAAGTGGGGCGTCGTCGACGGCGACGACAAGCTCGCGGGCAACGACGAGGCAATCACCGTCTCGACCTTCGCGAACAACACCACCGACTGGATCCTCGGGCGTCCGGCCACCACGGAGCTGCGCGATGGCGCCGGACGGCGCCTCCGCTTCGCCGAGAAGCACTACGACGGAGAGGCATTCGTGGGTCTGCCGCTCGGCAAGGTCGCTCGAGGGCTGATCACACGCGAGATGAGCTGGGTCGGCCCGGGGCCCGACAAGATGGTCCTCTCGAGCTCGAGCGCGTTCGATGCGCACGGCAACCCCATCGAGACCCGCGACGCGCGGGGTGGAGGGCGCCTCCTCACCTACGATCCGACCGGAGCGTTTCTCCTCTCGGAGAGCGTCAAGACGGGTGCACGCATCCTGACGCAGCAAGCCTCGTACAACGGCGCCTTCGGCACGATCGTGAGCTTCACCAACTTCAACGGCGCGGTCTCGACCTTCACGTACGACGCCCTCGGACGCGTGAGCTCCGTCGTGAAGCCGGGCGATTCGGCCGACCTGCCAACGCTTCGCTACACCTACACCTTCGGCAACCCCCTGTCGCAGGTGACAACCGAGGGACGTGTGTTCCACGGGCGCGACGAGCTGCGCGTCTCGACGGACCTCATCGACGGCCTCGGTCGCCCACGCGCCACCCTGTCGAGGGCGTCGAACGGGCGCGTCGTGTTCTCGGCGCACGCGCTGTTCGATGCTCGCGGCAAGGAGCGCCGCACCGTGCGCGCCTCGTGGCTCACGGGCAAAGCTGATGCCGCAGCCCTGCTCGCCGACGGCCCCGGCCAGGACACGTTTCGTGACGCACTTGCCCGGCCTGTGCGCATCCGCTCCCAGCTCGGCCATGAGGCCCGAATCGAGCACCACCCCTTCGAGACACACACCTGGGATGCTGCCCAGAACGACCCTTCGACGCCCTACGAGCACACGCCGCTCGTCGAGGTCACGGACGGCTTGGGTCGGCTGGTGCAAACGAAGCGCTTCCTCGGCGGGGCTACCCTCGCGACTACCCACACGTACGACGGAGCGGGCGGGCTGCTGTCGTCCACCAACGCCGAAGGACACATCACCACGTACCAGTACGACGGGCTCGGGCGCCGCACGCTCCTCTTGGACCCCGATGCCGGTCGGCACGAGTTCGCCTTCGATGCCGTCGGCAACCTGATCGGCAGGAAGTACCCGGACGGCAAGGTCGCCCTCTTCACCTATGACCTCGCGGGTCGCTTGCTCACCGAGGACTGGAACGGCGATGGCGTTCCGGAGGTCACGCGCGTCTTCGACGAAGGCCACAACAACGAGCTCGGCGCCCTCGTTCGCGCAGTCTCCCCAGCCGGCACGGTGCACTACAGTCACGACGTCCGCGGCCGGCTCACCAAGACCACCTTCGACTTCGGCGCGGCCGGTGTACACGTCACGGGCGCGCTCTACGATGCGCTCGATCGGGAGTACCTGCACGTCTACCCGGACGGCTCCTCGATTCGCATCCACTACGACGGTCGTGGGCTCATCGCCGGGTACGGCAAGGATGCGCTCAGGCTCGACTACGACGCCGACGAGAAAGAGATCTCCAGGACGTTCTCGACGGGCGTGGCCGAGTGGCAGCGGTTCGACGACGACCTTCGCCGTGTCGAGACGCTGACCAAGGCGCCGAGCGGTGGGCTCCTTCAGCGGCTCGAGTGGACGCTCGATCCGGTCGGCAACATCACCAAGGTCACGGACAAGCGCCCGGGCGTGACACTCGCCAAGGACCGGGGCGAGGTCTACCAACTCGACAACCTCTACCGGCTCACGGCAGCCAAGGGCACCTGGGGTGAGGCCACCTGGCGCTACTCCGCCTCGGGCAACGTTCTCGAGCGCGCGAGTTCTGTCGGCACCCTGCACGCCGGACCAATGACGTACGGGGCCGCCGCCGGCCCCCACGCGCTCTCCTCCTTCAAGGGGCGGTCGCTCGTCTACGACAAGCGCGGCCGCCTGCTCGACGATGGCGATCGGGCCTACTCCTGGAACGACGCGGACCAACTGGTCGGTGTGCTGCGCAAGAGCAACGGAGCCAGCACATCCGCGGCCTTCGATCACGACGGCGTGCGGCGCCTGCGCGCGGAGGACACGGACGGCACCAAGTCCACCACGGTCTTCGTAGACGATTGGGCCGAGGTGAAGGACGGCCGGCTGCAGCGCTTCATCGTCCACGGCGGCCAACGTGTCGCTCGACTCGCCGAGAGCAACGGAGCCGGCCCGGGCATCGCCGCGTCCCCCATCGGTGATGGCGCCGCCGAACCTCCATCCGGCTGCTCGACGGCGCGCACTCCCATGCCCGGACCAACGACCTCGAAGGCGGCAGTCGCTCGCTTCCTCGATCCAGCGCGATGGTTGCTGCCAGTCGCACTGCTCCTGGCACTTGCGCGGCGGTATCGCACGCGACTCCTGGCTTCCCTCCGCGTGCTCCTGCCGCTGGTCCTTCTGTCTCTGACCCTTGGAAGCGGAGGCGTGGGCTGTGGTCACGATGCCCCGACCCTGCCGCCCGTCGAGGAGGGCACGGTCCTCACGCTCGGGGTTGACGACGAACTCCTCCTCGCCGATGGCATCGGCTCGCTCACCGAGACGACCACTGGCGCTGGCGAGGCGAAGGCCTCCAGTGCGGTCTACCCCTTCGGGCTCGAGCGCTTCGATTCAGCGTCCGAGCTGACCCGCAAGTTCGCTCACACGGCTCGCGACAAGGGCGTCGGCATCGACCAGATGGGCCAGCGGGCCTACGTCCCCGAGTTCGGAGTCTGGACCTCTGTCGACCCCGTCGTCGTCGAAGAGCCCCTCCGACTCGTTGGGGCGCACCCCTGCAACTCGGCCTATGCCTACGGCGGCGGCAACCCCGTTCGGTACGTGGACCGTGACGGCCGATTCGCGGTTGCCCTCGGCTACGCAGTGCTCGCCCTCGCGGGTGCCGCAGTCGTTGCTTCCGCGGCACACGCGGTGGGCCAGACACGCGTGTCCATCTCCTCGAGCTCCCCGACCATCTCGGAGGGCCAGGCGTGGGCGATGACGCAGCCCAAACCCACGTTCCAGGTCAGCACCGCTGCGGGGACCGCGCCCAAGACCGTCGCGCAGGCACCGCCAGCCGTGGTGCCGGATGTGAGCTTCGGGACCAAGAAGGCGTACGGGGTTCATGGTCACCACACGATCCCCATGGCCCTCGTTGGGGTCATGCACGAGCGCGGATTGGTGCCCGGCCACACGGTCAAGGCTCTCGCGCCGACTGACCGAGTCGCGACGCTCCACGTGAGCGCCACGACCCACTATGGTATCCACGCCAACATGTCCGTCTTCCTGAACGCGAAGTACGCACAGCACGGGCTCTCGATGAAGCTCGGAACGCAGACGACGAAGGACTGGAACGCTTACCTCAACATGCTCACTACGCACTATGGGCTCACTGGGAACGCCCTCAAGGCGAGAGTGATGAGCGACCTCAGCGACTACTACAAGACCGTGCCGCCCATTCGCGAGGGGAAGGGGCCGGCGGAGCCCGTGATGCTGAAGTTCCAGGCCGACCGTGCAGTCGTTCACCTCAACGCGCCGGCCGCACTATGAGCGCCTGGTCCCAGTACGCGGATGCCGCCGACCTCGAGTGGGGTGAGATTCGTGAGGACCGCTGGTATCGCCTACTCCCCACGTGTGGTCCCGAGAAGGCCCAACTCGAGTGCGGTCCGGCAGAGGTAGACGATGATGGCGTCCCCAAGCCCATGTCTCCTCGCCTTGACCTCAAGCTCCTGCCGCCGCTCGATCTGCTCGACTACAAACATGGCTTGCTCATGTCGGTGCGACTCGTCAACGCGCTTAGAACCGTCGGTGTGACCGGGATGGAGGTCGAGCCCGTTGAGCATGCAACACCTCGCAGGGTCGTTGGCCACCGAGTTGTGCGACTTGTATCGGCTGGATGGCTTGGAACCATCGCGTCAGACCAGCCCATGGAGGTTGACTGGCCACACTGGCGCAGGCCAACCAATCGAGTGTGGGCACGAACGACTCGCGAGCGACCGCGCTTCGTCGTGGCGCAGTGGTCTGGGGACGCGGTCTGTCTGTCACCCTGGTTCGGCTGCGGCGAAGCCGATTGGCGGATGTTGCTCGTTCAGGGCATTGCTCTCCGGCGGATGCTTCAGGTCCTGCCTCGCCCCGAGCTCGGAATAGCTGAGGTTGAGGTGAGAGGTGACGTCACACCCAGTCTGGGAGCCGGAACGCCACCGCTCGAGACGCCGGCCTCTCAGCCGAGCTCGCCCATCCTTGAATCCGTTGATCGCGTGTTGCGCGACGTTTCTCGCTTCGGGCATGTCCTGGTAGCTCCGCCTTCAGGTGACGCGATCGCCAGGCTGACGCGCGACGCGCCCTTTGAACTGCCCACGGTCTGCCGCAGTCTCTTGACCACGTTGGGCGGAGCCGAGCTCTATCCGTACGATGGAGACGCGTGCTTGAGGATACTCTCGCCCGACGACGTTGTCAGCCCTCGACTCCGCGAAGCTCGCGAGTGGGGGCAGTATGAAACGTGGACGTCCGACTGGATGCCAATCGCCCAGTCGCATCAGGGCTCGATGCTCTGGTTGGTCAACCGCGAGGGGCTCGTGCGAGGGGCTGGAGTCGAGGGGATTGCCTATGGCCCGATGGCACCACTCGAGGTCTGGTTCTGCGACCTGGTCGATGATCTTGCCACAGCGATTTCTCAACAGGATGAGCCATGGGCGACAAGAATGCTCCATGTATAGCTTCGCACCGCAACTCGTCCTGCCCCGCGCGCCATGTGCTGGACGTTGAAGCGCAACCCCTTCCAGGCCATAACAAGACCATGAGAGTCGCCGCCACGGTGATGCTGACGCTCACGCTCTGCAGCTGCGTAGACGTCGATGCGCCGACAGCGTGCTCCCAGTTTGGCCAATGCGGAGATGACTCCAGTGCTGACACGGGCCCAGTCGACAGCTCTGCTACGGACTCCAGCGTTGTGTCCGAGACCGACTCGGTCGCCGATTCTGATGGTAGCAGTGATGTACCCGAAGTTTGCCCTGTTGGCAGCTGCCTGAAGATTGCGGAGCTCGCTTCGACCCTCGGCAACTCCAACTGCGTCGTTCTCGCAGACCGCACGGTTCGATGCTGGGGATGGAACAGCTCCGGCCAGGTGGGCGACGGGACCAACACCGATCGATCCACTCCGGTCCCCATTCCAAAGCTGACGCTGGCAACGAACATCTCCATCGGTCTCGAGCACGCGTGCGCGGTCCAAGGTGACGGCACTGCTGCGTGCTGGGGCAAGAACGACAAGGGCCAGCTCGGCGATGGAACGACGACCCTGCGACTGGTGCCCACTTTCGTGAAGGATCTCACCAACGTGAAGTCGCTGGCGCTCGGCGAGACGGACACCTGCGCGCTGCTGAAGAGCGAGACGGTCTGGTGCTGGGGAGCTGGCAACCTCTCCGGCGATGGCGCCGTCACTCCACGTTCGTCGCCGACCCAGGTACCCGGGATCGCGACTGTGGCCCAGCTCGTTGCGACGCGCGACTCGGTGTGCGCGCGGAAGTCCGACGGTTCGGTCTACTGCTGGGGCGCCAACAAAGCCGGGGTGGTTGGCGTGGGTGACACCAAGGCCCACAACGCGCCGACGCTCGTGACCGGGAACTACACCCAGCTTGCCGCAGGCTACAGCGCTGTGTGCGCCATCCAGGCGGACGGCAAGGTCGCCTGCTGGGGCGACGGTAGCTTCGGGCAGTTCGGCTACACGACGGCCGCCTTCGTCACGACCCCCAAGCCAGCGCCGATCTTCGATGGCGCCAAGACGATCATGGTCGGCTCGTCGTTCGTCTGCGCGCGGCGACCGGACGACACGGTCGTGTGCGCTGGGAGGAACGAAGCCGGCCAGCTCGGCGACGGAACGACGAAGGATCGACTGACGGCGGATCCAGTCAAGGGTCTGTCGGGGGTCTCGATCGTCCAGATCGGCTTCACCCACGGATGTGCCGGCAGCACTACCGCGCTGCGGTGCTGGGGAGGGAATGCGTCCGGCCAGGTTGGCGACGGCTCCTTCAAGGACAAGGGGCTGCCGAGCGACATCCTCTGGTAAGCATCCCTCTGCCATGCCGACTCTCGTGATTCCGCCAGGGCAGGAAGAGCATTTCCTCGCCTTGACGGCGGTGTCCCCCGAGACCGGCTGCACCCGCGTCCGCGCATCCATCCAGGCCAGCGAGGCGCAGGTCACCTACGCGTGCGGCGACGCCGTGGTCGTGGCCAGGTTCAGGCATCCGAGTGCGTCGACCTCGACATCCACGAGCGCGGGAGACTTCACGGTCGCCTTCGACGGCTCCCCGCCGGCCTCGCTGCGCACAGCCCTGGTGGCCTCGGCGGAGCTGCGAAAGGGGCAGTGGAGATGGGCCGAAGTGACCGCCGGGACGCCCGTCGTGAAGGGCATCCCATCAGACCCGCGTGCAGGCCCGGTGGAGAGCGTCCCACGTGTGGACCTGGTTCCCCGGCTGCTCCACGGCTTCGAACATGCCGCTTCGCTGGCATGCCTGGTCGCACTCGCAGTCGCAGTCGTGCGGACCAGGCGCCCACGCTCCGACTGGGGCACGGTCGGTGGACTCGCCATGCTGGCTGGACTGCTGCGGGAAGTCGTCGCCCGGGTGCCAGCGAACTTCTACACGGACTTCCGAGCCGGCGTACCGAACTACCGCTACGACGTGGAGTACCAGGCCCCCTTGCAATCAGTGCTGGGGCTTCTCAGGCTGCCGCCGACATCGCTCTTGTTCACCAACCTGCTGCTCGGTGCTCTCTGCCCGGTGCTGCTCTACTTGGGCCTTGTCACAATCCCAGGCGCTCCCGACAAGAGTCTCGTCGCGCGCGCAAAGGACCCCTCCCGGCAGGCCCTCGTGGTTGCCGTGCTCGTCGCCACTGGTACTGCCTTCGTCCGTATCTCGGCGACGGACGCACCCCATGTCGTCGGCCTCGCCTGGCTGTGCGCGGGAACAGTGTTGCTCGCGCGATCCTTGGCGGTCGACGGATGGGTCTGGCCCCTCGGAGTCTCAGGGGCAGCGTGGCTCGTCGCCGCAACACGGCGCGAGTTCACGCTGGGCCCGTTGCTACTGGCAGTCCTTGCCTGGACCAGCACGGCGCCGATCCCGCGCAGGCGGCGGGCCATCGGCGCCGTCGTGATCGGACTCGCTGCCAGTTTCGCAGCTCCGATCGCCATGCTTGGTAGGCCCAACGTCGAGGTCGGTCCACGGGTGAGCGATCTCGTGGCGTACTTTCGCGCTCTGCCTCGCGCCGTCATCATGCTCGCCGACGGGGTCCCCCTCGTGGTCCCGCTGGGCCTCGGCCTCTTGTTCTTGGCCGCGCTGCACACCCGACGACCTGGGGTGATCTTCAGCTACCTGGCGCTCTTCGTGCTGCAGACGGCCCTCTACGCGCTCTCGCCCTTCGCCAGCGCGATCGATCACCCGATGCAGTCTTGGGCTCTGACTCGCTATGCGCTGCTGTGGCTGCTGGTACCGATCTATTTCGCTGCCATCGGCTGGGGTTGGGCGATGGACATGCTCTGCGGCGTTCGGTGGGCGCGCTGGCCGCTCGGACTTGTCGTCGCAGCGACGTGTCTGTCGGCCGCACCCCTACTGGGCGAGCTCCACGGCTACCAGCGCGAGTACGTGTTCCTCCGGCAGGTGCTGGGTCGCGCCCCGGCGAAGCTTCCGCTGGTTGCGGTCTGGCAGAAGGGCTTGCAGCTCGACTACTGCGAGGCCCTGGCCGTGCCGCACTACGGGGTGGGCGAGACGCTGCCGCCCCGTCCGAGCGTGGCGCTTCCGACGTCGATTCCGCTATCGACCTACGTCGACGCGCTTCCGGCGGAGTTCATCTACTTCCGCAACTCGCTGCCCCAGGTGGACCTGGGGCGCTGGAACGGCCCGCAGGATGCGGCTGCCAGTCTCGTCGAGGCGCGACGCTCGGACTGTGCGCTGCGAACGGGAAAACTGCTGGCGCGGGAACGGGTCGATGTCCGCTACATCCAGATGCCGATGCCGAACCAGCAGGTGGAACTCGAGCTGTGGCTGGTCGATCGCGAGGCGGTGCGCAACCGACTCCAGGTCTGTCCCTGAACGCGACGCCCATTCGGCGGACGCTAAGGCGTGGCGCGTCGGAAGAGCGAGATCACGGTTGCTACGGGCTGAGTACGTCGTTGTCCGCAAAGGTCATGAGCCGCGACTTCGCCGGGCACTAAGGTCGTCCGATGATGGTAGGATCCAAGGCCATGACGAAGAAGGCGTTCAGACTCGCGGCCGAGGATATCCGGCCAATTGCGGTCGGGTACGGGGCGTGCTTTGCCACCGACGAGATAGTGGTTCGCGGCAGGCCTGTTGGCTACGCCTATCGCGAAGCGCCAGATAATGAGGTCGATAGTGGCTGGCGATTCACTGCCGGAGACGAGTCCGACGAGTACATGGATGAGGCCTCGAACCATGGAGTGTACGACATCAATACAATTGCTAACTATGATCCACAGATTGTTGCGTTGCTCGACAACCCCGCCGGGGTGGCTTTTGTTCGAGACTCTCGCGGTGTGTTCGTGAAGCTCAACGAAGATAGCTGAGAGCAATGTCTGCTAAGTCCGACTTCGCAACGGCCGACAATACACGTTCAGACGTTACACCCACGGCCCACCGGTGGCATAGGGCTTCGCGGAGGACCTGATGAACAGCCAGCGTACCCGCGTGGTCGACCTGCTGACCCGAGTTCTTGAGCCGCCCTCGGAGACAGTGAAAGGGCCCCAGGAGTGGGACCTAATGTGGTTCGATGACGAGCCATGTGAGGGTGCTCGCACCGTGGTATCCGTCGGGCTTTCCGAGAAACTGTTGCCCCAGTCTCCAGGTCTGCCTCCGATACGGCTAGAGATCCTGATGATGGTTCGCCCGCAGCTTGTCGACCTGGCCGAGGTCGTTGCTGTGATGGACTGGATGGGAATGCACATCGAGGACGGGCATCCGCTCCTGCGCGGCAGCATCCACTCGACCTCAGTTGGTCCGTTCGCGTCTGCGCCTCACATCGTCGACTTCTACGTGAGCCGTCCAGTGTACCTGTCGGATGAGCTGTCGATGGACGACACAGACTTCCTGTGGATCGTGCCGCTGTTGCCGGCTGAGGCCGCGTTTGCGCGCGCTCGTGGATGGGATGCGTTCGAATCGGAGCTAGTCGCAGCAGACCCAGACTTGTTGGACATCACGCGCGCGGTCGGCGCTACATTCCTGGCGAACTAGCTAGTCCGACAATCCCATTCCGGATCACCAGCCACCGAACGGACTCCTGAAGCCGGGCGAGCAGCAGCGCCTGTACCCCCACTGTCTGGGCTGCGCGCGTCGGCAAGGCGGACAGGTCACTGCGGAGCAAGCGAAGCAGAAGAAGGCGGCTGCTGCCGCTGGCGGCCTCGCTCCGACGAATGGTGCCAGTCTGAAGTTGAACCCCCCGAGTGAGTAGGCAACCGTTGACCATGCTCACCCGGATCGTTCGCACGGACTCGGAGGTCCGAACTGAAGGACGCGTGCCTCTCGAGCTCGCAGTGCGCGTTGGTTCGTCGGACCTGCTCGGTGGAGGTGAGGAGCTACTCGAGTATCTCGTAACGTATGAGGCTGCGAGTGGACGTGAGCTCAGATCCGCGGAGACGGTAGCCTATGGTGGATGGCTGCTGAGGCTTCGACAGGACGAGGACACGATAGTCGTCGAAGCCCTCGATGTCGTCGACGAGAGCACGTTTGTCCCGACGGCCGACGTAGCAATCGAGTTCATGCGCGATCAGAGAGCCGTCTGCACACATTGCAATGCTGACTTCGCGCCACCACGCGTTCACCACATGGTAGCTGCATCCGAAGCAGTGCTCTCGGGCGCCGCCGAAGTCGAGGGAGTGCGATATCCGGACCGCGAGCCGCGGAGCGGGTGGCTCCTCAACGAGGTAGGGTTTCGTGGGTCCATTCGAGACCTGTCCATCGTTCAGACCGGCCGCATCGTCCGCGAATACCGGTCGCTCGCGACCCTGCTAGCATTGCCTGCGGGCTTTCGGATCCGTGTCGTTGGCGGTAAATTCGACGCATGGTTCGACCCGAAGGTCGCGGCTGCGAGGACGTAGCGAGTCCGCGGAGTTCACCATTGGCGCGCGTTGATGCACGGCCATTTCAGGTCATATGGAGCCACGTGGGCTGCACCGCACTTGTCCCGCTGACGACCTGCCTTGCCCGCCGCCATGCGTCGAGGCATGGTGACGCCGAGCGGGCATCACTCAACGAAGGGCTGAAACGATGCGCCGGACGATGATCGGACGGTGGCCCGGCAATGTCCGAGGCATGTCTAGCTTGCGCGAGGCTAGCTGTTGAGCCGCCCTGACGCGGGATCGGAGCGGATCGAGTTCCGTCGGCCACACCACGCAGGGCCCACGACACGCAGAGCCCCGCGAGCTTCCCCTCGAGGTCGAGGTCGAGGCCATCGATCCAGCAGTGAGGAGGCATGTCCAACCGGAGCGCCCGAGCTCCATGAGCATCCTTCGGCTCCGCCACAACGGCCACAAGCGCGCTGAACCGCTTCTCGAGGACCTGCGCAGTCATCACGCGCCCGCGGCTTGGGTGAGCACCGCGCGGAGCGTCTCGAGCCCCGCGTCCACCTCCTGGGGCAACCCCTCACTCAGCTCGAGGTCCACCCAGGCGACGGTCTCCTCGGCGGTGACGCACACGACCCACTGGGCGCCGCGCCGGTCGGAGGCGAGCTCGACGGCGGCCGCGAGGGTGTAGGCCTTGGCGGCGGTGACACGGTGGCTCGTCCCCCGCGGCAGCTCGAGGAGGATGCGGGGGCGCGGCGTCCCGTACGTGCCCTCTGCGCGGAAGAGGCGAGCGGTCACGCCCGCGTAGGTGGTCTCGAGGATGGGGTGCGGGCCTTCGGTGCGGCGACGGGCGGACATGCGGGGTCTCCTCCGGCCGTGCGTTCTCTCCGCCGCGGCGTGGCGACATACGTGAGCTTGGTTCTCGTGAAGTGAAGTCCCTCCTCGGGGACTTTCTCCGAGCTACGCAGCTTGCTTCTCAGCCCCGCTGGGCGAGCCCGTTGTGCACAAGCTCCTCGACCAGCGCTCGGGCGCGCGCCTCGTCGGTGTCACCCGCGACCACGAGCTCGACGCCCTCGTAGCGGCGCGCAATCTCGATGACCCAGTCGATGTACTGGCCGAGCGTCAGGTCGGCGCCGCTGAAGGAGATGTCCCGCATCTGCACCAGGATCTGAGCGGCCGTGCCGAAGAAGACCCGCCCGTCTTGCGTGATGAGCTTCATCCGAACTGCTCCTTCCTGCGGCCAGCGAGATGCGCCCGCCACGAGCCCGATGGGATCATTCGTTCGGCTCGGCCTCGGCTGTTGAGGATGTACATCTCCGCCTTCCCCTTGTCCTCGAGCTCGATGGGTGTCCGCCGGTAGAATCGAGGATGCCCCTCCAACCGGTCGAGATGGCAGAGCGTCTCGTCGTCCACGAGGTACACCTCGCCGACGATCGTCGTCTCGCCGCCCCCGATCACCCCCGGGAACCCGCCGAGGTCGAGCATCACGAACTCGCCCTTCGTCTGCGCGGGCCCGAGGAGCTCGCTCCGCGCCAGCAGCCGATGGTTTGGCTCACCGGAGAGCAGCGTGCCGTACACGAAAATCCGATGACGACTGTCGTTGGTCATGGGCGCTGGATTCCTGCCGCCGCGGCGAGCGCTCCGCGGTCGAAGCCGAGCCGCTGGTAGGCGCGCCAGATCTGAACGAAGTACTCGGTGGGTGGCGTCCAGGCCTCGAACGTGTCGGCTGGCTGGACGTACGTGAACGCCCGTCGCCGGCTGCCGTGCTCGTCGACGACGAGTCGCTCTACCTTCTCGTAGGCGTAGGGAACGCCCTCGTGCCGGTCGAGCGCCACGACATCGGCGGCGGTGAGCTGGTAGAGGAGCCCCTCGACCCACCCGCCGCGGTGGCGCACGACGCTGGCCACGGCCCCCTGCCAGCGGGGGCTGAAGCCGCCGAAGACGAGGGCGTGGTGGTGGAGCTTGGCCCGGGCCCCGCGGCGCGCGCCCGGGCAGCGTGCACGCATCTGCTCCTCGCAGAGGTTCGAGCCGTAGGCGAAGTAGACGCGGGTCATGCAGGGGGCCCTGGAAGGGATGCGCCGTGGCAGGAGGACTGGTGGAGCGCGCCGACCCGAGTGATGCACCCGGGCCGCAGCCGGGCAAGCGATCACGCGAGAGCCCTGTGGAGGGCGAGGTGGCCTTCGGTGTGCTCGGAGAGCGTGCCCTCCTCGAGGTCGATGTAGATCCGGCCCTCGGCGTCCCCGAGGATCTCCGAGCGCACCCGCCAACAAGGGCGCTCCTCGGGCGGCACCTGCGCTTGCACGGCGACGACCGCGCGGCTCAGGAGGTGGGCAAGGTCGGGGCGCCGCCCGTCCCGGAGCCGCAGGCGCGCCTCGGGGACCAGCCGTCCGTCGGCTGTGGTGCCCTGGAGGATGCGCACGTTGAGGTCGTCTTGGGCGAAGGGCTTCTTGGTGGTGCTCATGCCGTGGAGTCCATGCGCGTATCGGTCCATCGAAAGGGGCCGTGGATGTCCGCGACATCTCGCAGCCTGTGGTCGTCACCCCTGACCCGTGCATCAGGGACTCCGGGCCTCTCCGCGAAGTTCTCCGGAGAAGCCCGGCTGACCGGTGCATCACCCGGTCTGCAGAACTTGCTGGGTGTTGGCGGGACCCGGCTCCTCCGAGCCGTTGCCGCCCGTGCTCCCGGCCGGCGCGGTCGGTCGGCGATCGCGGCGCGCGCCCTTCCAGGCCGCGGAGCCGGCGAGCCGCTTGGTGAGGTGGAGGCGGGCGGTCTTGAACTCGGGGCCGATGAGGCCGAGGCCGAGCAGGAAGACCCGGAAGTCGTACTTGGCCGTGGCGACGTCGAAGGCGCGGCGCGCGCTCTGGGTGTTGCGCGCGTTGATGCCCCTGGCGGCGAGGGCGAGCACGAACTGGACGTAGGCCTTAATCTCGCCGGCGTGGAGCGTGCCGTTGAAGTACCGGAACTCGATCGTGCCGCGGAAGAAGAGGCTGTTGAGGTTGAGGCCGTGGTAGCGGCTCTGGTCGTAGCGGTTCGGGAGGGCGCCCGTGCGGCCGTACCAGGCCGTCGAGACCTGCGCGAGGGTGCGGGGGCGGCTCTCCTCGAGGCGCGCGAGGAAGCTCGGCTCGATGGGGCGGCAGTAGCGGGTGAGCCGGTGCTGAGCGACGCCGAGCGCGTGCTCGATGAGGCGCTCCTGCTTGTGCACCATCTTGACGAGGCTCGCGACCTGCTTGGCGGAGAAGCCCTCGGCGCCGACGTGGATGTGGATGCCCGTCGAGGAGTCGACCCGCGCGCCGGCCTCGCGGACCGCGCGAACCACCTGCTGGAGCAGGTCGAGGTCGGCGTAGGTCAGGATGGGCGAGACGATCTCGCCGCTGCGATGGCCGCTGGAGAGCGACCCGTCCGGCACCACCTGCCAGCTGCGGCCGTCCTGACCCGTGATGGCGAACCGGTCGCCCGTGTCGCGGACCGCCCCGCCGACGACGCCGTGGATGGCGCGGGCGAGGGCGTGGCGGTGGAGCCCGACGGTCTCGAGCTCGATGCCGAAGCGGAGGGTCTGGATGGTGGCGAGGGCCTTCTCGGCGGCGGCGTTGTGCATGCCCGGTGTACATGCGTGTGCCGGTCCAACCGCGCGACAGCCGTAACCGCGCGTATCTACGGAGCCTCACACCGCTGACCCTGATGCGAACATCCGGGATGTGCTCGAAGGCCCGAGTTCTCCGAAGAACTCGCCGGACATGCGCATCAGGGTCGGTCAGCAGAAGGTGCTGGCTTGCTACTGCCCGAACAACTCGGCGGCCTCGGGCGCACCGATGCGCTTGAGCTCACGCCGGATGGCGGCCCGGAAGAAGTGCATCCGGCTCTTGAGCCCGGCGGACCGCCAAGCGGTGTCGAGCGCCTGCACCTGCCGCCCCGAGGCCCGGAGAGGGAGGATCTGCATCGCCTCGTCCGTGTGGGCCTTCTTGGCCTTGCGCCCGTCCCTCGGGCCCACTGGCACGCGACCCTTCTCGGCCTCGCGGATCTTCCAGATCAGGTAGCCGCGGTCGGTGCTCTCGGTCGGTCGGCCCACGATCGCCACGTAGGCGTCGCGCAGCTCGGGCACGGTCATCGTGCGGTAGGCGCCGCGCGGCGCGCGACGACGCCCAGCAGACGCCCCGGCGGGGGCCGGCTCGCGCGCCGCCGCACCCGGCGGGTCCGGCTCGTCGGGGCTCATGATTCGCATGGTGCCGATGGGCACGATGGCGGGGCGGGCTGCAGTCGCCGTCTTGGCGGCTGACGCGGCCGGCGCCGCAGTCGGGGCCTGCGCCTCCAGGACCTTGCGGATCAGGAAGGCACGGTTTGGGCACCGCGTGGCCTGGCCCGTGACCTCGCTGAACAGGGCCTGCAGGTCCGGCAGGCGGAGCGCATCGAGCTGTGCCTTGGTCTTCGGTCGAGTCGTCGTCATCGGTCTCTCCTCCGAGCGCGAGCGCTGTCACGTTCTGTGCCTGCCCGCGCTACGACCTCGAGCCGAGCGCCCGCACCAGGAGAGCTCGGCGAGGTGGCGAGCGGGCCGTGCCTACCGCGCCGTCCAGGCGCCCTTCGAGCCGTACCGGACCTGCGTGCCCTCGACGATGAACACGTCGCTCTCGTCCGTGCCGGGCGGGGGCTCGACGCCGTCCTCCTCGCAGACGGCTCGACGCGAGACGACGCCGCGGACTGCGTACTCGAACGGCCAGCTCGGCTGGCTCATGAGAAACACCTCTGCCTGCGGATCGCAGGCGCCGAGCGCTGCGATGAGATCGCACACCTTCATGGAAGTCTCCTTCGCGCGGGCAGTCGCGCCCCGCGCGACGGCATACAGCGCATCGTGGTCCGAGATAGCAAGTCCCTCTGCGCACAATCCCGGGCTCTTTCGGCGCGCGGGCCACGCCCCGCAGAGATGTGGGACCCCTGATGCACGCGTCAGCCCTCGCAACTTCGCGAGACGACCGCGGTTTCGGCGAAGAACGCGAGCGGACCTGATGCGGATGTCCGAGGGCGTGTGCCCTCACCTCGCCAACCGGGCTGCGTTCTTGGGCAGATGTACTCGACACCGCGGTGGACCGACGTTCGCAAGAAGCCCTGCGAGAGGAGACCGAACATGGGAGCCGACGAGTTCTTCACGACGAGCAAGGGCCAGAGCGCACGCGAGGCATTCGATGTCGCCGTCGACCATGCGCGGAACGAGGACGGCAGTGGGGGCTACTCCGGCACGATCGCTGAGAAGCGCAGCTACGTGATGCTGACCGATCGCAAGATGCCGAGGAAGGAGGCGTTCGCCACCGCACAGGACCTCCTCGAGAAGGGCGATCGTCGGGCCTGTGACAAGTGGGGTCCCGCCCTCTGCATCGCCCTCGACGACGGCCGGTTCCTGTTCTTCGGGCTCGCATCGAGCTGAACATTTCCACCCACGCCGAGGCGGGCAACCGCCTCGGTTTGCTTGCGCCAGATCACGCGTGCGAATTCGGTGTGAGGCGCGAGATCGTCTCGCTCGCTCGCGCGTCGAGATTCCCATCACCAACACCGAGCACGCATCGCGTAGCTCACAGGAGGGGATCTCATGGCAACCAAGAACACCAAGGGGCAGAGCAAGAAGAACCGCATCGCGAAGAAGCCGGGCCCGAAGCCGCCGAAGGCGCCACCCCCGGTCGTGACGTACGACTTCGTGCGACGGAGCTTCCAGGTTCCCGCGCGCATCAACGACCTTCACATCGAGTTCCAGGATGCTGGTGTGCGGGCTCATCCGCAGGGGAAGCCCGTTAGGGGCAAGACGACCGGGAACAACGTCGACCTCGAGTTCCCCGCCTACGCCAGTCCGTGGGAGCTCGTCGTCGAATTCGAGCGCGACGGTGAGATCCGGACGCCGCTTCGCTGGCACTGGACGATCGACGGTGTCGCGCAGGGTGGTGGCGAGGGCTGGCCTCCCTCGCACGCGTAGTCGCGAGCGAACGAAGGAGGCGGCCTGAGAGAGCCGCCTCCTTTCACGCTCTGGCGCTCGACTCACGAAGCCTTGTCGCTCGAGCGGATGAGCCGAACGACGGTGTCGAGCTCGTCCCGGATGCTTCGGATCGAGTCCTCGAAGGAGGACATCCGTGCCTCCCACTCGCGCCGTCCGAGCATGTCGGAGCGGATCTCCGTCAGGGTCGAACGAGACGAGGCGTGCTCGGAGCGGAGCACGTCGAGCTGACCCTCGGCGCGCACGAGCGCGACCTCCGAGCCGTGCACGGCCTTGATCAGCCCCTGGGTCTCGGTCTCGAGCTCACGGAAGCGGCGGTCGCGCTCGGCGTCCTGGCGCATGATCGTGTAGCGGAAGAACGCGACCAGAAGTGCGATGAGCAGCGAGACCCCGATGCTCAGGACGGGCAGGGTGTCGTGCATCATGCCACCGGCCCCGGCGCCGGAGCGGGAGCGGGCGTCCAGGCGACGACGGGCGAGGGCGCGGGAGCAGCGGGCTCGATCACGATGCTGGGCGCGGTGGCGGGTTCCGGCGCGGGGGCCGACGCCGGCGGTGCTGCGGGCGTCGGAGCCGGAGTTGCCGCCGGAACCGGCGGAGGCGCGAGAGCGACAACGATCGGCGCAGCGGGCGCCGCGGTGGGCGGCACAGGAGCCGCGGCGGAACGTGCCGGAGGCGCCATCACCTCGGTCCGGATTGGCGGAGCTGCGGGCGCGGGCGGCGGGGGCGGGGGCGGGGGCGGGGCGACCGCGGTGATCACCGC
>CAZUZY010000073.1:0-27372 GCA_964624885.1 uncultured Polyangiales bacterium | reverse complement strand
CTCATCGTCTCGGCGGCCGGCGCCGTGCGCCACGACGAGATCGTGCGCGCCGCCCTTGGCGGCACCGCCGCGGGGTCACCACGGTCCGGGCCGCGTCGTGCGCCGCGCTCGTCAGCTCCGGCGGCGCCGTCTGGGTCACCGGCGCGGGCACCTCCTTCGGCGCGGGCGAGAGCAGCTCGAGCCACGAGGTGAGGAACAGCTGCGAGATGGCGAGGGCCATCGTGCGCTCGCGCCCCTTGGGCTCCGTGGGCATCGGGAGCGTGCGCTCCAGCGTCTTGCCCGTCACCGGGTCGTCGACGCGGATGCGCATCTCCGCGCCGGCGCAGGTGATCCGCACCTTGGGCAGGGTGACCGAGCTCTTCTCCGAGAGCAGGTGGGCGAGCTCGAGCGCGAGCACCCGCTCCACCTCGGCGAGGTCGAGCGCGCCGCACCCCTCCGCGCCGACGGGCACCACGACAGCCGCGCGCGCGAGCGACGGCGCGAGGAGCACGAGCAGCAGGGAGACGGTTCGCTTCATTCCGCGAGCAGGAGCATACGCTGCGCGTGCAGGCCCTTCGGGTGCAGTTCGAGGTAGCGCTTGGCGGTCGTGCGGGCCCGCGCGGCGTCGCCGGCGGATTTCCAGGAGGTGGCCTCTTCGGCCAGGGCGTCCTCGGCCAGCGCGCCGGTGACCTTGGCGAACGCCGCGGCGGCCGCCGCGTGGCGCCCCCGCCCGCGCTCGACCTTGCCGAGCGTGAACCACGCGCTCGCAGCGCGCGGATCGCCCGGATACGTGGTGACCAGCGTGCGCAGCTGCTCGGCCGCGTCGTCGAGTCGACCCTGCGCGCGGGCCTGATCGGCGCCGGCGAGCAGCGCCTCCACCGTGGGCTTCGGCTTGACCGACGGCGCGGGCGCGACCGTGGCGCTGATGCTCGGCGCCACCGGCACCGGCGCGCGAAAGGCGGCGACCTCGAGGGCCTCGCCCGTGGTGAGCTTCACCGCGCGGCCGTCGCCACGCACGAGCACGTTCCCCTCGACCACCGTGACCTTCACGGTCTTCTCGGTGAGCTCCACCGTGAACGTCGTACCGTGCACCTCCACCTCGGCGTCGGCCACCGCGACCACGAACGCGCGGGCGGGCGCGTGGGTCACCTCGTAGCGCGCGAGGCCCTTGGTCTGCGTCAGCCGCACGCTCGTCGGCGACTGCTCCTGCACCGCCACGCGCGCGTCGCCCACCAGCCGCACGAGCGACCCGTCGTGCAGCGTGACCTGGGCCTCGGTCGGCGCCGTCACCGACGTCGAAGGCGACCCCGAGGCCGCGACCTCGACCCGCCGTCCACGCAACGCGAACCACCCGAACACGACGAGCAGTGCGGCGGCCGCGGCCAGCGCGAGCAGGGCGCCGCGCGGTCGACGGGGCGAAGCGACCCGCGGCTCGGCCTGGATCTTCTGGAGCACCCGCTGCTCGCGCAGGTCGTTCCACGCCGGCGCGAGGCGCCGCGCGGCGCGCACGTGTTCATCGTGCTCCATGGAGCCTCCGGGCGATCTTCTCCTCGGCCTCGGCGATCCGTCGCTTCACGGTGGCCAACGAGACGTTGCAGAGCTCGGCGACGGCGGGGAGGGTCTCGCCCTCCACGTGGTGCAGCACCCACGGCAGCCGCGTGTCGGGGGAGAGGGTCTCGAGCACCTCGTAGAGCTCGTCGACCCGGCGCTGGTCGTGCGGGTCCGAGGCCTTCGGGCTCACGAGCTCGACAGCGCGCTCGAGGAACCGCAGCCGGCGGCGGCGTGCGAGCCGCTTGTGCACGCGGCGCACCGCGATGGCCGCGAGCCAGCTGCGGAGCCCCGCCGGGTCGCGCAGCTGGTGGATCGCGCCGAGCGCGTCGAGGAAGGTCTCCTGCAGCACGTCGTCCACGTCGGGCTCGCGGCCGGTGAGCCGGAACACCACCCCGGCCAGGTAGCGGGCGTGGCGGTGGTACAGGGTGGCAAAAGCCCGCGAATCCCCGCTCCGCACGAGCTCGACCAGGCGCGCGTCGTCCACCGGGACGACGACGGGGCTGGGGCGTGCGAGGGCCATCGTGGAGGAGAGGCTACGACCCCCCGCGATCGGCTCAGCGAAATTCGGAGCGGAGGACCGGACTGGGACGGTCCGGGAGCGACAAAGCAAATTCGTGAGCCGATCCGTCGTTTCCCGGGCCTCACCCCCCCGATGAAGCAGCGACGCTGGACCGCGGGGGAGCGGCAGAGCTTGGTGGGCGTCCTCGGCCTGTGCCTGGCCGTGGGCTGCTCCGGCAAGATCGGCGGCAAGGACGACGGCGAGGCCGCGGGGACGCCCGGCGTGACCCCGGCCACCTTCGAGTGCGACGCGAGCGCCGAGCCCGCCGAGCTGCCGCTCCGCCGGCTCTCGCGCGTGCAGTACGTGAACAGCGTCGCCGAGGTGGTGCGGCGGACGGTGCCGGCCCAGGCCACCGCTGTCCTCGCGGGCCTCGAGCCGCTGTTCGCGCGGCTCCCCGAGGACCGCCGCGTCGCCAAGGACGACGACAAGCGCGGGGGCTTCCGCCGCCTCGACCAGGTCGTGCAGCAGGGCCACGCCGACGTGCAGTACGACGTCGCCATCGCGCTCGGCAAGGCGCTGACGGGCGACGCCAAGACCCTCGGCGCCGCGGTCGGCGCCTGCGCGACCGACGCCGACACCGGCAACGACGCGGCGTGCCTCGACGAGTTCATCCGGCGGTTCGGCCTCGTCGTGCAGCGCCGCCCCCTCGCCGACGACGACGTGAAGTTCTACCGCGACATCGCGGGCACGACGCCGGTGCAGCCCGCGGCGCTCGCCGACGTGATCGCCGCGCTGCTCGCGAGCCCGCGCTTCGTCTACCACGTGGAGCACGGCGTCGGCACCGCGACGACCGCGCCACTCTCGGGCCACGAGCTCGCGAGCCGCCTCGCCTACCACTTCTGGCAGAGCATGCCCGACGCCGAGCTCCTCGCCGCGGCCGCGAGCGGCAAGCTCGACACCGAGGCCGGGTACGCGGAGCAGGTGGCGCGCCTGTTCGCCGACCCGAAGACCGACGCCGCGCTCGACGTGTTCGCGCTCGAGTGGCTGTGGCTCGACGACCTCCCGGCGATGGACGGCCGCGTGGGCGACCCGGTCTACGACGCGTTCGCCGCGGGCTTCACGCCCACCCCGGCCCTCCGCGACGCGCTGGTCGCCGACACGCTGGCCGCGTTCCGCCACGTCGTGCGCAGCGGCGGCGGCTTCGCCGACTTCTTCCTCGAGAGCCGCAGCTTCGCCAAGGACGCCGACGTCGCGAAGATCTACGGCGTCGCGCCGATGACGACCGACCCGCTGAAGGTCGACCCCGCGCGCGTCGGCCTCCTGACGCGCCCGGCGCTCCTCGCGACCGGCTCCGCCAACACGCGACCGATCATGAAAGGCGTCTTCATCCGCAAGGCGCTGCTCTGCGACGAGATCCCCCCGCCGCCCGCGGAGGCCGCCAAGGTCAAGCCGGAGCTCTCCGATCACCAGACGACGCGCGAGGTGGTCGAGGCGCTCACGCAGCAGAAGGGCACCGCCTGCAACGGCTGCCACTCGACGCTCATCAACCCGCTCGGGTTCTCGACCGAGAACTTCGACGCGCTCGGCCGCCCGCGCGCGTCCCAGCGCCTGTTCGACGCGGCCGGCAAGCTGGTCGCCGACAAGCCGGTGCTCACGACGTCGATCCCGCAGGTGACCGCCGACGACCAGCGCCCGTCGAGCGGCGCGGCCGACGTCACCCGCTACCTGCTCGAGAGCGGCCGGGTGCAGGCGTGCTTCGCCCGCCAGTACTTCCGCTTCACCTTCGGGCGGCTCGAGGACGACAAGAAGGACGGCTGCGCCCTCCAGGCCGCGGCCGAGGCCACCAAGGGCGGCAAGAGCGTCGCCGAGGTGTTGCGACAGATGGCCCTGGCTCCGGCGTTCCGCCGGCGGACGTTCCGATGACGGAGAAGCGCAGCATGGACCGACGCCTGTTCCTCCGCGGCGCCGCGGGGTTCACCCTCGCGCTGCCGTTCCTGCCCTCGCTCCTGCCGCGGGCCTCGGCCGCGCCGCCGACCAAGCCCAAGCGGTTCGTGCACTTCTGCACCCAGCACGGCGGGGTGTGGGGCGCGAACATGTTCCCCGGCGACGCGGTGCTCACCGAGAAGCGCGCGTACGCGGGCCACGAGATCCGCCGCGGCGACCTCGTGCGCACGCTGAAGTCGGGCAAGGCCCTCCTGGTCGACGGCGCGGGCGGCGCGGTCGACACCGCGGTGCTCTCGGCGGCGCCCGAGGCGCTCACCGCCGCCATCGTCAAGAAGATGAACGTGCTCCGCGGGCTCGACATCACGTTCTACATCGGCCACCACACCGGCGGTCACCTCGGCAACTACGCGCGCAACGACGGCAACGGCGACGACGGCAAGAAGATGCAGTCGCAGCCGCGCCAGACGGTCGACCAGGTGCTCGCGTGGTCCAAGTCGTTCTACGACGACCTCAGCTCGATCAAGAAGCGGGTGATGCTGGTCGGCAACCGCATCAGCTACAACTTCGCCGACCCGGCGGCGCGTACCGGCGCGATCGAGGAGATCACCGGCACCCGCAACTCGCTCACCCTGTTCGACGAGATCTTCGTCCCGCCGGACGCGGGCGGCCCCAAGCGGGCGCCGATCGTCGACCGCGTGCTCGCCGACTACAAGCGCCTGCGCGAGGGCGATCGACGCCTCTCCACCGACGACAAGAAGCGCCTCGACGAGCACATGCAGCGCCTCTCGGAGCTGCAGCGCCGGCTCACCGTCACCGCCAGCTGCGGCGGTGTCGCGCGGCCGAGCAAGGGCTCCTCGACGGTCACGGCGGCGAGCGGGTACGATCTCGATCCCGCCCGGCAAGCCGAGTTCTACGGCCTGATGAACGACGTCATCGTCGCGGCGTTCATCTGCGGCACGAGCCGCATCGCGGCCATCAACGCCGGCGAGACGTTCTCCACGTTCAAGGGCGACTGGCACCAGGACGTGGCCCACAAGTGCGCGACGGCCGCCCAGCAGCCCACCCTCGCCCGCGCCCACCAGTGGTTCTTCGAGAAGGTGTGGCTCGACCTCGTGAACAAGCTCGACGCGGTCGACCTCGGCGACGGCACCAAGCTGCTCGACTCGACGCTGTGCTCGTGGACGCAGGAGTCGGGCAACTACACCCACGACGCGCAGTCGGTGCCCATCGTGACCGCCGGCGGCGCCGGCGGCGCGGTGAAGACCGGCAGCTACTGCGACTACCGCAACCTCGCCAAGGTGGTCACCCCGGGCGACAACCCCGCCGAGAAGAAGTGGATCGGCCTCACCTACGAGCAGTGGCTCACCACGGTGCTCTCCTCGATGGGCGCGACCGCCGCGGAGACGGAGGCCGCGGGGTACGGCAACAAGGGCGTCACGTTCGCGACCACCCAGTGGATGCCGTTCAAGGACGGGGAGATCTACCCGAAGACCGTCTTCGACCGCATGGGCGAGGGGCTGCCGTTCCTGATGACCTGAGGGAACCGCGCGGGCGGGTCGGTGTCGCTCCGCCATGCGTGGCGCGATCGGCACGACCCTCCTCGTGGCGCTCACCGTCGGGTGCGCGGCTCCGATCGCCCCGGACCAGGCCGTGCCGCGGCGCGAGCCCGACGGGCGGGAGCGGATCTGCCACCTCGAGGCCTGGGTCCGACCGACGACCACCTCCCTCTTCGGGGCCGTCGACGGCGAGGGCCTCGAGGCGACCCTCGAGCGCCACGTCCGCGTCGTGGCCCACTTCGAGACCGCCGCCGCCCGCACCCGGATCGAGGCCTCGAGCGGCGGCCTGCACCTGCTCGGCTGGGTCGAGCCCGAGGTCCTCGGAAAGCAGCTCGCGCGGGAGCTCTCCGTGGCCGACCGCAACGTCCACCTCCCGGCCGGCGCCGCGGTGGTGGTCCGGGCCGTGGGCGACGGTGCGTTCGAGGTCCGGCCCCCGAGCGGTCGACTGGTCCAGGCGGTCGGCGTCGCTCGTTGCCTGGACCTCGGCCCACCCGGCGCGCCGAGCGCGGAGCCCCCGGTGCACGGCCCGTGGGTCGGCGTCACCGGTCCGCCGGTCACCCTGCACGCCTCACCGGGCGGCGCCGTCGTGCTCGTCGTCGAGGCCGGCGAACCGCTCGTGGCGCAACTCCACGCGACCTACGCGGACTGGGTCGAGGTGTCGATCGAGGACGGCGCGTTCGCCCGTGGGTGGCTCCCCGCGGGCGCCGTGACGCCGAGGACGAGCGTGGGGGTCGGGTGCGGGAAGTCCTCGTGGACCCGCCGCGTCCCGACGAGTCATCGCGCCGCACGCCGCACGTCCGTGTACGCCGCCGCCGCCGGCGGCAACGCCGTCGGTCACCTGGACGCGGGCGCCAGCGTGCATGTGCGGGCCCGCAGCGGAGGGCGCGCCTCGATCGCCATCGTGGGGGCGATCCACGCTGGTCCGCGCGGCCTGTGGGTCGACGCGCACGACCTCGTGGAGAGCGGCGAGCTCTCCCCGCTCGCGGCCTTCCTCGGTGACCTCGGCGCGTGATCAGCCGCCGTTGCGGGTGACCACCTGCTCGAGGCCGGGGATCGAGCCGTCCGCCGTGACGCCGGGGAGCACGCGCACGATCTTCATGGTGCGCGGGTCGATCACGAAACAGGTGGGGAAGCCGGTGGCGCCCTTCGGCATGAAGTCGAGCGCGGGGTCGGCGCCGACGTCGAGGCCCAGGTGGAACCGGGTCTGCCAGCGGTCGACGACGGCCTTGTAGGCCGGCTTGCCGCTCGAGTCCTGGCCGAGCACCTGGAGGAAGCGGGCCCCCCTCGCCCGCCACGCCGGGTACTGCTTCGGGAGGTTTGCTGCCTCTTGCTGACAGACGCCGCACCACTCGGCGGCGACGATGACGTAGATGCCGGTGATCCCCTTCTTGCCGTCCGGATCGTAGTAGTCGCGCATCGCGAGCTTGGTCCACGCACCGGTGCCCTCGCGGTAGCCCTCGATCTCGACGTCGGGGAACACGAGCCCCTGCTTGGTGCCCGCGGCGCCGTCCGGGTACGCGGGCGGCGGCGGATCGGCGGGCGGCTCCGTCGCGGGAGGGTCGGTCGCCGGCGGGTCTTCGGCCGGTGCCTCCTCCGCAGGGGGAGCGTCGGCCACGGGTGCCGCGCAGGCGACGAGGAGCGCAGAGAAGAACGGGGCGAGGACGAGCCGCATGGGGCAACGGTGGCGGCGGGTCGCGAAAACGGCTCACGTGCTCTCGCGCAAGGTCCGTTGCAACCAAACCGCAACAAACACCGGGCGATCCAGGGCGACAGAGGGACGAAGCCATCCAGCCCCGGAGGACCGTCATGCAACGCACCTCGTTTCTCGCCCTCGCTCTCGCGCCCTTCGTCGTCCACTGCGGTGGGGCCAGCGCCACCGACGGCACCGCGGACACCGGCACCGACACCGCGATCGCCGACACCGGCGCCAGCGACACCGGTGCCAGCGAGATCAGCGTCGACACCGGCCCCGCCTGCGTCGAAGGCGGCGCCTGCACCGACAATCCGGGCGCGCAGTGTCGAGCGGGGGTGATCTCCTGCGCGAGCGGCGCGCCGAAGTGCGTCGACGGCAGCCCTCTCTCCGACGGCACCACCTGCAGCGCCGGTCTCTGCGCGCACGGCCGCTGCCTCGGCCCGACGACCGTCAACGCGGACCACGATCTCTCCGCGAAGACCCTCACCAAGGGCCGCACCTGCGCCGACTCGCCGTCGTACAGCGTCGTCGCGTTCGGGCCGGCCAAGGTCACCCTCGCGACCGCCCCGGTCGACGACTGCCTCGCGGTCGGCGACGAGGTGCTGCTCATCGACCTGCAGGGCGCGCCGGGCGCGACGGTCAACGTCGGCCAGTGGGAGCTCCTCGAGGTGAAGACCCTGAGCGGGAAGGAGGTCGGCTTCACGACCGCGAAGGTCAAGAGCTACGGCGCCACCAAGGGGAGCGACGCCGGGGTCGGCCTCGGCGACGGCCAGCAGAAGGTCGCGCTCGTCCGTGTCGCGTCGTTCGGCGCGCTCACCATCGCGAGCGGCGCGAAGGTCACCACCAACGCTTGGGCCGGCGCGCTCGGGGGCGTGCTCGCGTTGCGCGCCGCGAGCCTCACGCTCGACGGCGCCATCACCACCTCGGGCCTCGGCTACCGCGACGGCAGGTGGAGCCGCGACGCGGACTGCACGAGCTCGACCCAGACCGAAGCGGGCGAGTCGATCGACGGCCCCTCCACCGCCACCACCACCAACCACTTCGGCGGTCCCGGCGGGATCGGTGCGGCGGCCGGCGTCTCGTTCAACACCAACACGCCCGTCTCGAGCGGCGCGGGCCACGCGGGGCCGGGCGAGCTCGGCGTGAACGGCAACGGCCGCACGATCGGTCTCGCGGGGGCGGCCTACGGCGTCAGCGACGCCTCGCTCCTGACGATGGGCTCGGGCTCCGCGGGGACCCTGACCTGCGCCCCAGGGTCCGCCGGCCCCGCGCTGGTCCCCGGCGGCGAGCACCTGGCGGGTGGCATCGCCCTCGTCCTCGCGCAACGCCTCGACATCGGGCCGGGCGGCACCCTCACGGCGAGCGCCGTCGCGGCCTACCGCGACGTCTCGGCGTCGGGCGGCTACGTCTTCGTCCAGGGCGACACCCTGAACGTGGGCGACGGGCGCATCACCGCGCTCGGTGGGGCGAGCACGCCGATCAACGGGCCGTTCCTCGGCACCAAGATCAAGTCGAGCGACGGCTACGTCGTGCTCTCGGGCAAGGTGACCGGGACCACCAAGCCCGCCGCCGGCAAGCCCTAGCGACGTCGCTCGACCGTCACCGGCAGCCCGCCCTTGGGCCGCAGCGTGACGCTCGGGACCAGCTCCACCTGGTGGCCCGGCGCGATCGAGAGCCGGGCTCGCTGGACGATGGTCGAGAGCAGCAGCACCCCCTCCATCATCGCGAAGCCGTGGCCGATGCACATGCGGGGCCCGCCGCCGAACGGCGCGTACGCGAAGCGGTGCAGCTTCTTGTGCGCGTCGCCCGCCCAGCGGCTCGGGTCGAACACCAGCGGGTCGCGGTGGAAGCGCGGGTCGCGGTGCAGGTTCCACTGCACGACCCAGAGCTGCGTGCCCTTCTCGATCGGCTCGCCGCCGACCACCACGTCGGTCACCGCCTCGCGCCCGGTCGACCACGCCGGTGGGTACAGGCGCATCGCCTCGCGGAACACCTGCTCGGCGTAGGCCAGGCGCGGGAGATCGGCGTGGGTGGGGGAGCGCCCCCCGAGCACCTCGGCGAGCTCCGCCTCGAGCTTCGCCCGCACGTCGGGGTGCCGCGCGAGCAGGAGGAACGTGAAGGTGAGCGCGATGGCGGTCGTCTCGTGGCCCGCCAGGATCAGCGTCAGCGTCTCGTCGCGCAGCTGGTCGTCGCTCATGCCGGTGCCGTCCTCGTCGCGGGCGGCGATGAGCATCGAGAGGAGGTCCTGGCCGTTGCCGGTCCGGCCCTCGCGGTGCGAGCGCACGAGGTCGCGCATGATCCGGTCGAGCCGGGCGACGCCGGCCACGAAGCGGCGATTGAGCGGCGTCGGCAGCTTGTCCCAGTGGGGCACGCCCATCGCGATGGGGTCGACGTAGCGCGCGAGCACCGCCTCGAGCGCTTCGCCGATCTCGTCGGCGAGCGCGCGGGTGTCCACGCCGAACAGTGTCCGGCCCACGATCTGCAAGGTGAGCTTCATCAGGTCGGCGTGCAGGTCGCGGGTCTCGCCGTCGCGGAACGCGTCGAGCGTGGCCTCGGTGGCCGACACCATGGCGTCGGCGTAGCCGGCGATGCGCTCGCGGTGGAACGCGGGCTGGGCGAGCCGCCGCTGGCGCCTCCACAGGTCGCCCTCGCTCGTGAGCAGGCCCTCGCCGAGCACGCGCCGCAGGTCGCGCGCGAACATGTCCTTGGAGAACAGGCGGTTCTGCGTGATGAAGATGTCCTCGACCAGGTCCGGGTCGTTGACGAGCACCGCCTTCAGCACCGGGAAGTCGATGCGCACCATCGGGCCCACCCGCGACGCCTCCTCGAGGAAGCGGAACGAGTCGCGCGCGTAGGCGGCGAAGTGCCCCACCACTGGCAGACGACCAGACGCGAAGGGGATCATGCGCAGTGCACGATGCCCCCGCGAGAGACGGGTTGCACCTTCAGTTCATCAGGCGCGGGTCGACCGGCGCGACCTCGGCGTCGGCGTCGACGATCGGATCGCCGTCGGCGAGCGCGCGCTGGCGGACGGCGTTCTCCTCGTACTCGCGCTTCTTCTTGGCCGAGGCTTCGCGGGCGCTCGCGCGGTCCCACTCGCGGGCGGCCTCGCGGTGGGCGAGCACGCGGGCGGCGTCGTCCGCGGCGGCCTGCGCCTTCTGCTCGGCGGCCTCTGCGCGGGCGACGTGGGGGTTGCGGCCGAAGCTCATGCCGCTGGGGTAGCGCAGCCAGGCCATCGGGTCACGGCTCGTAGAAGAGGGGCGCCCGGAAACGCACGAAGGACTCGACCTGACGGCGGCCACGGTCGTCGAGGTCGACGAACGCGAGCCCGACACCCGGGGGCACGTCGCTGGAGGCGGCGCGCACCCAGCAGACCTCGGTGACCACCTCCATCGGATCGGTG
Source organism: uncultured Polyangiales bacterium (assembly GCA_964624885.1). Taxonomy (GTDB): domain Bacteria; phylum Myxococcota_A; class Polyangia; order Polyangiales; family JADJMO01; genus JADJMO01. The sequence goes on along the minus strand of CAZUZY010000073.1, from coordinate 16,747 downwards.
GTGCCGGGCAGCTCGACCCGCACCGTCACCCGGTCGCCGACCACGAACGGCCGGAACGTGGCGACGAAGACGCCGCCCTCCGAGACGTTCTCGGTCAGGCCGAGGTAGAAGTTGTGATCGCTCACCATGTCGATGGCGAGCTGCGCTTCGACGCGAGGGGCCTTCCGCCGGGGGTCGTGGACGAACGTCGGCGGGTCGCTCGCCACCACGAATTGGGCATCCATGCCGATCCTGGAACGGACCACTGTCTCGGACCTTGAGCACCCAGCGCCCTTGACGCGGGGGACGGAAAGCTCGACGTCTCGGGACCCATGCCCGCCCTGAACGAGCGCCTGCAGGCGGTCGCCCGCGACCTCGAATCCAAGTTCCTCGGCCGCAGCGAGGTGGTCCGGTGCATGCTGGTCTCGGCCCTGGCCGGGGAGCACCTGGTCCTCATCGGCCCGCCAGGGACGGCCAAGAGCGCGCTCGTGCGCACGTTCTCCAAGCTCTGCGACGCCCGCTACTTCGAGTACCTGCTCACGCGCTTCACCGAGCCGAACGAGCTGTTCGGGCCCGTCGACATCGCCGCGTTCCGCGAGGGCACCTACCGCCGCCGCACCGCGGGCATGCTCCCCGAGGGCGAGATCGTGTTCCTCGACGAGGTGTTCAAGTCGAACAGCGCGATCCTCAACTCGCTGCTCACCTTGCTCAACGAGCGCCGCTACGTGTCGGGGGGGGTCACCCTCGAGTGCCCGTTGCTGACCGCCATCGGCGCCTCGAACGAGGTCCCGGCCGACGCCGACCTCGCGGCGATCTTCGACCGTTTCCTGCTGCGCGTGCGCACCGACTACCTCGACGCCTTCCACTTCCAGGACCTGCTCCAGCGCGGCTGGGAGCTCGAGGCCAAGCTCACCACGCAGAAGACGACGCCGCTGCTCACGGCCGAGGAGCTCCGCGCAGCCCAGCGCGCCATCGCCCAGCGCACCCAGTTCACCGACGCGTTCCTCTCCGCGTATCGCAGCCTGGTGCTCCAGATCCGCGCCGAAGGCATCGGGCTCTCCGACCGCCGCGTGGTGAAGCTGCTCAAGCTCTGCGCGGCGAGCGCGTTCCTCGACGGCCGCACCGCGCCCGACGCGAGCGACCTCTTCGTCCTGCAGCACGTGTGGAACGCCGAGGACCAGGCGGCCATCCTGCAGGGCCTCGTCCAGCCCGTCCTCGAGGCGCACTACCGCGAGCACCCCGAGGCCCGGCGACTCGGCGCGGCCGCCGTGGGGCTGCCGGCCATCGAGGCCGAGATCGAGCGCGTCCGCGTGGTGCTCGCCGGCACCGGGGCGCTCTCCGACGTCCAGCTCTTCGCGCAGCTCCGGCTGCTCGGGGAGCTCAAGACCGCCCTCTCGAGCCAGCCCGAGGCCAAGGCCCGTGAGCTGGCGCAACGGGTCGACGTCCTCCTCGACGCGGCCTTCAAGGGCGGACGCTTCGGCGCGCTGTGACTTTCGCGCGCGCGCGGCTAAGCTCGCCCCGTGGCCGCGCGCACCTTCCGAGTCCTCGACACTGCCCCCCTCGTCCGTCGGGGCGTCATCGTCCTCGAGCTGGATCACCCGAGCCCGGTGGTCGGCATCGCCATCGGCATGACCATCGAGATCGTCTGGAAGGACGGCGGCCGGGAGAAGGTCGAGCTCAAGGGCCTCGGCTTCGCGAGCAGCACCCCCGACCACGCCCACATCATCGTCGGGGCCCCGGCGCGCGCAGATTTCGAGGGAGTCGAGCGCATCGAGGTCGACGCGGGCGCCCGCTGAGCCGTGCCGCCCTGAGCCAGCGTGCCGTTCGACACCCACGTCCACCTCGAGCACCCAGCGCTCGGATCGCCGCGTCTCGCCTGGGAGCGCGCGCGCGCGGCGGGGGTCGACCGCCTCCTCGCGGTGGGCGTCGGCCCTGCCTCGTGGTCCGAGACGCTGGCGGCCGCCGAGGGTCTCGCGGGCGTCGACGTCGCCCTCGGCATCCACCCCGAGCTCGTCCCGGAGCTCGACGACGCGTCCCTGGAGGCCGCACTCGCGGCCCTGCCGGCGCGCCTCGTCGAGGCCCGAGCGATCGCCGTCGGCGAGTGCGGGCTCGACGGCCCGAGCGGCGACCTCGACCGCCAGATCTCGGTGCTGCGCGCGCACCTCCGAATCGCCCGCGACCTCGCGCTCCCCGTCTGCTTGCACGTGTTCCGCGTGCAGGAGCGCGCGCTCGCGGTGGTGCGCGAGGCGGGCCCCCTGCCCGCGGGCGGTGTCGTCCACTCCTACTCGGGCTCGGCCGAGCTCGTGCGCAGCTGGGCGCGCCTCGGCTTCTCCTTCGCCTTCGGCGGCGCGCTCACCCGCAACAACGCACGCCGCCCCCAGCTCGCGGCGCGTGCGGTCCCCGACGAGCTGCTCCTCGCCGAGACCGACGCGCCGTTCCAGCCCGCGGGCGACGACGCGCGCGACCGTTCGCACGGGGAGCCCGCCGATCTGCCGCGGGTCCTCGCCGCGATCGCCGCCGCGCGTGGCGTCGACCTCGCGACCGTGGTCGCGCTCACCGACGCGAACGCGCGCCGACTCTTCGGGTCTCGGGTCAGGGGAAGAACAGAATCGGGTGATCCGCCGTGAGATCGAAGTGCACGTGGTCGAAGTGCGACGCGTTGTAGTTGGGCGAGATCCCGCTGTCGAAGGCCTCGGTCGCCACCACGTCACAGAACGTCTGCCAGAGGAGCCGCGCGTCGCTCGTGTCGGGCACCGGCTTGGCCGCCGTCTTGCCGCAGGAGGCCTGCCCCACCTTGCCGTGGAAGTCGTGCTGCACGACCAGGTGCTTGCCACCCTTGAGCTTGAAGCCGCTGATGTCGATGGCGAAGCCGATGCGGTGCCGGAGCGGCGCGCCCGGATCGACGATCACCTGGTTCGGGCGGTGGAACGACTTGACCATCACGTGGGTGACGCCGTGCTTCTTCACGGTCTTGGCGAGGTCGACCAGCGACACCGCGAGCCGGCAGTCGATCGCGTCGCCCGCGGCGATGGTGCGCTGGTCGTAGGGGCGGCCGGTGTCGAAGTGCACGTCCTCGATCGGCCCGGTGAGGATGATTGGCTGCGCGATCTTCGCGGCGCCGGGCGCGGCGACGTGGGGGACCTTGAGCTTCTTCAGGGTCTTCTCGCACGTGGTCGGGTCGAGCGCGCCGTGCTGCACCGATTTACGCAGCGCGGCAGACTGCGTGGCGGGGGTGGTCAGCGTGAGGGCGAACGTGGCGCCGAGCGAGGCGACCCGCCCCGGAACTCGGCCGAAAAGGAGGGTCCGCCACCGCGACATCGACAGAGGGGCTAGCACGGGCTCGACCCGCTCCCCAACTTTCGATCGCCGCGGCAAACAGCCACGGCCGATTCCTTCCGTGCGGCCGGAGTGGGTGGAAGGGCTCCTTGTTGCCTACCTGCACGACGTGTCACGTATGCAAGGCCACGTACCCCGCCCGCGTGCACGCAGGAGCCCCACCGATGCGCTTTTCTCCGTCTTTCTTCGTTCTCGGACTCGTCGCCTCTCCCTTGCTCGTCGGCTGTTCGGCCCAGGGCCCCGTCGACGACCCGAGCCTCGGCAAGGCGACGGCCCCCGTCATCAACGGCAGCATCGACAAGCCCGAGAAGTTCCCGGCCACGGTCATGATCGAGACCCTGGTCGATCCCGTGAAGGGCCTCGGCGCCGGTTGCTCGGGCACGCTGGTCGGCACCCGCGTGGTCGTCACCGCCCGTCACTGCGTGAGCAACTACGACGAGCGCACCCGGGTCTTCGGGGCGGACTACGACAAGGCCAACATGCACGTGTGGTACGGCGCCGAGCCGCGCGGCACGCCCGACAACTCCGTCATCAAGATCGTCTACCCGCCGTCGTCGACCATCGACAACGTCGACATCGCGCTCCTGGTCCTCACCAAGCCCGCCACTGTCACCTTCGCGCCCATCCGGCTCACCAAGCCGCCCAAGACCGGCGCCCCGGTGGCCGTCGCCGGCTATGGCCTGAGCAACGACGGCGTCACGAGCAGCGCGACCGCGTTCCACCCGCGCTACAAGCGCGAAGGGTTGAACATCACGGCGGTCGGACCGGCGGGCGGGTACGTCGGCACCAAGGAGCTCGTCCTCGGTGAGTCGATCTGCTCGGGCGACTCGGGCGGCCCCGTCTACGACGGCTATTCGGGCGCCCTCCTCGCGGTCACCTCGCGCGGCGGCAACGGCACGGCGCCGACAGCTTCGCAGCCGTGGGCCGGCTGTGTGGGCACCAAGACCTACAACATCTTCACCCGCGTCGACGGCTTCGCCGACCTCATCACCTCGACGCTCGCCGAGGTCGGCGAGGTGCCGTGGGAGGAGGGCACCCCCAAGCCCACGCCGACCACCCCGCCCGGCCCGACGCCTGGCGACGTGGGCGCGACCTGCGCTGGCCCTGCGGACTGCACCTCGAAGCTGTGCATCGCCTACGAAGGCAAGAACCTCTGCTCGCAGAAGTGCACCGACAAGAGCACGTGCCCCGCGGGCATGGACTGCGCGGGCGGCTTCTGCGTGCCCGGCGCCGCCGTGGTGGATCCGCCGCCCGCCGACGACGCGGGCACCGATCCGCCGGCCGCCACCCCCGAGCCCACCACCAAGGGCGGGTGCAGCACCGCGCCGGGCTCGAGCGGAGGCGCGGGCCTCGCGTTCGGGCTCGCGGCGGGCCTCGCCGTCCTCGTCACTCGTCGCCGTCGCTGAGCTGGAGCTTTTCTCATGGATTCCGTCCGATTCGGCCTGGCCTCGGCGTTCGCCGGGGTGTGTCTCGCGCTCGTCCCTGGCTGCGGAAGCAGCCCCGAGACGGTCAGTTCCACCAGCACGCCGATCATCCACGGTGAGCCGAGCCCCGAGTCCGAGAACGCGGCCGTCGCGGTCGTGCTCACCTCGGGGGGTGGGCTCGCCGGCAGCTGCTCCGGCGTGATCGTCGCGCCGACCATCGTGCTCACGGCGCGCCACTGCGTGTCGGAGACCGAGGCCGGTGGGCTCGCCTGCACCAAGGACGGCAAGTCCCTCGGCGGCGGCGGCGTGCTCGCCGACCACGCGCCCAACGACCTCGCGATCCTCGTCGGGCCCAAGGCCTCGTTCAGCTTCGCCGCGCGCGGCAAGAAGGTGATCCACGACGGCGCGAAGAACCTCTGCAACCACGACATGGCGATCATCCTGCTGGACAAGCCGATCACCGGCACGCCGATCGCCTCGATCCGCCTCGACACGGCGCCGGTGAAGGGCGATCTGATGACCGCCGTCGGCTGGGGCACCTCCGACTCGCCCGGCATCGCGCGCCGTCATCGCACGGACATTCCCGTCACCGTCGTCGGCCCCGGCAACAGCCCGCGCGGCGGTGGCGTCGGCCCGGCGGAGTTCGCCATCGGCGAGGGCATCTGCTCCGGCGACAGCGGTGGCCCGGCCTTCGACCAGAAGACCGGCGCGGTCATCGGCGTCGTCTCGCGCGGCGGCAACGGCAACCCCGACACCAGCAGCGCGATCAACGGCTGCGTCGACACCGCCGACTACAAGACCTCGAACTTCTACACGCGCACCGACGGCTTCCGGGACATGATCCTCGCGGCCTTCGCGGAGGCGGGCGAGAAGGTGTGGCTCGAGGGCGCGCCCGACCCGCGCAAGGCGGCCTTCGGGCTCACCTGCGCGGCCCCCGAGGACTGCCAGTCCAACTGGTGCCTCGGCGCCGGTGGGAAGAACTTCTGCTCCCAGGTGTGCGCGGACGACAAGCCCTGCCCCGACGGCTACACGTGCAGCGACGTCGGCGGCACCAAGCTGTGCGTGCCCACACCGGCCGCACCGGCGCCCGCGCCGGCGACCAACAGCGGGGGCGGCTGCGCCACCTCCGGGCCAGGAGCGGGCTCGGCGGGCGCCGCGTTCGCGCTGCTCGGCCTCACCGCGCTCGTCGGGCGCCTCGGTCGCCGTCGACGCTGACGGTGGCGCGCACCACGGAGAGGCACGTCGCCCTGGCGCTCCCGGCCGCCGGGGGCCGCTTGGTCGTCGTGGCCGACACGCACTCCGCACCCCACCCGGGCAGCGCGACCCACCTCGCCGCGCTCCACCCCGCCGCCATCCTGCACGCCGGCGACATCGGCGACCTGTCGGTGCTCGACGCGCTCGCGACGATCGCGCCGGTGTACGCGGTGCGGGGCAACATCGACGTCCACGCGAGCGAGCTGACCGATCGGCTCGTGCTCGACGTGACCTGCGAGCAGGGCCCGACGCTGCGGATCTTCATGGTCCACATCGGCCTCGACGGCCCGCGCCTGCGGGCGGATGTGGACCGGCAGGCACGGGCCGTGGACGCGGCGCTGGTCGTGTGTGGGCACTCCCACATCCCGTTCGTCGGGCAGCAGCGCGGCCTCACGCTGTTCAACCCCGGCTCGATCGGCCCGCGGCGCTTCCAGCTGCCGATCCTGTTCGGCAGCATCGAGCTCTCTCCGGCCGGCGCGCGGCTCGCCCACTTCGAGGCCGCCACCGGCGCGCGGTTCGACCCGAAGCGGGCGGCCGCCGACCGCCTCGCCCCGCGGTGATCTACCCCTCGAAGTCGTAAGGAAGCACCTCGGTCGACGCGAGGTTCGGGATCGCCTTGCCGATCGCGCCGGCCAGCTCGCCCGCGGTGCCGACCACCACCACCGCGAGATCGTCGCGCGAGATGCGCTTCTGGATCGCGGCGTTGGCGGCCTCGAGCGTGGTCTTGCCGACGCGACCCACGTAGCCCGTGTGGTAGTCGGACGGCAGGCCGTAGACCTCCTCGTCCACCGCCTGGCGCACGCGCTTGAACGGCGTGTCCACGTCGAACGCGTACGACTCGGAGAGATAGCTGCGGGAGAAGGCGAGCTCCTCCTTGGTGATGCCCGTGGCGAGCCAGGCCTCGAGCAGCTCGAGCTCGAGGGCGACGCAGGCGGCCGCGTCGGTGGCGGCGGGGAAGGTCCACATCGAGAACGCCTCGCGGCGGCGATCGATCGGCAGGCGGGCGTAGGCGCCGTACGACCAGCCGCGCTTGCTGCGCACCTCCTTCATGAGGCGCGCGGTGAACGTGCCGCCGAAGGCGGTGTTGGCCACGTGCAGGGCCACGTGGTCAGGGTCGAGCGGGTGGGTGCCGAGGCCCCCGATCAGGATCTGGGTCTGGGTGCGCGCAGGCTTGTCGACGAACACGAGGCGCCGCCCCTTGGCCATCGTCGGCTCCGTCGACGGATCGGTGAGCGCGGACCCGGCCGGCAGGGCCGCGATCAGCGGCAGCAGGTGCTCGTCGAGCGCGGCGCGGTCGATGTCGCCAGCCACGCCGAGCACCACGTTGCCGCGGCGCACGTGGAGAGCATGCGCGTCGAGCAGCTCGGCGCGCGTGCGCAGGGGGATGGTCTTCGTGGTGCCGGAGAGGCCCCGCCCGAGCGGGTGCGCGCCGAACACCGCGCGGCGGAAGAACCGCGACGCGAGCCCCTTGTCGTTGTCGCGGGCCTCGACGAGCTCGGCCACCGCCTCGCGCTTGAGGCGGGACAGCTCGTCGGCGTCGAAGGTGGGGCGCAGGACGATGTCGGTGAGCAGCTTGACGAACGGCCCGAGGTTGCGCCGGATGACCTGGGCGTGGACGTTGATCGACGACGAGGAGACGTCGACGGACACCTCGCCGCCGAGGCGGTCGAGCGCCTCCTCGATCTTCTCGGCGCTCATCGACTTGGTGCCGCGTCGGAGCATGCGCCCCATGAGCCGGGTCGAGCCGATCCGGTCGTTCGCCTCGAGGGCGGCGCCGCTGCGGAAGGCGAGCGCGATGTCGACGAGCGGCAGGTCGTGGTTCTCGCCGAGGAACGCGACCGCGCCGCCGCCCGCGTCGATCCGGATCGGTGGCGCGCCGGAGCTCGCGAAGGCGCTCGGCGCGGCGCTCACGGAGGAGGGCCGGTGCAAGAGCAGCGACGACAGCGTGGAGAGGGCGAGGCGGCGGGTCATCGGAACCCCCACTTGCGCGGCTTGCGGGGGACCTTCGCGGGTTTCTTCGGCGCCTTGGCCACGGCGCCGCCCGCCTCTTCTTCGCCGTCCTCCTCGGCGTGGCCCGCGGTGCCGTCGGGCAGCACCACCACGACCGTGCGGCGCGTGGCCACGAGGTACTTGCGCGCCACGGCCTGCACCTCGGCCGCGGTCACCGCGCGGTAGGCCGCGAGGCGAGAGAACCCGGCACCCGCGTCGCCGAGCAGCGTGTCGTAGAAGCCGATCTGCTCGGCCTTGCCGTTGGCGGTCTCGAGGCCCTGGAGGAACCCGAGCTCGAGGCGCGACTTGGCCCGCTCGAGCTCGTCGTCGGTGACCCCCGACTTGCTGACCGCGTCGACCTCGACCTGCAGGGCCGCCTCGAGCTCGGCGGCGGTGTGGGTGCCCCGGGCGGCGGCGTACATCTCGTAGAGCCCCGGGTCGGCGAACGTGCTCACCCAGCCGCGGAGGTCGGTCGCCAGCTCCTTCTTCTGCACGAGGGCCTTGTGCACGCGCGCGCCACGGCCACCGAAGAGGATCTCGTTGAGGATGGTGAGCGGCACGTGGTCCGGGTCGGACAGCGACGGGCCCTTGTACCCGAGCATCACCTTCTCGGTCGTGGTGGGCTTCTTGACCGTGACCCGCTTCTCCTTGACCTGCGCGGGCTCGACCGAGACCTTGCGCTCGGGGATCTGGGCGGCCGGCAGCGCGCCGTAGTGGTCCTGCAGGATGCGGAGCGCGTTCTCCTCGCCGAAGTCGCCCACCGCCACCACGGTGACGTTGTTGGGCGCGTAGTAGGTCCGGTAGAACTTCTCGCAGTCCTCGGTGGTGAAGCCCTGGATGTCGTTCATCCAGCCGATGGTCGGCCAGTGGTAGGGGTGCGACTCGAATGCCGTCTGGTAGAGCAGCTCGTTGACCGCGCCCTCCACGTCGTCGTCCACGCGGTAGCGACGCTCGTTGGCCACCACCTCCTTCTCGCTGCCGACCTGCTTGTCGCGCAGCACGAGGTTGTGGAGGCGGTCGGACTCGAGCTTGGCGGCCAGCGACAGCTTCGAGGCCGGGAGGCTCTCGTGGTAGTAGGTCCAGTCGACCCAGGTGGCCGCGTTGGACTCGGCGCCGTTCTCCTCGAGGGTGCGGTCGAACTCCCCCGCCGCGAGGTGCGTGGTCTCGTTGAACATCAGGTGCTCGAAGAGGTGCGCGATGCCGGTCTTGCCCGGCTTCTCGTCGCGCGAGCCGACGCGGACCCACGTGTGGTAGCTCACCACCGGCGCGCCGTGCTCGGGCAGGAGCAGCACGCGCAGGCCGTTGCCCATGCGCCAGCGGCGCACCTTCAGGGAGGGGCCGAAGTCGACCTCGCCCTCGAAGCTCACGTGGGCGAGCGGGGGCCGGCCCTGGTTGAGCGCGTCGGCCGCGATGGCCTCCTTGGGTCGGCAGCCTTCGGCGGAGGTGAGGGTCGCGGTCATCAGCGCCATGGTCGTAGCGCGAAGCAGCCGGGAGATCCGCACGGAACGCCCGGTCATCGCTTCTTGGATTCGAGGTGCTTGCGCAGCGAGCTCGCGGTCTCGACCAGGTTGGGGCGGATCTTCTCGGCGAGGAACGCCTCGACCGTGGCCGCCACCTTGCCGGCGAGGAACCGCGGCACACCGCTGACCTTGCTGCCGTCGATGGAGAGTGCGCCGCGGATCTCGAGCCGCGTGCCCCCGTCGTCGAGCGCGACGAAGCGGTTCTCGCCCTCGCAACGCACGGCCTCGGTGAACGAGCGGGTCTTGATCCGCCAGCTGCACGACCACTTGGCCTCGTCCCAGCGGGCGTAGTCGTCCCACGACAGCATCGCCTCGCTCAGGAACGCCCGGGCTGCCGCGGGGATGTCGCCGCCGCCGTGCCAGACGTTGTGGAGCTCGACGACCCCGTCGCGCTCCACACGCGAGAGCACCTCGATCTTGCGCACGTTGGGCAGGTAGTCGAGCAGGGCCGTGAGCTCGTCGCGGTAGGCCGCGAACACCACGGGGCGAGGGAAGGCGAGCACCGCGTCGGCGGAGAGGTCCATGGGTTCCTGCTCAGGTGGGCCCGACCACCCGGTTTCGGCCGCTGTTCTTGGCGGCGTAGAGGCGCTGGTCGGCCCGGGCCACCAGCAGATCTCCGTCGATGGACTTGGGGCCCCCGAGCTCGGCCGAGAGCTCGGCGAGGGCGGCGACGCCCAGGCTCGAGGTGATGCTGAGCGCGCCGGTGCCCCACGGGATGGCCAGCCGCTCGATGCCCTTGCGCAGGCGCTCGGCGAAGGCGACGGCGTTCTCGAGGTCGATGCCGCGGGCGAGCAGGGTGAACTCCTCGCCGCCGACCCGGGCGAACACGTCCTCCACCCGGATGGCCTTCATGATCGCCGACGAGAGGGCGCGCAGCACCGCGTCGCCGGCCGGGTGGCCCCAGGTGTCGTTGATCTTCTTGAAGTGGTCGATGTCGAGGATGATGAGCGAGAGGTGCGCGCCGTGCCGCAGGGCGTGGGCGATCTCGCTGCGCAGGCGCTCCTGGAAGTGCTTGCGGTTGTAGGCGCGGGTGAGCGGGTCGCGCACGGCGCTCTCGTAGAGCTGGCGTTGCAGCTGGGCCTCGAGCTCGTCGAGCTGGTTGAAGCGCAGGATCACCTCGGTGCCCACCTGCACGCGGTCGCCGTCCGCGAGCTTGCGGAACGTGACCCTCGTCTCCTCGAAGCCCTCGGCGAGGACGAAGGTGCCGTTGGTGCTCCCGAGATCCTCGAGCACGTACGCCTCGCCCTGCCGCACGACGCGCGCGTGCTTGCGGGACACGCCGTCGCTGTCGAGGTGCACGCTGGACTGCGGCCCGCGGCCGAGGATGGTCTCCTCGCGCTCGAGCTCGAACATCTCCCCGGCCCGCGCACCGGCCATCACGGTGAGGTAGGCGACCTTGGCCTTGGGCTCGGCGGGCGGCCGGTACGCGCGCGCCCCCACCACGGTCGCTCCGACCTGGGTCTTCTCGAAGTCGTCGGGACTGGCGAGGTCGTCGAGCTGCCGCGGCGGCACCATCGAGGCGAGGACGAAGTCCTTGGAGGGAGGATGCGTGGGCTCGCGGAACCCGGGCCGCTCGGGCGTCGTGCGCGCCTCCCGCCGATGGAGGGCGGTCGGATCGTCGTCCGGCTCGAGGCGTGGGTCCGCGCGCTTGGGGGGCTCCGGCATCCAGCAACGCAACGTACCCCGAAACCGTGACGAAGACAGCGCCCCTGGTGGGGAGAACTTCCCGACCCCGCCGCGCGAAACGCCGGCTAGGATGGGCCCCCATGCATCGCTCCGTTCCCTGGGCGGCCGTCGCTGCCCTCGCCCTCGCCACCTCCGCGTGTCCCCCCCCCGCCAAGAGCGGCGACGCCCACCCGCTCGCCCGCAACCTGGCGCCCGAGATCTCGGTCCAGGTCGCCGGCAAGGAGTGGAGCCCGGCCTCGGCCAAGGGCAAGGTCCTCATCATGGACTTCTGGGCGACCTGGTGCGTGCCCTGCAAGGAGTCGTTCCCCCACCTGGACGCGATCTACCGCAAGTACAAGGACAAGGGCCTGCAGGTGGTCGGCGTCACCGGCGACGAGGACAAGGCCCTCGTCGACAAGTTCGTCAAGGAGACCAAGGTCACCTTCCCCATCGCCTACGACGCCGGCAGCAAGGGCACCGAGACGTACAAGGTCGACAAGATGCCGACGTCGTTCGTGATCGATCGCAAGGGTGTCATCCGCTATCCGCACGGCGGCTACACCTCGGACGACGCCGCCCAGATCGAGAAAGAGGTGCAGGAGCTCCTCGCCGAGGAACCCTGACCGGGCTACGGTGACCGTTCCATGGGTGAGCCGGCACGGCCCGTCGAGCAGATGGCCGCAGCGCCCGTGAAGGGAGCGCTCGAGCGGGTCTGTCCCACGTGCTTCGGGCGCTACCCGGCCGATTTCAACGTCTGCCCCAAGGACGCGACCAAGCTCGAGAACGCGAGCGGCGACCGCAACGAGGACCCGCTGCTCGGCGCGGTGCTCGGCAGCACCTACAAGGTCGAGCGCGTGCTCGGCGAGGGCGGCATGGGCCGTGTCTACGAGGCGAGCCACCTGCGCCTCTCGTCCCGGCGCTTCGCGGTCAAGGTGCTGCACGCGGAGTACGCCCGCAACAACGACGTCCTCTCGCGGTTCCAGCGCGAGGCCGAGGCCGCCGCGTCGATCGCCCACCCGCACGTCCTCGAGGTGTTCGACGTCGCGCGCACCGACGACGGGCGCCCCTACATCGTGGGCGAGCTGCTCCAGGGCCAGGATTTCCACGAGTACCTCGACAAGGTGCGCCGGCTCGACGTGCCGACCGCCATCGCGATCTCGCGTCAGATCGCCTCCGCGCTGCAGGCCGCCCACGACAAGGGCATCGTCCACCGCGACCTCAAGCCGGAGAACGTCTTCATCGTGCGGGGGCTCGGCGCGCCGTTCGCCAAGATCCTCGACTTCGGCATCAGCAAGGTCGAGGGCAAGGACACCGCCCTCACCCGCACCGGCATGATCATGGGCACGCCCAACTACATGGCGCCCGAGCAGGCGCGGGGCGAGAAGGTCGACGCCCGCATCGACGTCTACGCGCTCGGCGCGATGATGTACCGCATGCTCACCGGCAAGCGGGCCTTCGACGGCACCGACGCCACCCAGATCATGACCGCGGTGATGACCGAGGAGCCCAAGCGCCCGCGCGCGCTGGCCCCCGATCTGCCCGAGGCCATCGAGGTGCTCGTCCAGCGCGCGATGGCCAAGGACCCGGCCGATCGCTACCAGAGCATGCGGGAGCTCGACCGCGAGCTCGCGCTCTTCGAGGCGCCGGCCGAGCACGGCAAGGGCCCCGTGGTCACCATCGCGCCGACCGACGCCGGCGCACCCGCCGACCAGCACGCGCACACGTTCTTCGGCGGCGCCACGCCCGCGCCCCCGGCCACCGCGGTCGTCTCGCCGCGCGGTGGAGGCGAGGCCGAGACCAAGGGGCGCGACGCCAAGCTGGCCCGGCCCACCCTCGTGGTCCTCACCCCGCTCACCGCCGTGTGGGCGCTGGTGGTGCTGGTGGCGGGGGTCATCGGGCTCATCCGCGCGGCGGCCGGGCGCGAGGCCACCGACACCGAGGTGCTCCTGGTCGTCATCTTCGCCGGCGTCGCCGCCATCATGCCACTCGTGGCGTTCGTCGCGCACGTGGTCCGCAAGGTCTGGCCGTCGTCGGTCAAGGCGCTCGAAATGGCGCGCGACCTCCGCTGGCTGCTCGCGGGCTCCATGGCGGCGTACGGCGCGGGCGCCCTCGCCGTGCGCTTCGCCTACGGCGTCCCCTCGCACCACATGAAGGAGGTCGCGAGCGGCATCTGGGACCTCGCCTTCCTCGTGCTCGCCGTCCTCGGCGGCGCGGTGTTCGGCGGCCTCGGCCCCCTCGGGCGGCTGCGGCGCCGGCTGCTCAACGCCTGAACCCGGTGCTCGGTGAACGCGTGACCCCCACCGCGCCCAAGTCCGCCGAGCTGCCGGCGCGCACCCCGGTCCGGTCGCGGAGGCCAGGGCCCCGGGATCCCGCGGCCGCCTACCGCCGCATCGCCTGGCTGCTCATCGCGCTGCTGCTGCTGCCGAGCGGCCTGCTCATCGCGATCGGCACCATCCTGATGGTGAAGGGCGGGAGCCCCGACTGGAACGTGGTGCTCGGCACCCTCACCCTCGTGTTCTGCGGCCTCCTCGCGACGGGCAGCGTGCTCGTCTGGGTGTTCATCGCCCGCGAGACCGGCCTCTCGCAACTGCAGACGGACTTCGTCAGCAAGGTGTCCCACGAGCTCAAGACCCCGCTCACCTCGATCCGCCTGTTCGTCGAGACCCTGCGCCTGCGCCGCACCCAGGACCCGGAGAAGGTGCAGCAGTGCCTCGATCTGCTCTCGCAGGAGACCGAGCGGCTCACCGAGCGCATCGACCAGCTCCTCGAGTGGGGTCGCATGGAGGGCGGTCGCAAGGTGTACGACCTCCAGCAGGACGACGTGAACGCCCTCGTCCAGGAGTCCCTGGAGCACTTCTCACCGGCCAAGCTGCAAGGCGATGCGCAGATCGACGTCCACCTGGCCGAGGGGCTGCCGAAGGTGCTCGTCGACCGCCCGGCGCTGTCCTCGGCGATCCTCAACCTGCTCTCCAACGCCTACAAGTACGGTGGCCGTCCGCGTCACATCTCGCTCACCACCGAGCTGGTCGACCACGAGGTGTACATCCGCGTGCAGGACAACGGGCCCGGGATCCCGCCCCTCGAGCACAAGCGGATCTTCCAGAAGTTCTACCGCCGCGACGACCGCCTCTCGCGCGAGCAGGAGGGCTCCGGCCTCGGCCTCGCGATGGTCGCCCACATCGCCAAGGGCCACAAAGGGCACGTCGAGGTGGACAGCGAGCCCGGCAAGGGCGCCACGTTCTCGCTCGTGCTGCCCGCGCATCGCCGGCGCTGAGGCGAGGAAACGTGCTATCGACCGAAGCCGATGGCCCCCGCCCCCCACATCGTGATCGTCGAGGACGACCCGTCGATCACCGTCGGCCTGCGCATGAACCTCGAGGCCGAGGGCTACCGCGTCACCGTGGCCGACGAGGGCGAGGCCGGTCTCACCGCCGCACGCGCGGACGGCGTCGACCTGGTCGTGCTCGACGTGATGCTGCCCCACGTGAACGGCCTCGAGATCCTTCGGCTCCTCCGCAAGGAGGGCCGCACGATGCCGATCATCATGCTCTCGGCGCGATCGAGCGAGATCGACAAGGTGATGGGCCTCGAGCTCGGCGCCGAGGACTACGTCACCAAGCCCTTCGGCCTGGCCGAGTTCCTCGCCCGCGTGCGCGCCGCCCTGCGCCGCGCCAGCATGGGCAAGCCCGAGCCCACCGTGCCCACCGTGCACCGCTTCGGCGAGATCGAGATCGACGAGGGCACCCGCGAGGTCCGCCGCGCCGGCGCGCCGGTCGAGCTCACGGCCACCGAGTTCGACGTGCTCGTGGCGCTGGTCGAGGCTCATGGTCGGGTGCTCTCCCGCGAGCAGATCCTCGACCGCATCTACGGGCCGAACCACCACGGCACGGCGCGCACCATCGACAACTTCCTCATGCAGCTGCGCTCCAAGCTCGAGGCCGACCCGCAGAGCCCGAAACACCTGCTCACGGTGCGCGGCGTCGGCTACCGCCTCGTCGCCTGAGGCCTCGGTCTGGGTCTCACCCGTCCCGGATCGAGACCGGATCCGCGCGCATTTCGCTGCAGAAACCGCCGATCGGTCCGCGCCGCTCGCTGGCCGGGTTGTTGCTCTGTCGGACGACGGAGGTTCTCGTCATGGCCGAAGTCCCGCAACCCGCCGTCCCCGTCCGGTCCTCCGATCGCATCTCGGTGGCGCCGCGCCCGCACCTCGCGAGCGTGCCACCGAACGTGCGCACCGAGCGCGGGCCGATCCTCGGTGGCCACCCGACCATGCACGCGCTCCTCACCACCATCAAGCGGGTGGCGCCCTCGTCGTGCACCGTGCTGGTGACCGGGGAGAGCGGCACCGGCAAGGAGCTCGTCGTGGCGGCGTTGCACGAGGCGAGCCCCCGCCGCGACAAGCCGCTGGTCACGGTGAACTGCGGCGCCATCCCCGAGAACCTCCTCGAGAGCGAGCTGTTCGGGCACGCCAAGGGGGCCTTCACCGGGGCCCACGCCGCGCGGCAGGGCCGGGTCGCGGCGGCCGAGGGCGGCACGCTGTTCCTCGACGAGATCGGCGAGATGCCGCTCGCGCTGCAGGTGAAGCTCCTGCGCCTGCTGCAGCAGCGGGAGTACTCGCCGGTGGGCGAGGATCGCGCCCGCAAGTGCGACCTCCGCGTCGTGGCCGCGACCCACCGCGATCTCGAGGCCGAGGTGGCCGCGGGTCGCTTCCGCGAGGACCTCTACTACCGGCTCGAGGTGGTGCACGTCACCCTGCCACCGCTCCGTGAGCGCGGGAGCGACGTCGAGCTGCTCGCGCGGCACTTCTTCCGCGCGGCCGTGGCGCGCTCGGGGCGTGGCGATCTCCTCGGCCTCTCGCCCGAGGCGGTGACGGCGCTGCTCGCCCACGACTGGCCGGGCAACATCCGCGCGCTCGAGAACGTGATCGAGCGGGCGGTGCTGCTCTCGATCGGCCCGTTCATCGAGCTGCACGACCTGCCGCCCAAGGTGCGGGGCCAGGTCCCTGCCCCCACGCCACCGGTCGTCTTGCCCGAGGACGGCTTCGACCTGCGCGCCCACCTCGAGGCCTACGAGAGCTCCCTCGTCCGCAAGGCGCTCGACCGCACGGGCTGGAACAAGGCGCGCGCCGCCGAGCTCCTCGGCATCAACCGCACCACGCTGGTGGAGATGGTGAAGCGCAAGCGCCTCGCGGGGTGAGGCCGGGGAGGGCTCAGTGCGTCTGCAGCGCGGTGAAGCTGCGCACGCGCTTGGCCCAGGGGTCGTCGGGGTGGGCCTCGAGGAATATGGTGGCCTCGGTGCGGCCCTCGGGCGCGCGATCGAGCGCGAAGAGGGCCTCGACGATGGCCGCCGTCCGCTCGCCCGTGTCGAGGCTGTCCGGGAAACGGGCGTTGCCGTCGCGCGCGAGCAGGAGGCGCGTGGCCTGGTCGGTCGAGCTGCGGAGCAGCCGCATCAGCGAGGACTCGTCCTTGGGGATGACGACGCTCCCGGCCGCGGTGGGCGCGCTCGCTGATGCCGGGGGCGCGGCAGTCGGGGTCGCGACGGCGGCGACCACTGGCGAGGCCGCCTTGGCCTCGTGCGCGC